>NZ_CP022529.1:606250-909375 GCF_002237595.1 Labrenzia sp. VG12
ACAAGACCCGTCCGTTCGACCGCATCCTGAAGGAGGTGGAAGCCTTCTTCGCGGTCCATCGGGCCGAGGGTACGCATGCCGGCGGCGTTCATGTCGAAATGACCGGTCGGAACGTGACCGAGTGCACCGGCGGTGCACACGCGCTGACCGCCGAACAGCTGGGCGATCGTTACCATACCCATTGCGACCCGCGGCTCAATGCCGACCAGGCGCTGGAACTGGCTTTCCTGATCGCTGAAAACCTGAAAAAGGAACGGGACGATCGCCGGGCGGAACCGCTGGCCGCGAGCGCATAATCCGTAAAAATTCTTACGCAGCGTAAGTTAAAGGGCGGCCCAGGCCGCCCTTTTTGTTTGTAATGATCATTTTTCTGCACTCGGCACACCTTGAAGTAAGCCTCGCTTAACGCAGACGCGGCATATCTGGTTATCGGGATGCCAAGGGACGAGGAGAGGGTGAGTGCGGGACAAATGGGATCTGTCGAAGATTTCCTGTCTGGTTGCGGAGGACAATCCGCACATGCGCACGATTCTGCGGTCGGTGCTGTCCGGCTTCGGCATTCGCTCGGTATTTGAGGCCAGCGACGGTGCGGAGGCGCTGGAACTGGTGGTCGACCGGAAACCGGACATCGTTCTGTGCGACTGGGTGATGAGCCCCTTTGGCGGCAACGAGTTTCTGCGGATCCTGCGTGCCGACCGGGACCTGCTTGCAAGCACGACGCCTGTTCTCATCGTTACGGCCCATGCCAAGCGGGCGACGATCTTGGAAGCCATCGAGATTGGCATTCATGGCTTTGTGGCCAAGCCGATCGCTCCGGCCATTCTCTATCGCCATATTGGTGAGATTCTCGAGCGGCAGGAGCTGCAGGGACGATCGAAAGGCATTCTCGGCCCTGGGCACCAAAAGCCCTTGCGCAAGCTCGAAGTGACGGACCTGTCCGGCATGGCCGCGCCGGAAGCCGACGTTCAGCCCGAACAGGAAATGGCCGGGCTCGCCCTTCTTTAAACGGCTTTCTGCGCAGGTGTGACGCCTGGACGATTGCAAGCGCTCAGGCTTGTCGCTACACCAGACAGTCATGTCACGTCCTGGTGTTCTTCCGATGATTTCTGATCGTTTCCGTCTGGCTGTTGCGCAGCTCAACCCAACCGTTGGCGATGTCGCCGGCAATGCCGAGCTTGTGCGCAAGGCGCGTAGCGAAGCAGCCGGGAAGGGGGCCGATCTGGTGCTGACCTCGGAACTGGTGCTGGCGGGATATCTGCCGGAAGACCTGGTTCTGAAACCCGCTTTCGTTCGCCGATGCATGGAAGCGGCGGAAGCGCTGGCGAAGGAAACCGCCGACGGCGGTCCCGGCCTGATTGTCGGCTCGCCCTGGCGTGCCGACGATGGAAAGGTCTACAACGCTGCACTCCTGCTCGATCAGGGCGAAATTCGCGCCGTGCGCACCAAATACGACCTGCCGAATTACAGCGTCTTTGATGAAAAGCGTGTGTTTGCGGCCGGTCCGCTGCCGGGGCCGGTCGATTTCCGGGGCGTGCGCATCGGCTTGCCAATATGTGAAGACATCTGGAACGACGAAGTCTGCGAATGCCTGGAGGAGACGGGGGCCGAACTTCTTCTGGTGCCGAATGGCTCGCCCTATTGGGAAAACCGGGCGGAGGAACGGCTGCAGGTCGTGGTGTCCCGGGTGGTGCAGACCGGGCTGCCACTGATCTATTGCAACCAGCTCGGCGGACAGGATGAACTGGTCTTCGACGGTGGGTCCTTTGCGCTTCACGCTGACAGGTCGTTGGCCTTCCAGTTGCCGCAGTTCGAAACCGCACTCGGGTTCAGCGATTGGCGCCGCGACGGAGACACCTGGGTCTGCGAAAACGGCGAGGTCGCCAAACTGCCCGATCTGGATGAGGCCAATTGGCGGGCCTGCGTGATGGGACTGGGTGACTATGTCACCAAGAACGGATTTCCCGGCGTAGTCCTGGGATTGTCTGGCGGGATCGACTCGGCCATCTGCGCGGCCATGGCCGTCGATGCACTGGGGGCAGACAAGGTGCACGCCATCATGCTGCCTTATCGCTACACGTCCGAAGAAAGCATCAAGGATGCCGCCGATTGTGCCAGGGCTCTCGGCATCCGCTATGACACTGTTCCGATTGCCGAGCCTGTGGAGGGGTTCACAAGTGCCTTGAGCGGTCTCTTTGCCGGGACTAAGTCGGACACGACGGAGGAGAACCTCCAGTCCCGTGCGCGCGGTGTGATCCTGATGGCGGTCTCCAACAAGTTCGGCAAGATGGTCATGACAACCGGCAACAAGTCGGAGATGTCGGTCGGCTATGCAACGCTCTATGGCGACATGAACGGCGGCTACAATCCGATCAAGGACCTTTACAAGACGCAGGTCTACCATCTGTCTGCCTGGCGCAACCAGAACCAGCCGGCCGGGCTGCTCGGGCCGGCCGGCGAGGTGATCCCGGCCAACATCATCACCAAGGTGCCGACGGCGGAGTTGCGCGAAAACCAGACCGACCAGGATTCCCTGCCGCCCTATGACGTTCTGGACGATATCCTGGAATGTCTGGTCGAAGACGAGATGTCGGTCAGCGACATAGAGGCACGAGGCCATGACCGAGATCTGATCCACCGCATCGAGCATCTTCTCTATATTGCAGAATACAAGCGCCGGCAGGCGCCTCCCGGCGTCAAGATCACCGAGCGCAATTTCGGCAAGGACCGTCGGTATCCGATCACCAACCGGTTCCGGGACCGGTCCTGAGCGGGATTACAAAATCTCTCAACCTCATTCTGAGGACGGCTTTCTGGCCCGTCTCGAGGGATGGGCAACTCGCTCCGGAACGAGCGGCCGATCCTGCGAGACACTGCTGCACAGCTCCTCAGGACGAGGTCAATTTGTGTGGCAAATTCGTTCCCGCGTTTGAGAAGGCATGGCCTTGATGTCCTATTTCTCCTTCTTGCGCGACAATGCGCGCTGGCTGTCTGCTTGCTACCTGCTTGCGGCCTTCTCCGGGTTCGGCCAAACCTTCTTCATCGCCCTGTCCGCAGGTGATCTGCGCGCCGAATTCGGCCTCAGTCATGGTGATCTGGGCCTGCTCTACATGGTGGCGACGCTCGCAAGCGCGTTCACGCTTCCTTATGTCGGCAAGAGCCTTGACCATTTTCGCGTCAGGTGGATCGCCGCCGTGGTGCTGGCCGGTCTTGCCCTGTCATGCCTTCTCATGGCGAGCACCTCGGCGATCTGGATGATTGCCGTCGCCTTCTACGGCCTGCGCCTCTGCGGCCAGGGCATGATGACCCACACGTCGATTACTGCCGCAGGGCGCTGGTTCTCCGCGCAACGCGGCCGGGCCGTTTCCATTGCCATGATCGGTTTTCCGACGGCGGAGGCCCTGTTTCCGATCCTGTTTGTCGTCCTGGCAGCAAGTTACGGTTGGCGCGGGGCCTGGTCCGTCTCCGCACTCAGTCTCGTCCTGATCGCCTTTCCCGTTCTGATGCTGTTGCTGAAGCGCGAAAGAACGCCGACTGCGACGGAAGTCGCTGCCACCAAGGCGGAGGGCCGTCAATGGACACGGAAGGAAGCCCTGGCTGACTACCGCTTCTGGCTGGTCAATCTCGGTGTGAACACACCGGCCTTCGTGGGCACGTCGATCTTCTTTCACCAGGTCTATCTCGTGGAGCTGCGGGGCTGGTCGATGGAAGTCTTCGCCAGTGCCTTCGTCATCATGGCCAGCGGTGTTGTCTGTGCCAGCCTTGTCATCGGTCCCCTGATCGACCGGTTTTCCGCCCGGCAGCTGTTGCCTTTCACACTTATCCCGCTGGCGCTCGCCTGTCTGGTGCTCACGACGGTCCATGCCCAATACGCAGCCTTCGTGTTCATGGCCCTTGTGGGCATCTCGAACGGCTTCAACGGCACGCTGGTCGGGGCCTTCTGGCCAGAAGCCTATGGCACCCGGCACATGGGGGCGATCCGTTCCGTTGCCTTTGCCGTCATGGTGTTTGCCTCTGCGGCCGGGCCCGGGCTGGTCGGTTGGCTGATTGATCTTGGCGTTTCCTTTGACCTCCAGATCGCGGTCATGGGAGGGTATTGCCTGATCTATTCCGGCGTTTTGACCTGGATGACGCGCCTTTACCGGCGGGCACAACAAACTTGAAACAGGTCCCGATTTTCGGTTGATGACTGGCGTCTCACGGGCTAACTCAACCGCCATGACTGTTACTGTTCGCTTCGCGCCGTCGCCGACCGGCCATATCCACATCGGCAATAGCCGTCCTGCGCTCTACAACTGGCTTTTTGCCAGGAAGATGGGCGGACAATTCATCTTGCGGTTCGATGACACGGATACCGTGCGCTCGAAGCAGGAATATGCCGACTCGATCGAAAAGGACCTGCGCTGGCTGGGGATCGACCCGGATCGGACCGAGCGCCAGTCCGACCGGTTGCCGACCTATGATGTCGCTGCCCAGAAGCTGAAGGACGCCGGCCTCCTTTATCCGTGTTACGAGACACCGGAAGAGCTGGAGCGCCGCCGCTCACGCCAGCGGGCACTCGGCCGGCCGCCGGTTTATGATCGCGCCGGCCTGCAGCAGAGCGAAGAAGAGCGGGCCGCGTTTGAGGCCGAGGGCCGCAAGCCGCATTGGCGCTTTCTTCTGCCGAACCACGATGGAGACCCGTTTGAGACCCGGCGCACCGATGTTGCCTGGTCGGATCTCTGCCGCGGAGACCAGGCGGTCGATCTGGCATCCATGTCCGATCCGGTGCTGATCCGGGCCGACGGGTCCTATCTCTACACCTTCACCTCGATTGTCGATGACATCGAGATGGGCATCACGCACATCATTCGCGGCGAGGACCACATCTCCAACACGGGTGTTCAGATCGCGATCTTCGAGGCGATGGATGCAAAGCCGCCGGTCTTCGGTCATCATAACCTGCTGACAACGAGAGACGGCGAGGGGCTGTCGAAGCGCAAGGGCGCGCTGTCGATCGGCTCGCTGCGCGAAGCCGGACTGGAACCCATGGCGGTCGCGTCTCTGGCCGTCCTGACGGGCACAAGCCAGGCCGTGGAACCGGTGCCGACAATGGATGCTCTTGTTGAAAAATTCGACCTGACGAGCGTTTCCCGGTCCGCGGCAAAGTTCGACCCTGACGAACTGAAAGGGCTGAATGCCCGCCTGGTCCATGACCTTCCGCTTGATGCGGTGTCAGAGAGGTTGGCAGCTCTTGGCATTGAGCCGAGCGAAGCCTTCTGGATGGCAGTCCGCGGCAATTGCGAGACAGTTGATGACGCGCTGACCTACTGGCAGATCATCACCGGTCCGGTTGAAAGCCGGATTGAGGATGAAGACCGGGATTTTGTCGCGCAGGCACGCGCCTTCCTGCCGGAAGGGGACATCACCGAGGAAAGCTGGGGTGCCTGGACATCTGCCCTGAAAGCGGAGACCGGCCGCAAGGGCAGGGGGCTGTTCATGCCGCTGAGACGTGTCCTGACCGGAATGGATCATGGCCCGGACATGAAGGCAATGTTGCCGCTTATTGGGAAACAAAAAATTCTGGACCGACTACCCTGACCGAATTCTCGCGGTCCGATGCATCCCGGAAACCGTCGTCATTGCTCTGGAATACGGGTGCAAAGGCGGCGATTTCCGCGTCGTCCTCACTTTTTGACGAACGTGTCGACAGCACAGGCAAACCGTCTCGAAGGTCCAGGCCGGAGATAGCATCTTCGCCGGTCTTGCCCAGTCTTGCAGCCGCAAGGCTGAGGCTGGCGGTTACATCGAAGCCCTTTTCCAGATTGAACTGCGTATCCGGATCTTCATAACGCGGCAGCTGGGCGCGTTGCAGAGGCGTGCGCGCCATCGGCGAAGCGGCGCGGCCTTCATCTTCGAAGGTGCTGCCGCGGCTCGGCTGCAGGCTGCGTCGTGGCAAGCCGGAGCTGATATCCGAGAAAAATACCCGGCTGCCTGAGCCTGTGCCCAGTTCTGACCAGGCAGAGCGGGACTGGCTTGATCGGGTCTGGCGGCAGCTGCATCCCTCGACATATTCGCTCTTGTAGCGGTTGGCGAAGGGCTGTTCGGAATAGAGCTCTCCGGCAAGCGACATCATCTGGGTCGGATCGCCGCCCGGATTGCGATAGACATAAAGTTCTGTCTGGGCAGCGGGGCAGATTTCGGAGCAGCGTGCTTCGTCATTGGCAAACTGGCGCTTGCCCGTGGAGTAGCTGACCGGGAAAAAGTACCCGTCGCAAGTCCGAACGCACAGGGTTCGGAACAGACCTCCGGAGGGCAGCCGGCGCCTGCTGCTGCTGCTCGTGGTTCTCGACTTCTTGCGAACTGCCGAGATCTCGCGGTCACCGGATGTTGCTGCCACCGGCTCGGCGCGGGATTGGGGGTTGAACAGTCTTGAAAGCAGCGACCGAGGTTTGTCGCCCTCTGACCGGGGTCGGTTGTCTGCCGATTGCGTTCTGGCCGGCGCATTGCAGTTCTGCTTCTTGATTGCAGCGCGCACCTGGCGAATGCGCTTGGGATTTCCGACACCGCCACTGGACTTTGCAAGTTGCCGTTCAATGGCCTTCAGGTTCCGGCGCATGCTCTTGATCTTCTTGTTGAGACCCTTGCATTTCGCTGACGAAACCGTGGAACAGCCGAAGTGAGCCGCATCGCGCTCGGCCGCGCTCAGGGCTTTTTGCTGCTGGCGTTTGGCAGTGCTCCACTTCTTGGCTGCGGGCGACTGTGATGAGGAGCCTGATTCCAGCTGTCGCAATTCGGATTTCAGGCTGGCGCAGCTCGCAGCTTCGGCCGCCTGTGCGCACAGCACAAGGACTGCGCCAGCCGCAATAGCGCGCGCCAAGCTGTTCGACCTGAAGGTCCCGCGACGTCCCATAACCTGTCCCCTACAGCGCCTTTCCCCACGCCGTATCGGCTTTCGCCGTGTTGCACATCATCACTGCTGCACCAATCAATAGCAACCAAAGCTCTCACGTTAGGTTAATGGGGCGCGGTTCGGGATCAGGGGGTGTCATGGTCGAGGGCTGCCTGATGCAGCCTTTCAAACAGGTCGTCAAGAAGCGCTTTCTGGTCATCTGTCAGCGCTTCTTCCAGTTGCCTGGAATAGGCCAGCGCGCGTGGCACGATGTCTTCATAAACCGCGATGCCTTCCTTGCTGAGCCGCAGGGTCTGTTCGCGCTGGTCCTCCGGGTTTTTCACCCTCTGGATCAGATTGCTTTTTTCAAGGGCTGCGACGGCGCGGCTGACCTTGGTCTTGTGCATCGACGTCGCCTGACTGACATCTCGGGCGGTCATTTCCCGGTGCTCCCCAAGCATGGCAAGCACGCGCCATTCGGGAATGCCAATGCCATAGGTGTCGGCATAGATCTTTGAAAAGGACCGGCTGACCGTTTCCGCCAGATGATTGAGCCGGTAGGGCAGAAAATGGCGCAGCTGGAGAACCGGCTGGTCTGGAACGGACCGGTGTGAGGGGTCAGTCTTGGAACCCTTGTGTGCGGACATGAGCTGATTGCCACCTCTGGTTTTCGTTAAGCCTGTTCGAACGTGCAGAAGAACCCTGCCGCGTTCCGGCCATTTTCTAGCACTAGCAAGTATAACCACTTGAAAATCGCGGCAATGACAACCCGGCCTGCTACGAAAAAGTGTGAGGTCGGCAAGCAAGAACGGCAGAGAGCTTCGGTTGGGGAAGTCGAAAGACGGCATTTTACCGGACCTATCTGTTGATAAAAAAGGAATAGTTAAGGATTTCACAGGTGGAAAATTGCGAATCAGGCACGGAAGCTGAGACGCTACAGTCAACGGAAAAAGGCATGGCAAAGGCCGTGCGGAATGATGCAGGCAGTCAGGCAGCTGGCAGGAAAGCGAGACCGCGATGGTAGGGATGACAAAAAGGGCCGAGACGGCACCGGGCGCGAACGAAGAGTTCGTCGAACTCGGACGCGGTTGTTATGCCTATAGCGCGGACGGATGCTCCAATACCGGCGTGGTGATCGGAGACCGCGGCGTGCTTGTCGTCGATGGCCAGGCGACGGAGGCCCAGGCCGCAAAGGTCCTCGACAAGATCCGGGAGCTGACCGACAAGCCCGTCAAATCGGTGGTGCTGACCCATTTCCATGCCGACAGCGCGATTGGCGCTCCCGCCTTTGAGGCCGGTGAGGTGATCGCGTCCGATCTCAGCCGGCGCATGATCGAGATGCGCGGCGCGGAGGACCTGCTTGTCTCCCGCGAACGGGATCCCGATCTCTTCTCGGGTCTGCCCGCAGGTGCGGGCTGCGTCATGCCGACCATGACGATTGCCTCATCCATGTCCATCGATCTCGGCGGTCTGGACGTCCGCCTGATGCATCTCGGCCGCGGTCATACGATGGGCGATCTGGTTGTCTGGGTGCCGGCGAGCGGCGTGATTTTTGCCGGCGACCTGGTCCAGAAATCTGCCAGCCCCTATTGCGGCGACGCCCACCTTGCCGATTGGCCGCGCGCGCTCGACAGGATCACTGCTTTCCGGCCCAGTGCGCTGGTGCCGGGTCGCGGCAGGGTCGCGAACGGTCCCCAGGCCGTTGCGACCGCGATCGAGACCACGCGCGACTACGTGACCACCTTGCGGGACGCGGCTGCGGCCTGTGTGGAACAGAGCCTTGGTCTCAAGGACACGTTCTTTGCAGTCAAGGATGCCCTGTCATCGCAGTTTGCATCCAGGGATGATTTTGATTTCCATCTGCCTTTGAACGTGGCGCGGGCCTATGACGAAGCGCTCGGCCTCGACCAGCCGCAGGTCTGGACACGTGAACGCATCGCCGACTTGAAAGACGCGCTAGACGGTTCCGTTCCAGCTGCGGCTGAGGCTGTCACCGAGCCCGCTGCCGAAGAGCCTGTCGAAGACGCTGCAGTTGAAGCGGCCGAAAGCGCTGGTGCTGTCGACAATTCGGGCGAGGCGGCCCCGGATCTCGTCTCCGATAGCGACTTCGCTGCCTCTCTTGCCATGGATGCAGCCGAAGAGGACACAGACGCGGAAGATGCTCTGGATCTGACACCGGAAGACATGGTCGAAACTTCCGAGGAAACCGGTGAGGCCCGGGAGGAAACGGTCGAACCGGACGAAAAGGTTCTTGAAGAGGCGCGCTGACGTCTTTCCGAAACAGATGACCGGCAAGCTTGCACGCGCCCTCGGGCGCGTGTTTGTTTTTGGCTTTATGGTTGACCATGCCGTCGTGATCCCCACATGAGGGGCGTTCCCGATCAGGAGGATTTTATGCGTTTATTCATCGCCGCAACTTTGGGTATTGCCCTGATGTTTCAAGGTGCCGGGGCTGCCCTGGCTGCGGATGAACCCGATCTCATCTTCAAGAAATCAACCGTCTGGAAGTTTCTGACCCCGGATCACAAGCTGGCCACCTATGCCATCGACGATCCGATCGTGGACGGCGTGGCTTGCCATTTCACGGTGCCGGAAAAGGGCGGTGTCTCTGGCTGGCTTGGTGTGGCCGAAGAGGTTTCCGACGTTTCGCTGGCCTGCCGCCAGGTCGGCCCGGTGACGATCAAGGAGAATTTCGAGCAAGGCGAGGAGATGTTCCGGCAGCGCCGCTCCTTCATGTTCAAGAAGATGCAGATCGTGCGCGGCTGCGATGCAAAGCGCAATGTGCTTGTTTATCTGGTCTATTCGGACAAGCTGATCGAAGGCAGCCCGAAGAACTCGACCTCGACCGTGCCGCTGATGCCCTGGGGGGATCAGGAGCCGCCCAAATGCGGGGATTTCGTCAAAGGGTGATCGCCAGAGCCCGGGATCTGCCGGCTATTCTGCGTCCAGACTTTCCAGGTGCTTGGCGACGGGAAGGTCTTCACCGGAACAGAAATGCTTGTAGAGCATGGCCATGATGTCTTTGACCGGTTCGCTTGCCAGCCGATAATAGATCGTGGTGCCCTCGCGGCGGGTTGATACAAGCCCTTGAGCCCGCAGAAGGGCCAGCTGCTGCGAGACGGTCGGCATCCGCATGCCGGTCTTCTCGGCGAGTTCGCCAACGGAGCGCTCTTCCTCAAGCACCAGGCACATCAGCAGCAATCGCGGCGCGGATGCCATCATCTTCAAGAATTCCGCCGCGGATTCCGCTTTGTCTTCAAGTGCTTTGTAGTCCATCTTCGAATCTTGCCAAACAACCGACCGAACTTCAAGCTAACACATTTGTGTTGCTACTGCTGTCTTTTAGATGCGACCGGCGACGGTGACAATGATATTGCCATTGCCGCATCCGGTGCCGGTGGTCAGGCACATGCCCTTCTGCTGGGCTTCCTGGCCAAACGCCTCGGTGCCGTCAGTGATGGCAAGGATGGCGACGAAGGGGCCGCCGAAGACCAGGGCGAGAAAGATCAGAACAAAGATGCGGTTCAACATGGGGCTCTCCAGATGGCAATCCGTTATCGATTGACTGGAGAATAGGCGCGCGCCCTTGAACCCATGCTGAGCGGTGCATTCAGCTGCCGTTCAGCTTTCTAAAAAATGAGAAATTCTTTGTTTACAGTGGTTTATTGTCAGAGGTTCTGAGTCATGGCTGTTCTCAATGCTTCCAGCAGCACCTTGTCGCGGCCATAAATGTCTTTTCTGAAATGGGTCGAACCGTCCTTGTTCATCCAGGCGGTCAGGTAAGTCAGGTGGACTTCGATCGGAGCGGCCGGCTTGATAACCGTCCGTTTTTCGCTGTCGCGGATCGTTTCCCAGTGGCCAGGATTGGCGTTGACATCGGCAAGCAGCACGTCTGCGAGCTTGAACGGATTGGACACCCGGATACAGCCGTGACTGAAGGCGCGTTCGGCGCGCGAGAACAGCGATTTTGACGGCGTGTCGTGAATGTAGATGTTGAACCGGTTGGGGAACATGAACTTGATCCGCCCAAGGGCGTTGCCGTCGCCCGGGTCCTGGCGCAGGCGGAACGGAAAATTGCCGCCGGAGTAGCTGTTCCAGGCCACCTGGGTCGGGGCGATTTCCGTGCCATCCTGGAAGACGCGGATCTGTTTGCCACTGAGCGCGGAGGCATTCTGCTTCAGTTTCGGCAGGTATTCCTTGGTGGCGATGGAATAGGGGACGTTCCAGAAGGGATTGATCTCCACATATTCAAGCTGATCGGAGAAGACCGGCGTGGCGTGATAAGGCTTGCCGACGACAACCCGTGCCGTGTGGATGGTCTTGCCGTTGCGCACCACCTTCAGGTTCTGATCGGCCAGATTGGAAAAGATGTAGAATTCGCCCAGATCGTCACGCATCCATCGACGGCGCTCCATGTTGAGCTCCATCTGGATCAGCTTTTCCTGCAAGGGAATGTTCAGTTTGGCGAGCGTGTTCTTGCCGATCACCCCGTCGGTCGCGAGGCCGTGGTATTCCTGAAACGTCTTCACGGCCTCGACCAGGGCGCCGTCATAGGCTTCGCCATTATGGTCCGCTGCGCCCGGAATATCTTCCTCGATCAACCGCTGACGCAGGACGGCAATCCGCGGATCGTCCATGCCGGGTTTCAGCACCTCGCCGTCCGGTATCGGTGTAAATCCACCCTCGGCCGCCTTTTCCCGGAATTGGCCGAGCCGTCTCTTCAGCCGGGCGTAGTTGTCGGATTGCGGTGCGAGACTGTCGAGAAAGGCGCTGAAGTCTTCCGACCGGGCGACGGCTTTGAACAGGTTCTTCGGGTCCGGCCTGTCCGGAAACAGGTTCAGTGCCTTGTTGACGGCGTTTGGCTGGACGCGACCAGAGGAGAGGTGGGTTGCGTAGCGCAGGAACTGGACCGAGAGGTCAATGTCGAAGCGCGCCCAGTCCTGTTCGCTGGTGGCCGTTTCGGACCGCTTGATGAAGCCGAGCGGGTCGTAATTGTTCGGATTGAGCGCGTGTTCATTGGCCGCCGCCATGGCGGCGATCGTCAGATGGGCGTTTTCGGTCAACCCGTCTTCGGTGAACCAGACCGGTGCGAAGGCGCGTTCGCCATAGTGGAGGACAAGACCTTGATCTAGGTCCGGAGACATTTCCGACTGGATGGCCCTGGCAATCGGAGTTTCCGGATCCAGAAACTGCGGCGGGGGGACGACCTGGGTTTCGGAGGGCGCTGTCTCCGATTGCGCCCATGACGGACTGCCAGTCAACCCTCCGGACAAGGCGATGCACAGCGCCAGAGCGATTGACGCTCGGTTATTTCGGCCGGACCAAAAGTTACCCATCGGAAATTCCCCCTCTGATTCCCAATCGTCAAACTTTAGGGCAGTTCTGGTGAGGCGCCAACGCCACAGGGGGCGGGATTTGGCCTTTCCTGCCATTTGCAGCCTTGACCGGCTTCCAATTTCCGGTCCATAAAGCCCGCCATGATGACGGCCACACGGAACATCATTTCGATCACCATTATTTGCAGCTAGCGACACCGCTGGCTGTGGCCGTTCCCTCTTGGCAAAAATTCCTCTGAGACGGATCGCCCGGCCAGCCGGCCAGGAGACCGTTTGACATGAGCGCCGCTGAGACAGAAAAATCCGGCACTTTCAAGGGCTTGAAGCTCACCAATACATTGACGCGCGCCAAGGAGGAATTCCGCGCGATCGATGACGAGAACGTGCGTCTCTATGTCTGCGGACCGACGGTTTACGACTACGCCCATATCGGCAATGCCCGGCCGGCCATCGTCTTCGATGTGCTGTTCCGCCTGCTTCGCCAGCTCTATGGTGCGGATCATGTCACCTATGCGCGCAACATCACCGACGTCGATGACAAGATCAACGCGCGGGCTTTGCGCGATCATCCGGCCCTGCCGCTGAACGAGGCCATCGCGCTGGTCACCAAGAAGACGGCCGATCAGTACCACAAGGACATCAAGGCTCTTGCGGTGCAAGAACCGACATTCGAGCCACGGGCGACCCAGCATATCGACGGCATGGTGGAGATGATCGCAACGCTGATCGACAAGGGCCACGCCTATGAAGCGGGCGGCGAGGTGCTGTTCGACACGGCCTCCATGCCGGACTATGGCGGACTGTCCAAGCGCAAGCTCGATGAGCAGCTGGCCGGCGCCCGTATCGCCGTCGATGAACACAAGAAAAACCCTGGCGATTTCGTGCTCTGGAAACTCTCCTCAGCCGAAGAGCCGGGCTGGGAGAGCCCCTGGGGGCGTGGACGCCCTGGCTGGCATATCGAGTGCTCGGTCATGAGCGCTCATCATCTCGGCAAGGTGTTCGACATTCACGGTGGCGGTCTGGATCTGATCTTCCCTCACCATGAAAACGAGATCGCCCAGTCGTGCTGCGCAAACGACACGTCCACCATGGCCAATTACTGGATGCACAACGGCTTCCTGCAGGTGGAAGGCCGGAAGATGTCCAAGTCCGAGGGCAATTTCTTCACCATTCAGGAGCTTCTGGAAACGGAGAGTTTCGGTGGGCGCAAATGGCCGGGCGAAGTCCTTCGCATGGCCATGCTGATGACCAATTACCGCGAGCCGATCGACTTCTCCCAGCGCAAGCTGGAGGAGGCGGAGAACCTGCTTGCGCGCTGGCCGGATCCGGTGCCAACCGATGCAGCCCCTGCACCGGAAGTTCTGGAGCCGATGCTGGATGACCTGAACACGTCTGCGGCCATTCAGGCCCTGCACGCGCTTGCGGTCGAGGCGGCCAAGGACCCGTCCAGACTGGAGGACTATTCCGCCTCCGCCGCACTGCTGGGGTTGGGACCGGTTCAGGCGGACCTCAGCGGCATCGATGAAGCCGCCATCCAGGCCGCCATCGGCCGCCGGCTGGAGGCGCTCAAGGCCAAGAACTGGTCTGAGGCCGACGAGATCCGCAATGAACTGACCTCTCAGGGAATCCTGCTAAAGGATTCAAAAGACTCGGCAACCGGCGAGCGCGTGACCACCTGGGAGGTCAAGCGGTGAGGATTGTGCCGGCGGACGCCCAAGGTACCCCCCTCTGTCCCTTTCAGGGACATCTCCCCCGCAAGGGGGGAGAGGGGTGGTTGCCGTGCTGTCTTGCCAATGACCTGTCTAGCAGTGTTCGCGCCTTAGCGGATCTGGAGGTTTGCTTCGTCGAAAGCGAGCAACTTGATGCGAGAGAAATGCCGCTTGCTCCCTTCTCCCCCTTGCGGGGGAGATGTCCGCCGTTGCGGACAGAAGGGGGGATGCAACCTTTGTAGAGCATACAGACCTCGAGCCTTCCTGGCGGATTTACTCAATGCCTCATCGTCAAATCTCAAGAGGCCTCAGGGCAAACGCGAGAACGCTTCGTTCGAACATGACCGATGCCGAGAAAAAACTTTGGCACGTTTTGCGCGCGCATCGGCTTGAGGGCATTCCGTTTCGGCGTCAGATGCCAATTGAAGGCTACATCGTTGACTTTGCTGCGCCGTCCTATCGATTGATCGTTGACCTGGACGGTTCACAGCATGCTGAAACCCCGGACGTGAAGCGTGATCAGGAAAGAGATCTTGTTCTTAGCTCACAAGGCTGGACGGTCCTCCGTTTCTGGAATTCGGACGTCCTGACAAATCTCGACGGCGTCTGCCGGAAAATTCTTGAAACTTGTGGCAAGGAGCATTGCTGATGGCTGAAGGTGCTGAACATCACGCGGGCGGTTGCCAGTGCGGCGCGGTGCGGTTCAAGGTCACCGGGGCCTTGGGTAAGGCTTCCATCTGCCATTGCCGCATGTGCCAGAAGGCCTTTGGCGGGTTCTATGCACCCCTGGTCAGCATTCGTGACGAGGCCGAACTCACCTGGACACGCGGTGAACCGAAACGTTTCCGGAGCTCCAACGTGGTTGCCCGCGGGTTTTGCGAGGCCTGTGGCACACCGCTCACCTATGAAGCCCCTGATGGTGTCGCCATTGCCATCGGCGCTTTTGACAATCCGGCCGGTATCGCGCCGGTGATCCAGTATGGCGTGGAAGGCAAACTGCCCTACACCGACCACATGGCCGATATCCCCGCCCGTCTGACGGAAGAGGATGTCGAGACCGCAGCCTTCCTCGCGAGCATCGTCTCGAACCAGCATCCCGACCACGACACAGACACCTGGTCGCCGGTCAAGCCCGACGAAAACCAGAACGGCTAAACAAAAAAGACAACGCGCGACCCCAGGAAACGCCCATGACCAAGGAACGCCTCTATCTCTTCGACACAACCCTGCGCGACGGTGCGCAGACAAGCGGTGTCGACTTTTCGGTGAACGAAAAGACCGTCATTGCCGAGCTGCTGGAACGTCTGGGCGTCGATTACATCGAGGGCGGTTACCCCGGCGCCAATCCGACCGATACGGAGTTTTTCGGCGAAAAGCGCACCGAGACGGCGACCTTTACCGCATTTGGCATGACCAAACGGGCCGGCCGGTCGGCGGCCAATGATCCGGGGTTGCAGCAGATCCTGTCTTCCAGCGCGGATGCCTGCTGTTTCGTTGCCAAGGCCTGGGACTATCATGTCCGCGTCGCGCTGGGCTGCAGCAACGAGGAAAATCTCGATTCGATCTATGAAACCGTGATCGCTGCGGTCAATGCCGGCAAGGAAGCCATGATCGACTGCGAGCATTTCTTCGACGGTTTCAAGGCCAATCCGGATTACGCCCTCGATTGTGCCCGAACCGCCTATCATGCCGGCGCCCGCTGGATTGTCCTGTGCGACACCAATGGCGGCACCTTGCCGGACGAGATCTTCGATATCGTGACCAAGGTCCAGGACGTGGTGCCGGGCTCTCACCTGGGCATTCACACCCATGACGACACCGGCCACGCGGTTGCCAATTCCCTGGCTGCGGTCGATGCCGGTGTACGCCAGGTCCAGGGCACTTTGAACGGGCTTGGAGAGCGGTGTGGCAACGCCAACCTGATCACCCTGATCCCGACCCTGAAACTGAAACCTGCCTTTTCCGACCGTTTGGAGATCGGCGTCAGTGATGACCAGCTGAAGGCGATCACGTCAATTTCGCATGCCTTTGACGAGATCCTGAACCGGTCCCCGGACCGGCAGGCGCCCTATGTCGGCGAAACCGCCTTTGCCACCAAGGCCGGCATTCATGCTTCGGCGATCCTGAAGGATCCGCAGACCTATGAACACGTGACACCGGAAAGCGTCGGCAATGCGCGCCGCGTTCTGGTCTCGGATCAGGCCGGCAAGAGCAACCTCCTGGGAGAACTCAGCCGGGTCGGTATCGAAGTCGACAAAAGCGACCCGAGGCTTGACCGCTTGCTCGCCAAGGTCAAGGAGCGGGAAGCGGATGGCTATGCCTATGAGGCGGCTGATGCGTCTTTCGAGTTGCTGGCGCGCCGCGAGCTGGGCGAAGTGCCGCGCTATTTCGATGTCAATTCCTTCAGGGTGATGGTGGAGCGTCGTTTCAATGCCATCGGCGATCTGATCACCGTGTCGGAAGCCGTGGTCAAGGTCGACATTGATGGTGAAACGCGCATGTCGGTCGCAGAGGGCAACGGCCCGGTCAACGCGCTCGACATGGCTCTCAGGAAGGACCTCGGCAAGTACCAGTCGGCGATCGAGGGGCTCGAACTGATTGACTACAAGGTGCGAATCCTGAACGGTGGCACGGGCGCTGTCACGCGCGTCCTGATCGAAAGCCACGACACCAAGAACCATCGTCGCTGGTTCACGATCGGGGTCTCCTCAAACATCGTCGACGCCTCATTCCAGGCCCTCGTCGATTCCATCACATTCGCGCTTTTGAAGGCTGACGCGGTCTGAACGGACTGCGGCAACACTTCGCGCCAGAAAGGCTTTTTCATGTCGCAGACGGGCACCGAGACCGAGGCGCAGGCCGAGTTCCGTCAGGGGTTGATGTTCGGGCTTGCCGCCTATGGCATGTGGGGCTTCTTCCCGGCCTATTACAAACTCACCGACACGATTTCAGCTGATCTCGTGGTGTCGCACCGTATCTTGTGGTCCGTCCTGTTTGTCGGCCTGTTTTTGTATCTGCGCGGCCGCTGGCCGGAAGTCCGGGAGGTTTTCCGACAGCCGAAAGTGCTCAAGGGTCTTGCGGCGTCTGCCTCGTTCATTGCCGTCAACTGGCTGGTGTTCGTCTGGGCCATTGCCAATGACCAGGTGCTTGACGTTTCGCTCGGCTATTTCATCAACCCGCTGGTCAGCATCGTGGTTGGTCTCGTGGTGCTGCATGAACGGTTGTCGATCGGGCAGGGGGCCGCCGTTGCCATTGCTGCCCTTGCCGTGGTTCTGCAGGCGGTGCTGGCTGGCGGTCTGCCCTGGGTGTCGCTGGTTCTGGCCTTTTCCTTCGCCGGATACGGCTATGTGCGCAAGGTGACGCCGGTCAAGGCGACGCCGGGTCTCTTTGTCGAAACCCTGCTGCTGTTTCCGCTTGCGGTGGGCTATGTGCTGTTGAGCCTGAGCTGGGGTGAGGATGCCCTGGTTCTGAACGACCTGCCCGTATTGGTGGCTCTTGCCGGGACCGGGATCGTGACGGCTCTGCCATTGATCTGCTTTTCCTCGGCAGCCCGCCGTCTGCCGCTCTTCATGATCGGACTGATGCAGTATATCGCGCCATCCATCCACTTCCTGATGGCGGTCTATGTCTGGGGAGAGCCGCTCGATCAGACCAAGTTGATGACCTTCCTGATGATCTGGGGTGCCCTGGTGGTCTTCACCTATGACAGCTGGCGACGCTATCGCCGCCAGGCGCGTGCTCAGCCGGTTGCGACCAGCTGACCGCGCCCGGTGCGCTTGGCAGTATAGAGCCTGTGATCGGCCACTTTGAGGGCTTCTCCAAACTGTCCCGGTTCAAGCTCGGCAACGCCGATACTGGTCCGCATGAGGTGTTCTTCACCGTCATGGCGCACCGGCGAAGTCTGAATTGAATCCAGCAGTCCCTGCAGTGCCTCGACGACTTCCTCTTCGCTGCGGTCGCAGAAAACGACACAAAACTCGTCGCCGCCAAGACGGGCAACCACATCGTTGCCCCTGGAGAGCTTTTTCAGGTGCTGCGCAAAGCTCGTCAGCACGGCATCGCCGAAGTCATGGCCGAGCGTATCGTTGATGCCCTTGAAGGAATCGAGATCCATCAGGGCAAGCCAGTGCTTGTTGTTCTCGCTCGCCTGCCACTTCTTGATGCCCTTGGTGACCTCGTCGAGAAGAAAGCGGCGATTGTAGAGCCCGGTCAGAGCGTCCTGCATCGCCATATTGTTCAGTTCCTCGATGCGGTAAATGTAATCGAGGTTCTGTGAGACCCGCAGCAGCAGCTCTTCCGGTGAACAGTTCTTGTCGACAAAGTCGGCGGCACCGTATTTCAGGAACCGCACCCGGTTGTCGGAATTGGCGAAGGAGGACATGCCGATGACACCGACCTTCTCCGGGTCATGCACCCGCCGAACGGCTTTCAGGAAGGCAAAGCCGTCCTTGTCCGGCATGAAGTAATCCGCCAGAACCAGCTTGATGTCCTTGTGATCCTTCAGCGTTTGAAGCGCTTCGTCCGTGGAACCGGCCTGGTAGACCTTGTAGAGGTGCTTCGAAACGATCCGCGAGATGGCATCGCGTTCGACGCCTGAATCGTCGAGGACCAGAATGCCGATCTTGGGGTTCTGCGCCAGTTTGCGGATCAGCTCCGCCACATAGTTCAGGCTGCCCGGGCTGTCTTTCAGAACGTAGTCGATGACGCCCTTTTCCAGCATCTTGCTGCGGGTCTTGGCATCGAACCGGCTGGTGAAGACGATGGTGGGAATCTTGAACTGGTCGCACAGATCGACAATCTCGCCGTCAGGTGCATCCGGCAGGGTCAGGTCGACCAAGGCAAGGTCCGGCTCCCCGATCGGCAGGTTCAGGCAGTTTTCCGCTTCCTCATAGTTGCGTGCAACCATGATCTGATGTCGGCCGACTTCATGCAGTTTTTTGACGATCGCCTTTTCAAAAAACGACGCGTCTTCAACCAAAAGGGTAGTTTGCATGGAGCATGCCTGTTCTTGCGGTATTTGTCCTGACCGTACTATCCAATTCTGACAACTTCAATTTGGTTAAAGATAATAATTCACAGCTTCGGGCCGGAATCCGAAACTCATTTTTCTTGCAGCTGCTTAGAGTTTGTCTACCGAGGCCAGTTCCCCTGCGGAAGTAGTCGGTGCGCCGGACGTTGCCTTGCGCAGCATTGGCAGGATCTCGTCCACATTGCGGGCGACCAGATAGGGAACTTCGGTGTCCGGGCGGATGTAACCCTGCGCACGCATGTGGTCGAGCAGTTCCAGAAGCGGCGACCAGAAGCCGTTGATATTGGCGAGGACAACGGGTTTTCGGTGCTGGCCGAGCTGGGCCCAGGTCATCATTTCCACCGCTTCTTCCAGCGTGCCGATGCCCCCCGGCAGGGCAATAAAGGCGTCGGCGCGCTGAAACATCAGGTGCTTGCGCTCATGCATGTCGTCGGTGATGACGAGGTCCTCGAGCGTCTCCAGCATGACTTCCCGTTTTTCCAGGAAACGCGGAATGATTCCCGTGACCTTGCCGCCTGCTTCCAGGGCGGCATTGGCAACGGTGCCCATGAGGCCGACGGAGCCGCCGCCATAGACAAGGCGAAGCCCCGCCTCGGCGATGAGCTGGCCAAGCCTGGTGGCGGCAGCCTCGTGAGACTGGTCCGAGCCAAAGCTGGAGCCGCAATAGACACAGACGCTTGTGAGTTGTTTTTGAGAAACCGTATTCATGACGCAAAGGTGTGGCATTGAGATCGCCTGAAGGTCAAGCATTCTGTTTGAATGCCATTGGCCCTTAAGCGGGTTTTCTTGCCGCGCCCTGAAAAGAAAGCTATGCATGGGCAAGATCGGAATTTGTGTCAGCGGCATTTCAGGCAGCACCAGCGACCGTTTGATCGGAACCGCGGTCGTCGTCCAATGCGAAGCGGCACAGGGGAACAGGAAAAACGAGCGCGGCAGGGGCGCTCTCCGGCAGGAAAATCAATGAACAAGAAAACACTCGTCTGGACTTTGATCGTGGCTGTGCCGGTTGGGCTTGCTGCGCTGGCCACCGCCTTTATCTACCGGGACACCGGCAAGCTGCCCTTCCAGCAGGCGGCCGAAACGACAACAGCACCCGCAGGACCAACCGAAACCGGCCAGGTCGAAACCGCCGTATCCCCGCAGGACGCGAGCACTCCTGAAGAAACTGCGCAGTCTGAAACCGCGCCCGATCAGGATCAGAGCATCAAGGGACCGAGCTTTGACGTCGTCGGCGTGGAGCCCACTGGTGAGACGGTGGTCGCAGGCCGGTCGGATGCCGGTGCCATTGTTGCCCTGACTGCAAATGGCAAGGTGGTCGGCAAGAGCATTGCCAACGAGGCCGGGGAGTGGACCATCATCCTCGATGAGCCGCTCAAACCGGGCGACTATGACGTCGGTCTGGAAGTTCATGACGAGGCGGGCGATCCGGTGGCAACGTCCGAAGAACGCCTGGCCGTATCGCTACCGGAAGGCGGCAAGGAACAGCCGCTGGTCGTCTTGAATTCGCCGGATGGTCCGTCCGACGTTCTGCAGAAACCGGAAACGGAACAGCAGGTCGCCGCGGTCCAGCCTGAGCAGGAGCCGCAACAGCAGGCCGCTGCTGAACCGACAGCGCCGACCGGAGACGCAGCACCTCAGAACACGCAAGCAGCTTCTGCCCCGCAAGCGGATGACAGCCAGCAGCCTGAAACATCTGCCTCGCAACAGGCAAAGGCTGAACCGGCCGCTCCGGCGGCAGAGCAGGTCGCAGCAGCCTCGCAGGAAAGCCAGCCGGCATCGAGCGACCAGATCGCACCGGCTGCCCAGGCAGAGGCAGGCGAAGCGGAAACGGCGTCGGGTGACGCAGCTCAGGTTGCGGCAGCAGAAGGCACCGGCAACACCTCCCAGCCAGAGGCAACCGAAACGGCTGCCACAACGTCTTCGGATAATGGATCAGCACCTGCAGCCGCGGAACAGACGGCGGCCGCCGCGCAGACGCCGGAGACAGACGCTGGCGAAGAAACGCAAGTGGCGAGCCGGTCTGTCCAGCCATCCGAGCCGGCACAGTCCGAAGACCAACCGGCTGCTGCGGCGAGTGAACAACCGGCGTCTCAAGTGGAACAGGCTCCGGCCGACAATCAGCCGGTGGAGGCTACGGCGCCTGCTACGTTAGCGCCTCAGCCTGAGGCGGCGCCGGCAGAACCGACTGTTACGGTTGAGGCCGTCGAGTCGGAGACCGACAAGGTCTTTGTGGCCGGAACGGGTGAGCCGGGCTCCTCTGTTCGCGTCTATGTCGGCGACGAGTTCCAGGGCGAGGCCGAAGTCAATGCCAGCGGCAAGTGGCTGGTTCAGGGCACCAAGAACATTGCCGAGGGCAATGTTGAAGTGCGTGCCGACCTGATTGCGGAAGACGGCAATGCCGTGGATGCGCGGGCCGCCGTCACCTTCGAGAAGGAACAGGACAAGCAGATCGTTCTGACGAAGGTCGTCGCCAGCGGCGCCAGCGGCGATGCCGCGGGGCAGGGTGCGGAAGTCAAGAAGACCCTGCCGGTGGTGATCATCCGCAAGGGCGACAACCTCTGGCGCATTTCACGCCGTCTCTATGGGGAAGGGGTTCGCTACACGACCATCTATCAGGCGAACCAGGACCAGATTCGTAATCCTGACCTGATCTATCCAGGTCAGGTGTTCCTGACACCGGAAGGCGATCTGAACTGGAAGCAGCCGGTCGAAAACAACGGCTAAACCAGCCAGGCGGATGACAAAAAACAAAGGCAGTGACCCCCGGGGTCTCTGCCTTTTCTCTTTGGCCCTTGTTTTTCGAAGTACTCATCGCATATTTACGATGAAACAAATCGCTGTGAAGAGAAAGGCCACCGCATGAGCGGGAGCGAGGCATCTGGGAAGACGGGTTGTCAGGGGACATCCGAATGCGTTGCAGCATGTGAAGAGCTGGCTGCTGTCTTTCGGGCCTTGGGCCACCCGGCGCGGCTTGCCATCGTCAAGCAACTGGCAACGCGCAAGGAGGCGTGCTGCGGTGAGATCGTCAATCACCTGCCGTTGGCGCAATCAACTGTTTCCCAGCATTTGCAGGTCCTCAAGGAGGCAGGCCTGTTGATGTGCGACACGCGCGGCCGGAATTGCCACTATCTGCTTAACCGGGAAAAACTCGACCAGGCGGAAACCCTGTCTCAGGGGTTCTGGCAAGCATTGCGGCCGGAGAACTCAGAAATGGCCTGAAGCGGGCGGACCGCCGAAAAGCCGCACAATCAATAGCGAAACGGCCGCGCATCGGCGGCCTGGAGACATTGCGTGACAGATCGATCAGCCACCGCGCCGCAAAAAGACACGACCGCGGCATCCGGCAGCCCGTCCGACAAGCAAAACAAACAGAAGGCCGTCAGCGCCGACGAAGGCAGCACGCTGACGACGCTGGCCAATCTCTGGCCCTATATCTGGCCTTCGGACCGACCCGATCTGAAGAAGCGTGTTCTGCTGGCCGTCTTTGCGCTGGTGATCGCCAAATTCGTAACGGTGTTGTCGCCCTATTTTTTCGCCTGGGCGACCGACGCCCTGACCGGTGAGGTGGCGGACCTGCCGCCGTTCCTGGTGGCACCGATCATGCTGGTTCTGGCTTACAATGCCGCACGCGTCCTTGCCGTTGCCTTCAACCAGTTACGGGACGCGCTTTTTGCCCGCGTGGGCCAGCATGCCGTTCGTCAATTGGCGATCCTCACATTCCAGCATCTGCACCAGCTCTCGTTACGCTTCCATCTGGCGCGCCGCACCGGCGGCCTCAGCCGTGTGATCGAGCGTGGCGTAAAGGGCATTGAGTCGATCGTGCGGTTCACGATCCTCAACGGGTTCCCGACAGTTCTGGAATTCGCCATCATGGCGGCGGTCATCTGGTACCAGTTTGGCTTCTTCTACGTCGTCGTCGTGGCAGTCATGATTGCGGCCTATGTCTGGTTCACTGTCAAATGTTCCAACTGGCGCATCGAAATCCGGCGCGAGATGAACGACAGCGACACGGATGCCAATTCAAAGGCCATCGACAGCCTCCTGAATTTTGAAACGGTGAAGTATTTCGGCAACGAGAAGATGGAAGCCGAACGGTTCGACGTGTCGATGGCGAAGTATGAAAAGGCGGCCACCAAGACCTGGACGTCTCTTGCCTGGCTGAACCTTGGTCAGTCCGTCATCCTTGGCATCGGCATGGCGGTTTGCATGGCCCTGTCCGCCAGAGCGGTGCTGGCAGGCGAGCAGAACATCGGCGACTTTGTCCTTATCAACGCGCTCCTGATGCAGATTTCCATTCCCCTCAACTTCATCGGCTTTCTGTACCGGGAAATCCGTCAGGGCCTGGCCGACATCGAATCCATGTTCGATCTGCTGCTCGTGCCGGCCGAGATCAAGGACAAGCCTGATGCCGGCCCGCTTCAGGCCGTCGAAGGCAACATCGCCTTCAGGAATGTGCGCTTTCATTATGATGAAGACAGGCCGATCCTGAAGGGCGTCGACTTTGAGGTCCCGGCCGGCAAGACGGTCGCGATCGTCGGGCCTTCCGGCGCCGGCAAGTCGACGATCTCCAGGTTGCTGTTCCGGTTTTACGACGTGACGGACGGCGCCGTGGACATTGACGGCCAGGACGTGCGTGACGTCACCCAGGAGAGCGTGCGCCACGCCATCGGAATGGTGCCGCAGGATACGGTGCTCTTCAACGACACCATCGCCTACAACATTCGCTACGGTCGTCCGGACGCGACAGATGAGGAAGTGCGCGAGGCGGCGCGCATGGCGCAGATCCACGACTTTATCGAGAAGCTGCCACAGGGCTATCAGTCGGAGGTTGGCGAACGTGGCCTGAAACTGTCCGGTGGTGAAAAACAGCGCGTGGCGATTGCCCGCACGATCCTGAAATCACCGCCGATCCTGATCCTGGACGAAGCGACTTCCGCGCTCGACACGCATACGGAGCGGGAAATTCAGTCGGCGCTGGACGAAGTGTCCCAGAACCGTACCACGCTGGTGATTGCGCACCGCTTGTCCACCGTGGTCAATGCCGATCAGATCATCGTGCTGGAAGCCGGCGAAATTGCCGAGCGCGGCACCCATCTCGAGCTGCTCGACAAGGACGGCCTCTATGCCTCCATGTGGGCGCGGCAGCGCGAGGCGGATGAGGCAGAGGAACGGCTGCGGGCCGCTCGCGAAAATGACGACCTTGGCATCATTACGCGTGGCCAGACAGCAGACTACGTTCCGGCAAAGTAGGGCAGGCCGCGGTTGTTGGTAAAAGGAAAGCCGGATCGGACTGATCCGGCTTTCCATTCGCGCTCACGCGCTCACCGATAAAGCTTCCTGGGTCTCCGCTTGTGCGCAGCGGACATCAGTTGAAGTGATGCGGCAGATCAGCCCTTGAGCTGTGCCTTGAACTTGCCGATCTTCAACGCGGCTTCCGCAGCCTCACGGCCCTTCAGCACGAAATGTTCGCGATAGATCGTCATGTGGTGATCCGTCTCCTGGAAGTGGTGTGGGGTCAGGGAGACAGAGAGAACGGGAACACCTGTTTCGAGACCGGCCTGCATCAAGCCGCTGACAACTGCCTGGGCCACGAAATCGTGCCGGTAGATGCCGCCATCGACGACAAGGGCCGCAGCCGCAATGGCCGCATATTTGCCGGTGACGGCAAGGTCCTTTGCCGCAAGCGGCATTTCAAAGGCACCGGGAACGTCAAATACATCAATGTCTTCAGCTGGAATGATCTGCTGGAAGCCCACAAGGGCCTGGTCGACAATGTCTGCGTGCCAGCCGGCTTTGATGAAGGCGTAGCGGGTGTGTGTCATGTGTGATCTCCGTTTTCTTGACACGTCACCCAAGGCGATCACATGCACTCGTGCCACAGGTGTGGTCCGACCGCAGTTTCTCTTTCATCCGGACTATGACCGTCGGCCCAGGAATCTCACCTGATCTGCATGACCGCTCAAAAAGGAGCGCGCTCGCGGGCTTGCAGCTCAAGCCGCTTACCGCCGGTGGGGAGTTTCACCCCGCCCTGAGAACGGAGCGTATGTGGCAGGCGCCGAACGACAAGGCAAGGCTTAAAGACGCCACAGGATATGACAATTTGGTCAGGACGGGGCATCGCCCCGGACCGGCCGCATCAAGGCGACCGGTGTTGGCATCGGGTTGGCCTAGGCGGCCCTGTTCTGGACCTCGCCGCAATCGTTGACCGGCTCGAGAACCGAAAAACGGGCCTTGCGAACGGACTGACGACCGGAAAAAGCAGTCTGGATCAAGCCCGACAGAGCACGGCTCAAAGCGCGCAGTTCCCGGTTGCGGGCAGCGCGGGCGCGGGTTTCGTAGATATCGCCTGAGTGCAGCATGATGGTCTCCTTCGCGTTTGGTGACCTCTATATGGCATGTTGCGTCACTTCGAATAATCGGGCTAAAATCGAAATCATTCTTCGAAAGTATGGAATAATGAGAATTGAGGACCTGCAATTCTTCATCCGCATTGCCGAACTCGGCAGCCTGTCGGGTGCCGGCCGCGAAATCGGGTTGTCCCCCTCCGCGGCCAGCGCCCGACTAACGACGCTGGAAAAGGTTTTCGGTGCGCAGCTGTTTGCCAGGACCACACGGCGAACGACGCTGACCGAAGCCGGGCGGATCTTGCTCCAGCACGGGCGTGCGGCGGTAGATGAAATCGATCAGGCGCGATCTGTTCTGGAGGCGACTACGGAAGCACCCCGCGGGTCGTTGAGAATCTCCTGCAACACGTTTTTCGGCCGAAAGCACATCCTTCCCTATCTGGTCGAATTCCGCACGCTCTATCCCGATATTCAGCTGGAAATGGACATCTCCGACCGCATGGTCGACCTGATCGAGGAAGGTTATGACATTGCCATCAGGGGCGCTCCGCTCGCCGATTCCTCGCTTCTGGCACGTCGGCTCGGCGGCAACCCGAGGGCGCTGTGCGCCTCGCCAGACTATCTGGCCCGCAGGGGCATCCCGACGAACCCGGAGGATCTGGTCAATCATGATTGCATCAGCCTGCCGTCGGTTCCTGTCTGGTACTTCAACGGTCCGGAAGGCGAGGTCGGGTTCGAGGTTCAAAAACCGGTCATCAAGGGCGACAGCGGCGATCTGACCTATGATGCGGCGCTCCACGGACTGGGTCTGAGCCTGAAGTCGCTGGCCCATGTCTGGGAGGACCTGCGCGACGGCCGGCTGGTCGCCGTGATGGAAGATTACAAGGTTGCCAGGACCGGGGCGATCTGGGCGGTCTATCCACCCAGCCAGTTCGTTCCTCCCAAAGTGACCGCCTTCGTTGACTTTCTGATTTCCAAATACGGACGGCCACCCTACTGGGACACCGACTACCGGGCACCAGAAGCGGTGAAATTGGGGGAAAGGCCCAAAAAGTCTGGCTGATTTTCCGCGAAAATCGGTTCTCTTTCGGCCAAAAAGCCTCTAGAAGCGGAGCAACAACAAGTGCAACTGGTGCATGTCGGGCAACCGCCCTGCTGGTCTCGCGAAGCGGGATCCGTAACGCACCCGTTCTGACAACGGAAACAAAGATGTCGATAGTCGATTCCATCACCAAGGCCGTGGTGCCGATCCATCGTGAAGGCTGGCCCTTCGTGGCGATTGCTTTGGTGGCAACCCTGGTGATCGGATATTTCATCAGTCCGCTGTTCTGGATCGGGCTCATCCTGACCGGCTGGGTCTGTTATTTCTTTCGTGACCCCAAACGGGTGACACCTGTCGCGGACGGCCTCGTCGTATCTCCGGCGGACGGTGTGGTCAGCCTTGTCGGCCTGGCTCGGCCTCCGGCGGAACTGGAGCTCGGCACCGAGCCGTTGATGCGCGTGTCGGTTTTCATGAACGTGTTCAACTGCCACGTGAACCGGGCCCCGATCGGCGGCAAGGTCCTTCGTGTGGCCTATCGGGCAGGGGCGTTCCTGAATGCCGAACTGGACAAGGCCAGCGAACAGAACGAGCGCAATGGCCTGGTGATCGAAGCGGGAGACACCCGGATTGGTGTGGTCCAGATCGCAGGTCTCGTGGCGCGCCGGATCGTGTGTTTCTCACGCGAGGGCGAAGAGCTTGCTGCCGGCGAACGCTTTGGCCTGATCCGTTTCGGCTCACGGCTTGATGTCTATTTTCCAGCCGATACCCAGCCCAAGGTGGCCCTTGGCCAGACGATGATTGCGGGCGAAACCGTGCTTGCCGACCTGTCGCAGCCACAGGCTCCGGCACAGCAATTGACCCGTGTGAGCTGAGGGCACAGTGGACGATACATCCGACAAGAGCACAGACCGCCCGGGCCAGACCCCGCGTTTTCGCCGGGTTCCACTGCGCCTGATCATTCCGAACATGGTGACGCTGCTGGCGCTGTGTTCCGGCCTCACCGCCGTTCGCATGGCGTTTGAGGGGCGGTGGGAGTTCGCGGTCGGGGCGGTTCTTGTTGCGGCGGTGCTGGACGGCCTGGATGGCCGGGTCGCACGCATGATGAAAGGCACGTCCCGCTTTGGTGCGGAGCTCGACTCCCTGTCGGACTTTGTCAATTTCGGTGTCACGCCGGCGCTGATGCTCTATCTCTGGATCCTGAAAGAGGCGGGTAATCTCGGCTGGATCGCAGCCCTGATCTTCGCCATTTCCGCGGCCCTGAGGCTGGCACGTTTCAACGTGGCGCTGGATGATCCCAACAAGCCGGCATGGGCGTCCCGGTTCTTCACCGGCGTTCCGGCACCGGCGGGCGCCCTGACGGTGTTGCTGCCGCTCTATCTCGATTTCCTCGGCCTGTTTCCGCACTGGTTTGCCGATGACGCCTTTGTGGCCGCCTATACGATCGGCATCGCCTTTCTGTTGATCAGCCGTCTGCCGACCTATTCGGGCAAGACGCTGGGGACGCGTGTCCGGCGCGACTATGTGCTGCCGCTCTTCGTCTTTGCCGTCCTCATTGTCGCGCTCACCGTCAGTTATCCGTTCCGGATGCTGGCCGGTGGTGCCGTCCTCTATCTGTTGACGATTCCCGTCTCCTGGCGGGCCCATCGCAAGCTGGTTCAGGCAGAGGCGGATATGGCGCTCGATGATGATGGCGACGAATGCGACACTGATCTCGATGATCTGGCCGACCGGGACAAGGATCACGGCGGCTGAGACTGTTTCCGGCCTGCGCTCGCAAACCGGGTTTCAAGCTTTGCAAATGTGGGACACTTAGAGCGCCTCGTTGTTCAGAGGAGCTTTAGTCATGTTTCACGGAAAAACCATTTTGATCACGGGCGCGAGCAGCGGTATCGGTGCCGCCACCGCCCGTCTTCTTGCCGAGGCTGGCGCCAATCTTGTGCTCGCAGCCCGTCGTGCAGACCGGCTGGAGGAGGTCAAAGCCTCGCTTCCCGAGGCTGCCGACCGGATCGCAATTCATGTGGGGGATGTCGCCGATCCGCAGTTTTCCGAAGCGTCGGTCAAGACGGCGCTGGAGGCCTTCGGCGGCCTTGATGGAGCCTTCAACAATGCCGGCACGCTTGGCGACATGGGGCCGGTGCCGGAGATGAGCCTGGACACCTGGAACCAGGTGATGGCCACCAATCTCAACGCCGCCTTCCTGGCTGCCAAGCACCAGATACCGGCCTTGCGGGCGCGGGGTGGCGGGGCCATCGTTTTCACGTCGTCCTTTGTCGGGCACACGATCGGTCTGCCGGGCATGGCGGCCTACGCGGCGGCCAAGGCCGGATTGATCGGCTTGACCCAGGTTCTCGCCGTCGAGCATGGAGCCGAAGGGATCCGGGTGAATGCGCTGCTTCCAGGGGGCACCAAGACGGAGATGGCGGGAGAGGATCCGGCTTTCCATGACTATGTTGCCGGCCTTCACGCGCTGAAACGCATGGCGGAACCGGAGGAGGTCGCCCGCGCGGCGCAGTTCCTTCTTTCCGATGCCGGCTCTTTCGTGACCGGTTCGGCGATGCTGTGTGACGGCGGCAACTCGATCACCAAGGCCTGAGAGCGCGGGCACTGCGCTGGTCGCAGTGCCCCGGCCTTTGCAGGAAACTGTTTGCCAGACCGGCTTGAACCGGCAATAGAAGTAGGTGTGGTGATGAGTGGCAGGACTCAGAAGAGGTAGACCGGTGAGCGACATGACAGAATTGCGCCTTGGCACGTTGCAGGATCTTCCGGGTCTGGAAAACCTCTACAGGGCTGCCTTTCCTGAAGAAGACCTTCTGCCGCTGGTACGGAGCCTTCTGCAGGAAGGAGACGGTGTGCTGTCACTGGTGGCCTTGCAGGGCGACCGGCTGGTCGGGCATGTGCTCTACACGCGCTGTTCGGTTGAACCGGACGGGCATGTCGCAGCACTCCTGGGCCCGCTTTGCGCAGCGCCGGACTTGCAGAAACAGGGCATTGGCGGCCGTCTTGTCCGGGAAGGATTGACGCGGCTGTCGGACTGGCAGGTTGGCAAGGTCCTGGTGCTCGGCGATCCGAATTACTATGGCCGTTTCGGATTTCAACCGGGCAGCCGCATCGCACCACCTTACGCACTTCCAACGGAATGGGCCGAAGCCTGGCAGTCGCTGGACCTGGGCGCAGGCACTGCGCCCAACACCGGCACGCTCATGGTGCCGGCGCCGTGGCGGAACAGGTCACTCTGGTCCGAATAGGGCCTGACCCTAAGGGCGCTTGCGGATGAACATCTGCTCTGTCACCGCCTTGCCCCATTGATCGCC
Organism: Labrenzia sp. VG12; assembly: GCF_002237595.1. Lineage (NCBI taxonomy): Bacteria > Pseudomonadati > Pseudomonadota > Alphaproteobacteria > Hyphomicrobiales > Stappiaceae > Labrenzia > Labrenzia sp. VG12. The sequence goes on from NZ_CP022529.1 coordinate 635,890, forward strand.
GACATATTCGTCGGCCAATTCAAAGCCGTTTTTCTCATAGAGTGCCCGGGCGGCCTCCAGCCCCTTGAGGGTCCACAAGTGGATCTCGACGAAGCCGTGCCGGTCGCAATGCTCCAGCGCCTTTGACAACAGCACCTTGCCGAGCCCCTTGCCGCGCAGGCGTTCGGATAGGATGAACCAGCGCAGATGGGCGATATTGCCCTCAAGGTCTTCGCCGTCGATGCTGATCGAACCGATCACTTCGTCCCTGTCGACGACACTCCAGCTGTTGTTCACCGGGGCGTCGATCCGCGGCATGAACTCGGCCATGGCCTTCGCAACCACACTTTCAAAGGTTGGCCCCATACCGACGATGGGGCCATGGGTGCGGCCATGCATGGCGGCGATGTCGCCAATCATGCCGGTCTGGTAACCCTCGACAATCTCAAACTCCGGCAAAGTGTCCTGACCGGAGACAGCCTCGCCGGCCAGCGCATCCGCATAAGCCGTCATGGACTGTGCAATCACGTCGGCCCTGGTGCCTTCGATCCGCGACAGGGCCTGAAGGGCCTGGTCGTTGCCGAACCGGTCGATACGGGCAAAGGTCTCCCGGCCATCATCTGTCAGGTGCAGTTCAAAACTCCGGCCGTCACTTTCCGAGCGGGTCTGAACGATGTCGCCCCGCGCCTCGAGGGACTTGAGCAAGCGGCTGACGGTTGATTTTTCCAGCTTCAGCCTGGCGCTGAGCTCCTTGGCGGTGATGCCTGGATGGAGTCCGATTTCAAGCACGGCGTGGACACCGGACCCGGAAAGGTCCGTGCCGGCAACGCCCTTGTCGAGAAAACCGAATTCGCGAACCATTTGCCGGGACGCGGCACGGATGTCGTGAACAAGGGCGGGGGAGGGAGTGGTCATGTGTGAAGTCCATTTAGTTGTATAAAGCAACTATATGGTTTTGGGTCGAGAGAGGCAAGGGCGCCACAGATAAAAATGTTTGAATGGCAAAGCTGCAGCCAAGTTTGGCAATCATCCCCGACAAGCGAGGCGCAGATCGGGGATCTGTTGTTGCTCAACCGGTGGCAAGGGGCAGGACGAGGCGGCGCGTCATCACGCCAAACTGCTTTCTTGCCCCAAATAGCGATGTGGAACGGGTCCCGGTTTGAGGCAGGGCCGACGCCGTGGCGGATGGACGCCCTTGTCAAAACGGCAAGGTTTCAAACGCCCCGCACAAACAAAAAGGCCGCCGAAAACGGCGGCCTCTTGTTGGAGGACTGGAAACTCATTCCGCAGCGTGCGGCAAGTCCTCCTGCGGGGGAAGTTTGGGCTGTGCCGGTTTCGGCATCGACACGACCTTGGCGGCCGGGCGCAGCTTTTCCTGTTCCGGATCCGTCCATTCCACTTCCTGTTCCAGCGCCGGCTTCTCGTCTTCCACGCCCGGAAGCGCCGGACCGACAGGCTCTTTGCGTGTGGTCGCCGACCGCCAGATTGCCCTGAACAGTCCCATCCAGGTGCTGGGCAGAGCGATCATCACCGGGATCATCACCAGGGTCAGGATCGTGGAGAAGGCGAGACCCGAAATCACGGCGGTGGACAGCTGGATCCACCAGATCGCGGTGATGCCGCCGACAGCGATGGTCTGGGTAAAGAAGTCCAGGTTCATCGCGGTTGCCATTGGAATCAGACCAACGATCGTGGTCACCGTGGTGAGCAGGATCGGCCGGATACGCTGACCCGAGGTCTTCAGGATCGCATCCAGAGGTTCGAAGCCGTCATGCCGGAACCGGTTATAGGTGTCGATGAGAACAATCGCGTTGTTCACCACGATCCCCGCCAGCGCCACCACGCCCGTGCCTGTCATGATGATCGAGAACTTCTGTCCCGTCAGCATCATGCCCAGCAGAACACCCATCACCGACAGGACCACCGTCGAAAGGGTCAGGAAGGTCTGGTAGAACGAGTTGAACTGGGTCAGCAGGATCAGGAACATCAGGAACAGCGATGCCATCATCGCACGCATCAGGAATTCTCCCGATTCCTTCTGATCCTCATCCGCTCCACGGAACTGCAGGAACACGTTGTCCGGGAAGGTCTGTGTGTCCAGCCACGCGCTGAGCTCGTTGACCTTCGCATCGACAGTGACCGGATTGCCCTTCTCATCGACCGCTTCCTTGTCGACGCCGGCTTTCAGCATCATCGAATAGAGGCCATCACGGCGCACGATCGAGGAAACCTTCTGCTCCGGTGCCCGGTCAATGAAGTTGGCAATCGGCACCAGACCGAGATCCGTCTGCAGGCGCAGCTGGTCGAACCGGTCGAGCGTGCGCTCGTCGGCCGGGAGGCGAACGCGAATATCGACTTCGTCCTCACTGTCGGTCGGACGGTATTTGCCGATCAGGACCCCGTTGGTGACCAGCTGGACCATGTTGCCGACGGAACCGATGCCCGCCTGATACCGACCGGCCTGTTCGCGGTCGATGGTGATCTGCCACTCGATACCGGGCAGGGGACGGCCATCTTCCTGGTTCTGGAGGTGCTCCATCTGGTCCAGATGCGCGCGGATGCGGGCAACCTGTTCCACCATCGTGTCATAGTCGGTCGACTTGACTTCCAGCTGGATGTCCTTGCCGGTTGGCGGACCACCCTCGATCTTGCGGGTTTCCACCTTGATGCCCGGGATCATCGCCGTGCGTTCGTGGATCTCGGCGAAGATCTCCTTGGCCTGACGGCGGCAGCAGTATTTTGCCAGCTCAAGCGTCATCTCGCCGACAACGTCATCCGGCTTGTCCTGGACACCGCCAATGAAATCGGGACCACTGCCGCCACCTGGCGGGAAGGCGGAGGTGATGACGTTCTGGATACCGGCGGTCTGCAGCACTTCGACCTCGACCTTCTTCACCAGTTCCAGCGATTCAGAGGCGGACATGTTGCCGCGCGCGGAGATCAGCACCACAGCCTGATCGGGTTCCTCGTCGACGAAGAACTCGACCCCGGTCGGGTTAGAGGCGAAGGAGCCGAGGATCGCGAAGCAGGTTCCAAGAACGAGCACAAGCGTCAGGATGTTGCCGACCGGATTGCCTGCAAGCAGTTTCAGGTGGCGCACGTAAAGCCCGGTGAAGCCCCTGACGGTGCTTGCGTCGAACTGAGGCCTGTCCGAGTCGCTGTTTTGTGCGTCAATTGTCCGGGATCCGAAGCCAAGGAAGGTACGGATCCGGTCGAAACCTGTTTCAAACAGGCGAACCAGCGGCGACAGGACCTTGTATGCGGCCCAGATCGCAGCCAAAGCCAGCAGCACCACGACCACGTAGAAGACAGAGTCGACAGCAATCGGATTGGCAAGCACGGCCAACGGCTGTGCCAGCCCTGACAGCGAAGTCAGGACTGCCTCGACGCTTTCTGTGAGGACAGCAGGCCGGCTGGTCGCCAGGAAATAGGCGAAATAGAGCGCAAACCCGACTGCGACCATCTCAAATGCCAGAGAGGTGAACGTCACGGGCCGATAGACTTTTTGAGGCTTCTGACTTTCTTTCTCGACCCTGTTGGCAGCGCGTTTCCGGGCCCACCGCACAAACGGGCGCACTGCAAAATACGCGGCAATGGCGACAGCAGCGAAAACGACCAGCGCGGACAGCGCGGCCAGCAAATAGGTGCCGATGCTCTCAAAGAAGGTGGCTTCCGGATCGATCCCGGAGAGCCAGAAGAACACGTTCGCCACGGCGGCAAGAAGGCCGAACACAACCGCAATCACGCCGGCTGCATTCCGAGCAACGAAATGCGTCACCATGGCAAAGATGCCGCCGGTCACCGGCAGGAAGACCATCGCGGTCAGGAGCGCGGCCGTCAGGACGATGATCACCATGATCGGCAGGTAGCTCATGAACTCGCCGGCAACGCCCGGCCACAACAGCATCGGCAGGAAGGCCACCAGCGTCGTCGCCGTGGAGGAAACGATCGGCCAGAACATCAGCCGTGCCGCGCGAATATAGGCTTCGCGGTCCTCCATGCCTTCCGACACCTTGCGGTCTGCATATTCGACCATGACGATGGCGCCGTCGACGAGCATGCCGACGGTCAGCACCAGACCGAACATCACCATGATGTTCACGGTATAGCCAAGGCCCGACAGGATCAGGAAGCCGACCATGAAGGAGGTCGGGATCGCCAGACCCACAAGCAGCGCTGAGCGCAGTCCGAGCGCGGCCAGGACCAGGATCATCACCAGGAAGATCGCCGTCATGATCGAGGACTGGAGCGAGCCCAGAACCTCGAAAATGTTCGACGACATGTCGATCATGTAGTCGACCTTGATCGTCTCCGGCCAGTCCTTGGTGGCCTCGTCGACCACGGCGCGGATCGCCAGGTTGTTCTCGATGATGTTGGTGCCGATGCGCTTGGTCACGTCCAGGGCAATCGCCGGCTGGCCGTTGACGCGCGTATAGGAGTTGGCATCCTTGAAGGTGCGCCGGATCTCGGCAACATCGCTCAGGGTGACAACGCCTTCGCCCGACTGCTTGATCGGCAGGGAGTAGACATCAAGCGCCGTCTCGATGAGACCCGGCACCTTGACGTTGAACCGGCCCTGGCCGCCGTCGATGAAGCCGGCGGGCACGAGCTGGTTGTTGTTGGACAGCGACGACAGCAGTTCCTGCTGGGTGATCTCGTAGGATTCCAGCTTCTGCGAGTCGATCAGGACCTCGAGAATTTCCTCCCGGTGCCCCTTGAGGTCAGCAGAACGCACCGTATCGATCGCCTCGACCTGGTCCTTCAGGCGGCGCGCATGCTGATAGAGCGTACGCTCCGGCACATTGCCAGAGAGCGCGATCGTGATGGTCGGAACCAGCGCGAAGTTGGTTTCCGAGATGGTCGGTTCCTCGGCATCGGCCGGCAGTTCGCCCTTGGCGGTGTCGACCTTGTCGCGCACATCCGCCATCGCCTCGTCCTTGTCGAAGGAGATGTCGAACTCCAGCACGATACCCGCGTGGCCTTCGGAGGCGATCGCCGTGATCTCCTTCAGACCGTCCAGGCCGCGGAGTTCGGTTTCCATCGGTCGGATCAGCAGACGCTCGGCGTCCTCGGGCGAAATGCCCTGCTGCGCGATGGAGACGTAGAAGACCGGGACATCAATGTCCGGGCTGTCTTCCTTGGGAATGCTGATATAGCTGAACACACCGGCCACAAGCAGGGCCAGCATCAGCACGAAAACCGTCTTGGGACGTCTGAGGACGCCTTCGAGCATGTCAATCATTGGGTGACCTCTGCGGTCTCAAAAACAGGTTCGACAATTTCACCGTCGCCGACATATTCCTGTCCGACGACAATCACGGAGACGGTTTCCGGCAGACCTCCGACCCACAGGCCGTCATTCTCGCCGCCGAGAACCTTCACGGGGTAAAAAACGCTTTTGCTGTCGGCATCGACGGCACGCACACCGACCTGGCCTTCATCATTCAGGGTCAGGATGGCGGGTGTGATCTTGTGGGCCTTTTCGACCGGCAGCGGCAGACGGGTCACGGCGGTCACACCGTCGCGGGCCTTGCCATCCGGATTGGGCAGCTCGACCTCGACGCGGAAGGTCCGGGTGTCCGGGTCAGCCGACGGGGAGATGTAGCGCACCGTGCCCTTGAGCGTCTCACCGGTCACCAGATCGACTTCCGCCGGCATGTCCCGGGAAATCTGACCAACATTGAGTTCCGACACCTGACCGATGGCGATCATCGGATCGGAATTGACCACGGTGGCACAGATGCCGCCGCTGTTGAGCTGGGCGCCAACCTCGGCCATCGGGCTCTCAATGACGCCGTCAATCGGAGACCGGATGATGGTCCGGGCCAGTTCAAGCTCTGCTTCCTTCACGCGGGCCGTGGCCGCGTCGAGCTGGGCCTGGGTGGCAGCCGCACGGGTCTGGGCCGTAAAGCCCTTGTTGGCCAACTGCGTGGCGGCGGAATGATCGAGTTCGGCCTGGGCAAGACCGGCCTTGGCTTCGAGTACACGGGCTTCGCGTGTGCCCTTGTCGAGCTCACACAGGATATCGCCCGCAGAGACCCTTGCCCCTTCGCGCGCCGGGCGTTTGACCACATCGTCCGTGGTTTCGGAGCGCACGGCGACCTTGGCTTCGGCTTCCGTCCGGCCGCGCACTTCGAGCATGGCCTGGCGGTCCTCGGCGACAAGACGTTTCACCTTGACGCGAAATGCGCCCTTGTCTTCCTCCGCGACCCGGTCGGCAACGGCCGGCACGGCGTTCTCGCCGTCGCCGACGCCACCGATCACCGTCTTGCCGTTGGCCATCCAGAGCCCGATGCCCACGGTCACGCAGGCCGCCAGGATGTAGGAAAAATTCACGCGCATTGTGTCGTTACTCCAAAAAACAAATGTCTGGCTTACTCAGCGGCCGCCGCAGGGCGGGCCGCATCTTCGGCAATCTTGATCAGGGCTTCGCCATGCTCTTCCAGATAGGCGAGGGTGCAGTTCATGCAGGTGATGCCGTATTCCCGGGTCCAGGCCGATCCCGGGTGGCTGCATTCTTCTTCGGTCTCGGTCAGCAGACGCAGCTCGTCCAGAACCTGAGCCTTGCGCCGCTCCAGAGCCCGGCGAATGACCTCCGGGGGCAGCTGCGCCGCATTGAGTGCGATCAGAAGAAACGGGGATTTGAACGTGTCAGGGGCCTGCGGTTCGCACAGGGAGTGGATGAACTCCGTACGGCCGGCCTCGGTGATCGAATAGACCTTGCGGGCCGGTTTGCCGGCCTGAGGCTCCTCGCGCACGGTCACCATGCCTTCAGCCTCCAGGCGCGCAAGCGCCGGATAGATCGAGCCGAAGCTGGCGTCGTCGAAATAGCTGAAACGGCCCTCGGTGGATTCCTTCCGGATTTCATATCCGGTGGCATCCCCGAAAGACAGGATGGCAAGGCAGAGGCTTCTCACACTCATCTGGTGTCTCCGGTGCCGGGAACGTCTCCCCGGCGGTCACTTCTGTCGAGGTCTGCAGTGCGCGCAGTTGCCCTTTGAGGCATTGTCAGAAGTGACATATGATGGATCGATATATCGAATAAATATATATACAGTCCGATATGATCAAGAGTGCGCTGCACAAATTTTTTCAAATGATGAACAAATTCTGAGTCTGAAGGCTCGTTGGCCCCCCTCGTTGATTTGACAAGTTGCTCATCAGCTCCAGTTACGCATACGCTTGAGCTTCAGAGCCGGATGAACAATCAGGAGGTCTGCGTGAGAGACCGTAACAAGACCTTTATCCGTGTCGCGCTGCCGCGCGACCCGTTGTTCCGTTTGCTGCTGATCAATGGTCTGGCCGGGACAGCGATCGCCGCGCTGGTGCTGGCAGGCATATTTGCCGCCAACATCGGCAATCTCAGGGTCCTGGTCCTGACTGCGGAAGACCCCGTCCTGCCAGTGCTGATGCTGGCGTTCGGGCTGGTCATCACGCTTGGATCCGTTGTCATCGGCTCCGCGATCATGCTTCTGGGGGACAAGGGCCGCAGCGGTAACGGGCCGGGCGGAGGCAAAATGGTCCCTCTGATTGGAGATCTGACGCCGGTTCCCGTGACAGCACGGGCAAAGCGAAACCCAGCCAGGTAAGGGCCGGCCCGGAGCAGTTGTTGCGCCGGGGCCGCCAAATTCATTTCACATTGTGTACGGAGGGCAGGCCAGCCTTGGCGTGCTTGTCCGCCATGGGGCCAAGATCCGCAAAAAGGATCATGGCCGCCGCTGTGAGCAGCAGCAGCAATCCGACGGACGAGAGCTTCATCTCTTCAGTCCTTTTGATCATATCGGCCAAATCCAGGTTCATTCAAACTGAGGCGCTTATACACTCATAGGCTCTAAGGGCCCGGTAATACGTCCTGTAAAATTTTACGGACCGGCATTTCTGACAATTGGAAGGCTGAATAGGCAGGACAAAACGTTCTGTAGCCGTCGGGAAATACTTTCCCTAACGGCAGGATTCTGCGGGTTTCAGCCGTTAACCAACTTCCCGAAAACTACGTTTGATTTCCGTCATTCCTGTTGCGGGTGCCGCTCGTGTCCTGTACGACCAAAGATAGGTTAAGTATTTGTTAACCAATGCTTGGGGTTGTAATGCGATTTTTCATTAGAAACTTTCATGTCTATGTTTTTGCGCTGCTTTCCGTTTTCGCGGGCAGCTGGGTCGCCAGCAATCCGGACCGAACGGTGGAGCTGATGCGTCCGTTGGTTGAAGATGCGGTTGAACTGCAGGAACTCGCGGACGGTGCATACCGCGAAGTCAGCCAGCTGAACTGGCAGGAGGCGTCCGACGAAGCCGTCTCGCTGTTTGTGGCGACCATGCGCATGCCGACCATGCTGTTTGAGCGGCTGGCGGACAAACTGGACGAAGTGAACAGGGACCTCGATCGTCGCCGGCACGCCGATGCGGCTGGCGGCGGATCGCTTGGAGTGGCCAGGAAGGCCACCCTGACATCTGGACATTATGAGGCCCTCCGGGAAAACCGTCCGCTGAATGAACGGCCGGAGATCTGAGGTCCCGCAAACCTGACGTCACAGGGGCAGCCAGACCGGCGTTCGGCGAAGACGCGCCGGCCAATTTTGCCGGATAATGCTCTAGACGGACGCCAGCGCGATTGCGATGCCCTGGCCGACACCAATGCACATGGACGCGAGCGCCAGTTTGCCGCCGCGTTTTTTCAGCTCCAGCGCAGCCGATCCCGTAATCCTTGCACCCGACATGCCAAGCGGGTGGCCGAGCGCAATGGCTCCGCCATTGGGATTGACGAAATCTGCGTCTTCGGGAAGGCCGAGATCGCGCATGACGGCGACGGCCTGGGCCGCGAATGCCTCGTTGAGCTCGATGACGTCGAATTCCGACGGTGACAGGCCATACTGCGCGCAGAGCTTCCGGGTGGCCGGGGCAGGGCCGATGCCCATGATCCGCGGCGGGACGCCGGCCGTTGCGCCGCCGACAATGCGGGCGACCGGTGTCAGATTGTGTTTTTGAACGGCGGCTTCGGAGGCGATCAGCAAGGCGGCGGCGCCATCATTGACGCCAGATGCGTTGCCTGCCGTGACGGAGCCGTTCTCCCTGAATGGCGTTTTCAGACCGGCAAGCTGTTCCAGCGTGGTGCCGGCCCGCGGGTGCTCGTCCTTGTCGACCAGGATCGGGTCGCCCTTGCGCTGCGGGATCATCACCGGCACGATTTCTTCGGCCAACCGGCCGTTTTCCTGGGCCCTGACCGCACGTTGCTGGCTGCGCAGAGCAAAGGCGTCCTGGTCGGCGCGCGAAATGGAGAAGTCTTCCGCGACGTTTTCCGCCGTTTCCGGCATGGAATCGATGCCGTATTGATTTTTCAGGAGCGGGTTTACAAAGCGCCAGCCAATGGTCGTGTCGTAAATCTCCGCGTTGCGGGAGAAGCCGGTCTCCGCCTTCGGCATGACAAACGGCGCGCGGGACATGCTCTCCACACCGCCTGCGATCGCCAGGTCGATCTCGCCGCTCTTGATGGCCCGGGCCGCGGTCATGACGGCATCCATGCCCGATCCGCACAACCGGTTCAGGGTCAGCCCCGGCACCGTTTCAGGCAGCCCGGCGAGCAGCGAGGACATGCGGGCCACGTTTCGATTGTCTTCACCCGCCTGGTTCGCGCAGCCGAAAAAGACGTCGTCGACCAGCGCCCAGTCGGTGTCCGGGTTGCGTTCCATCAGTGCGGCCACGGGAATGGCGCCAAGATCGTCTGTCCGGACGGAGGAGAGTTTGCCGCCATAGCGTCCGATCGGGGTGCGGACAAAATCGCAGATGTAGACGTGATGCATGGCTTTTTCCTCACCCCTGGGTTCGACCGGTCCTTGAGCACGTGCCGGTTCGCCGGCAAGTCTTGCCGGATTTCACGAGGCAAGGCAAGGATGCGTCACAGAAAGATGCGTTTTTCTATGTTTTTTGTGATGAGTCCGTGTGACGGAGAATGTCGTCCTCGGCAAGATACGTGCCTGACTGGATCTCGATCATGCGCACCGGGATCTTGCCCGGATTGTGCAATGTGTGTTGGGCGCCAAGCGGCACGTAGGCCGACTGGTTTTCCGTCAGGAGCGACGTCTTGCCATTGATCGTGATCTCGACCGTGCCGGACACAACGACCCAGTGTTCCGCGCGATGCAGATGGCTTTGCAGGCTGAGTCGCTTGCCGGGCTTGATCATCATGGATTGCACGGCGAACCGGTCGCCGGAGTTGATCCGTTCGGTGTACCCCCAGGGCTTGTAGACACGCGGATGGTGGTCAACCTCGTCACGGCCTTCTGCCTTCAGTTGCTCGACCACCGTCTTGACGTCCTGGGCACTGTCCTTGTGGGCAACCAGAACGCTGTCCGTGGTTGCGATCACCATGACATCCTTCAGGCCGATCACCGACACCAGACCCCGGTCCACATAGGCAAGGCAATCGGAGCTGTTCAGAAACCGGGCGTCGCCCAGGGCGCTGTTGCCTTCCGGGTCCTTGTCGAGAACGGTCCAGATGGCTGACCAGGAGCCGAGATCGTCCCAGTCCGGCGACACGGGAGCACAGGAAACGTTGTCCGCCTTTTCCATGATCGCATAGTCGATGGAAATGTTGTCGAGGCCTGCAAAAGCTTCTTCATTGAGCCTTGTAAAATCCAGATCGCCGTGACGCGTCGCCATCACGTCAACAATATCGCTGTAGAGCGCCGGCTGGAGTTCCTTGAACGCCTCGATCATGGTCTTTGCCGAGAATAGAAAGATACCGGCGTTCCAGACATAGCTGCCGTCTTTCAGAAACGCTTCGGCCCGTTCCGCATCCGGTTTCTCGACGAAGGCCTCGACCGGGCGCACCGGATCGCTGCCGGGGGCGACCCGGATATAGCCGTAGCCGGTGTTGGGTTCGGTTGGTTGAATGCCAAAGGTCACGATCTGGCCGCGCTGCGCCGACGGCACCGCCTCGTTGACCGCCGCCAGGAACACGTCTTCCTTTCCGACCAGATGATCCGAAGGCAGCAGAAGGACAAGCGCCTCCGGGTCCTCTTCCGCCGCAATCATCGCGGCCATGAGGGCCGGCGGGGCGGTGTTGCGGCCGACCGGTTCGAGCAGAATCAGCTGCGCCTCTTTGCCGAGCTCGGCAAGCTGCTCGCCGATCAGGAACCTGTGGCCGTTGCTGCCGATCACGATCGGAGCGGCAAATTCCGGCCGGTCGATCCGGCGGCAGGTCTTTTGAAACAGGCTTTCCCCGCCGAAGAGAGGAAGAAACTGCTTGGGTCGATCAGTGCGAGACAGTGGCCACAGACGCGAGCCGACACCACCGGACAGAATACATGGAAAAATCATCTTCGGTAAAAGCTCCGCCGAATCCGCCTTGTTGCAGCCTGGTCAGTGTGAATCACCGAGACGACAGTTGCAAGCTGGGTGCGTGAGGGATAAATGTGTAATAATGTAACGCACTTGTTCAAAGTGCACACTTTCAGAACTGGCATCAACGGGAATGACCAAAAAGCATTCTGGACTGGTTCGGCTTGACCGCGCCGGTATTCGGAAAAACGGAAAATGGCTGGTGCGGGGCGTCGACCTGACTGTTTCAGCCGGTGAGATTGTCACGCTCATCGGACCGAACGGGTCGGGCAAGTCGACGACGGCGAAAATGGCCCTGGGGATACTCAAGCCCAGCGAGGGACGGGCTGAAAGGCGACCGGGTCTCAAGATCGGCTATGTGCCGCAGAAACTTGCCATCGACTGGACCTTGCCCTTGACGGTCGCCAGGTTCATGCGCCTTACAAATCCGCTGAGCGATGCCGCCTGCCGGGCTGCGCTGGCCCAGACCGGTGCGGTGCATCATCTGGGGTCGGAAATGCGCACCTTGTCCGGCGGAGAAATGCAACGGGTGATGCTCGCGCGGGCGATTGCCCGCCATCCGGACCTGCTGGTCCTGGATGAGCCGGTGCAGGGGGTCGACTATTCCGGCGAGATCGCGATCTATGACCTGATCAGCGAGATCCGCACAACGCTCGGCTGCGGCATCCTGATGATTTCCCACGATCTCCACGTGGTGATGGCAGCCGCCGATCAGGTGATCTGCCTGAACGGGCATGTCTGCTGCCGCGGAACGCCGTCCGATGTGAGCCAGGATGACAGCTACCATGCCTTGTTCGGTGCTCGCGGCAATGCGGCGCTCGCGGTTTACGAACACCATCACGACCACGTCCACCTACCGGATGGAAATGTCCGTCACGCGGACGGATCCATCTGCGGGTCCTGTTCAGGTGAGCATCATGACCATCACTCTGCTGCGGAACCAGAAGCACAGACCGTGAAAGGCGGGTTGCGCGATGCTGGATGACTTTTTCACCAGGGCGCTGCTTGCCGGGATCGGCGTGGCGCTGGTGGCCGGACCCCTCGGTTGCTTCATCGTCTGGCGGCGTATGGCCTATTTCGGCGATACCCTGTCTCACGCCGCCTTGCTAGGTGTTGCCCTGGCACTGTTGCTGAACATCAACACCATGGTTGCGGTCGGCGGGGTTTCGGTCATTCTGGCGGCCTTGTTGATCCTGCTCAGGCGAAGGGACACGCTGTCCTCCGACGCAATTCTGGGCCTGCTCTCCCATTCGGCTCTCGCGCTTGGCCTTGTCAGCCTCGCCTTCATGACCTGGGTTCGCATCGATCTTCTGGGGTTGCTCTTCGGAGATATCCTGGCTGTGACGCGGCTTGATATCGCGGTCATCTACGGAGGCGGTGCGCTGGTGTTGGCTCTCCTCATCCTGATCTGGCGTCAGCTGTTTGCAGCAACGGTCAGCCCAGAGCTTGCGGCCAGCGAAGGGCTCCGACCGGAGCGTTCGGAGCTGGTTTTCATCCTGCTGACATCTGTCGTGATTGCCATTTCACTCAAGATTATCGGCGCGTTGCTGATCACGGCGCTCCTGATCATACCAGCTGCTGCGGCCAGGCGCGTTTCCGGATCGCCGGAGCAGATGGCGATCGTTGCAGCGCTTGCCGGTGCCTTGTCGGTCGTTGGCGGTCTTTACGCCTCGCTTCACTACGGAACGCCGTCCGGACCTTCGATTGTGGTGGCTGCCATGGTGCTGTTCATTCTCAGTCTTGTTCCCGGGGTGCAACTTGTGAGAAGGATGGGAGAGACGTCAAAAGGAGACCGTTCGTGAACGCTCAGGCTCACCCCGAACTGACAAAAAACCAGGCCTTGGTCTTCGGGTCGCTGTCGGAGGCTGACGGTCCGCTGACCGCCTACGCGATTCTCGATCTCTTGCGCGACAGCGGGTTTCGTGCACCTTTGCAAGTCTACCGTGCGCTGGACAAGCTGGTTGATTACGGGCTCGTTCACCGTCTGGAGAGCCTCAATGCCTTTGTCGCCTGCAGCCACAAGGGCTGCGGAGGGCACGGTGCGGCGGCTTTCGCGATTTGTGAGACCTGCGGACTGGTGACCGAATTCACGCCTGAAAAGGCCATTGGATTGCTGAAAGACTGGACGAAAGAACAGGGCTTTCAACTGACCAGGACCACGATAGAACTGCGGGGCAGGTGCAGTCGGTGCGGAGCCAATGCCTGAGTGGGGCGCTGCAAGGCGGTAACCGGATTGGGATAGGCGCGTTGAGCAGGAGGGGACGTCCATGGCGGATGCGCTGGGTATTGGCATTATCGGATGCGGTACGATCTCCCGGACCTATTTGGAACTGGCGCCCAGATTTTCCGGCCTCGACATTCGAGCCTGTGCGGACCTGAACAGGAAAGCTGCGGAGGAGCGCGCGTCCGAATTCGGTCTTCGCGCTGAAACCGTGCATGACCTGCTCCTGGCGGACGATATCGAGCTGATCGTCAATCTAACCGTGCCAGATGCCCACTACATGGTGTCCCACGAAATTCTGGCTCACGGCAAACATGTCTATTCGGAAAAGCCCCTGGCCCTGTCCCTGCGCGAGGGGCAAGCCCTGAGTGATTATGCCAAGAAGAAAAAGAAGCTGGTGGGATGCGCACCAGACACCTTTCTGGGCGGCGCGCACCAGACCGCCAGACAGGTTGTCGATGATGGGCTGATCGGCGACATCCTCGGTGGTACCTGTCATGTGATGAGCCATGGCATGGAAGCCTGGCATCCAAATCCCGACTTCTTTTACAAACCGGGTGGTGGGCCCATTCTCGATCTTGGACCCTACTACATTGCGTGTCTGCTCAACCTGATCGGGCCGGTGAAGCGGGTCACGGCGATGACCTCCACACCTTTCAGATCCCGCACGATTGGCCACGGTTCGCGCAAGGGCGAACGGATTGACGTGGAAACCCCGACCACGATCCATGCCATTCTCGAATTTCAAAACGGAGCAACCGTCACATTGACTGCCAGCTGGGACGTGTGGGCACATGGCCACGCGCCGATGGAGCTCTACGGCACCAAGGGATCGATGTTTGTGCCGGATCCCAATTTTTTCGGCGGTGAGGTGCGGCTGGCGGACCGGGCGGGTGCCATCCGGACCCTGAACGGCGCGGATCATCCGTTCAGCGCCGCCAATATCGAGGACAACGGAGTGCAGCGTGCCAACTATCGCGCCGCCGGGCTGGCCGACATGGCGCAATCGGTGCTGAGCGGAGGTGGCTTCCGCTGCTCGCTCGATCGCGCGCTCCATGCTGTGGACGTCATGGTATCCATTCTCAAATCTGGTGAAACCGGGAGTTTCGTCGACATAGAACATCCGACGACGCGGCCGGAAGCACTGGGAGCCGCGGAAGCGGCTTTGCTGCTGCGCTGAACGCAGTTGCACCGGCGCGCACTGCCTCCTATCTTCCGCCAGCAGGGTGCGGCGGGCAATGAAGACACCGCCTGCAGGCATTGAGGGAGAGTGGGTATGGCGCTGTTGATTGCCGGCTTGGTGCTTTTTTTGGGAATTCATTTTCTGCCGATGTTCCGCTCGGTGCGGTCAGGCTTGATCTCCACACTGGGCGAAAACGGCTACAAGGGGGGGTTCACGCTCGTTGCCGCTGCCGGCCTCGGCCTGACGATCTATGGCTATGGCGTTGCGCGGTTCGACGGCCCGCCGATCGTTTACGATCCGCCGTTCTGGTTGCGTCACGTCACCATGCTTCTGATGGTGCCGGTGTTTATCTTTCTGGCCGCTGCCTACGTTCCCTGCCGGATCCAGAAGACCTTGAAACATCCCATGCTGGTGGCGGTGAAACTCTGGGCGTTCTCGCATCTTCTTGCCAATGGAGACCTGGCTTCGGTGCTGCTGTTCGGCGGGTTTCTTCTCTGGGCGGTCGTCGATCGGATCTCCGTGAAGCGTCGCGGCGAAGGGGCCGGGCAGATTGCCGCTACGGCAGGAGATCCTGGCAAATATTCCGACATGGTCGTGATTCTGATCGGGCTGGCGCTGTATGGGGCCTTCGTCTGGAAACTGCACGCCTGGCTGATCGGCGTGCCGGTCGGCTAAACCGGCTGATCGGACGAAATATGTGGCGGAAATCGGCAATTTGCCGAGAATTGCCCCACTTGCGCCATGAAGGGCCGTTTTAAGCCCGATCAGGGAATTGCCCGAGCCGGATCAAATGGATAATGTGCGCCACTCGAAATGGGGCGAGGCAAGGCCGTTCGCGCCGCGCCGGTTAAGTGAATGCAGGAACTGAAGACGCATGTCTGACATTTTTCGTGAAGTCGATGAAGATATCCGCCAGGAAAAATACCGTCGGCTTTGGGACCGTTTTGGTCCTTGGGTTATTGCCGTCGCAGTCCTGATTGTGGTCGGTACCGGAGGGTATCGCGGCTGGCTCTATTGGCAGGAGCAGCAATCTCAGGCGGCCGGCGACACGTTTTTTGATGCTGTGCAGCTGTCGGAACAGGAACAGTACCAGGAAGCTGCGGCGCTTTACGGCGAACTGGAATCGTCAATTGGCGGCTATCCGGCTCTGGCGAAGCTGCGTCAGGCAACCGATCTGGCCAATGCGGGTCAAATTGAAGAAGCGCTGGCCGAGTTTGACAGCCTGTCCCGGGACACCAGCCTTGACGTGGCCGTGCGCGACGTCGCTGCATTGAGAGCTGCATACCTCGCCGTTGATCTGGACGCGTATGATGCGGTCGCCGACCGGGTTGAGCGTTTGTCTGCCGACAACAGTCCCTTTCGTGCAGCGTCACGTGAAATTCTGGCTCTAAGCGCTTGGAAAAACGGCAATATTGAAGCCGCGCGTGAGTGGCTGAGCGCCCTGGAAGAAGATGCCGAGACACCGGTGGATGTCAGCCGGCGTGTTGCCGTGCTCGCGGGTCTCATCCGTGCCAGCAACGGTGACGCCGCGCCCGCAGGCCAGGCGGAACGTGAAGGAACCGATCAGTGAGTTTTGTGAGTTTCTCCCACCGCAGCCGCGGTGTGTTCGGCGTCCTCGCCCTGTCGATCGCGCTCACCGGATGTGGTTCCGTGAGTGATTTCGCCGGAAGCGTCAATCCGTTCAGCCGCGAAAAGATCCTGCCGGGCGAACGCCAGCCGGTGTTCGACGGGGCCGATCCCGCAGCAGTCGCTGCCGGCCAGAGTGCCAGGATCGGCAACGCAACGGGCGGACAGACCTGGACCACTGCCGGCGGCGGCCTGACCAACGATCCTGGTAATGTGGCTGTCTCCGTATCCGGCAACCGCGCCTGGCGCGCACAGGTCGGTTCTTCCGGCCGTGGATTGACGTCGGCGGCATTGCGCCTGTCTTCTCGTCCGGTCAGCGACGGCAGCCGGATTTATGTCTACAAGCCGAATGGGGAAGTGGTGGCACTATCCACCGGCGGTGGCCGCCAGTGGACGCAGAACCTCCGCCCTGAAGGTGAGCGCGATGTTGGCCCGGGCGGCGGTGTGACGGTCGCCGGCGGCACGGTCTATGCCGCGACAAGCTATCGCCAGGTGGCCGCGCTCGAAGCCGGCTCCGGCCGGGAAATCTGGAAGGTCGACATCGACACGCCCGCACGCGGCGCGCCCGTTGCCGGGAACGGTCATGTTTTTGTCGTAACCCAGTCCAACGAAGTCTATGCCCTCAATCAATCCGACGGTTCCATTGCCTGGACCTATGCTGGGATTGAGGAAACCGCTGGACTGCTATCTGCAGCCAATCCGGCGATTTCGGGCAATCGCGTGATTGTTCCGTTCTCTTCCGGTGAGATCATGGCGATCAACATCAAGGACGGGGAACCGGCCTGGATCGATGGTGTGTCCCGCGGCTTCCGCACACTTGCCCTGTCCGGTCTTGCGGATGTGTCGGCCAGCCCGGTTGTTGCCGGCAACACGGTTTACGCGACCGGCGTCTCCGGCCGCACCGTGGCCGTCGACGCACGCACAGGCCAGCGTCGCTGGGAACAGAACCTGGGCAGCGTGCATACGCCTGTCGTATCCGGCAGCGCCCTTTTCATGGTGGATCTCGACGACCGCATGGTGGCACTTGACCTGAAGAATGGCGAGACGCTCTGGGCGACGGCACTGCCGCGTCCGGAGAAAAAGAAAAAACGCCGCAACTGGGCCGGGCCGATCCTGGCCAATGGCTCGCTGGTGGCTTTTTCAAGCGACGGTCAGATCGCCATGGTGGATGCCGCGTCCGGTAACACCATGCTGACGCAGCGGACCAACACCGATGTCTATGTCACGCCGATCGTGGCTGGCGGGCGGGTCGTCGTGTTGACCGGCAATGACGGCGTCGCCGCCTTCAACTAGAATTTGAGGATGGGCCGCTGTCGGCCCCCCTGTCAGGAGTATCGCTGTGGGCGCAACTGTCGCCATTATCGGACGGCCGAATGTCGGCAAGTCCACGCTGTTTAATCGTCTGGTCGGCAAACGCCTGGCCCTGGTCGACGACACACCTGGTGTGACGCGCGATCGGCGGCCGGGCGATGCCCGTCTGGGGGACCTGCGTTTCACCATCATCGACACGGCCGGTCTGGAAGACGCGGACAAGGCCTCCCTGGAAGGCCGGATGCGGCGCCAGACGGAAGAGGCGATTGAAACCGCGGACGCCGTTCTTTTTGTGATTGACGCGCGCGCCGGCATCACGCCGCTCGACGCTCATTTTGCCGAGGTGGCGCGCAAGACGACGCGGCCGGTCATCCTTCTTGCCAACAAGGCAGAGGGCCGGGCAGGGGAAAGCGGTCTCTATGAATCCTATTCCCTCGGCCTTGGCGAGCCGATCGCGATCTCTGCAGAACATGGCGAAGGCCTTGCCGATCTTTATGACGCGTTGAAGCCGCATGTGGATCGCGTTTCTGAAGAGGAAGATGCCAGACGCGAAGAAGCCGTCACCAATGTCGATGTCGACGAGGATGGCGAGATCGTCGAGGACGAGGATCCGGTGGGAACGTCCGACCGGCCATTGAGGGTTGCCATTGTCGGCCGGCCGAATGCGGGCAAATCCACGCTGATCAATCGCATGCTGGGCGAGGACCGCATGCTGACCGGTCCGGAAGCGGGTATCACGCGCGATTCCATTTCCGTCGACTGGTCCTGGCGGGACCGTCACATCAAGCTGTTTGACACCGCCGGCATCCGCAAGAAGGCACGCGTGCAGGAGAAGCTGGAAAAGCTCTCCGTCGCCGACGCCTTGCGTGCCATCAAGTTTGCTGAAGTGGTGGTCATCACGCTCGATGCGACCATGTCCTTCGAAAAGCAGGATCTCCAGATCATCGACCTTGTGGCCCGCGAAGGCCGTGCATTGGTCATTGCCATCAACAAGTGGGACCTGATCGAGGACCGTGAAGCGGCCTGGAAGAAGATCCGGGATGCCAACGAGCGCTATTTCAACCAGATCCGTGGTGTCCGTATCGCCACCTTGTCGGGCCTTCAGGGGCAGGGCATCGACCGGCTGGTTGAGAGCGTTTTCGACGCTTATGAAGCGTGGAACGCCCGCGTCTCCACAGCCAAGCTCAATCGTTGGCTCGACCGCGTCACGGTCAACCACCCGCCGCCCGCTGTTGCCGGTCGGCGCGTTAGGTTGCGCTACATGACGCAGCCGAAAACACGGCCGCCGCATTTCGTGGCCTTCTGTTCACGGCCGGAACAGCTGCCGGAGAGTTACACGCGGTATCTCGTCAACTCGTTGCGGGAAAAATTCAACATTCAGGGCACGCCGATCCGGCTGTCCTACCGCAAGGGCGACAATCCTTACGCCCCCCGGAAAAAACGAAAGATCCAGTAGCCGGAACCATTCGTGTTCCGGTTTTTCCAGCGTGCCTGCCGGTGGAAAGCCTGGCAGGCGCGGTGACAATGCATTGAAGGAGACCTGTTGATGATGATCGATCGGCTTGATTTCGCCGTCTCTCTTGCCAAAAAGGCGGGTGAGCTCGGACTGGACTATTTTCGCAAGCTGGACACCCTGACGGTCACCCAGAAGGGCCACCAGGACCTGGTTTCCGAAGCTGATCGCAACGTCGAAACCCTGATCCGCGAAGAACTCGCCAAGGCCTATCCGGACGACGGTATTCTGGGTGAAGAACATGGCATGGAAGAAGGCTCTTCCGGATATACCTGGGTGACAGATCCGATCGACGGAACGGCCAATTTTGTCGCCGGCATTCCGCAATGGTGCGTGATCATCGCCTGTGTGCATCAGGGGCAGGTGATCATCGGTGTCATTCATGACCCGGTGGCAGGGGAAACCTTCAAGGCGTCCGCAGGTCACGGCGCCTTTCTCAATGACAAGCCGATCAGGATCTCCGACAGTCAGAGCCTGTCCAACGGTTCCGTCGGTGTCGGCTTCAATGGCCGCACGGCCATCACCGATGCTGTCAACGTGGTTGGAGCCGTGGTCTCAAAGGGGGGAGTTTTCTTCCGCAATGCGTCCGGCGGCCTGATGCTGGCCTATGCGGCTTCCGGCCGTCTGATCGGCTATGTGGAATCGCACATGAACGCCTGGGACTGTCTCGCCGGCATGCTGCTGACCGTTGAGGCCGGAGGCATCGTCATGGAGCAGGATGTCAATCACGCGCTTTATCATGGCGCCCGCGTGGTCGTCGCCGCACCCGGTGTCTACGACGATTTGCGGGACATCGCCGAAAGCTCCTTCGCCCCGCTCGAAGCGGCCTGACACCGATCAAGGCGGCAATGCCGGTTACACGTGCTGGTCGACGAGCACCGGATTGCCGTCCGGGTCGACCAGAACAAAGCTGGCAGGACCACTGCCGTCCTCGGCCGCCTCGCTCGCGAACTGGTAGCCCTTCGCTTTCAGCTCTTTCTGGATCTCCCGGATGTCCTGATAGTCATCCAGTTTCTCCGCGCTCTGGTTCCAGCCCGGGTTGAAGGTCAGCATGTTCTTGTCGAACATGCCTTGAAACAATCCGATCACCGTGTCGCCGTTTTTCAGAATGACCCAGCCGTCATCTCCAGACCCACCCAGGTCTGAAAAACCGAGCCCTTCATAAAAGGCCTTCGACTTCTTGATGTCCTTGACGGTCAGACTGATGGAAAATGCGCCGAGATGCATGGGATCTGATCCTCCGTAAAACAACGGAGACCAGTGAAGCGCAAAACGAGCGACAACGCCAGCGTCAGCTCGGCGAGACCCATTCTTTGCTGACACGGTCATAAAGCATGCCGGTCTCCAGAACCTCGGCCTTGACGAGTTCCAGAAGATCCGTGGCAACCTCGGCCGGGTCAGGCAGGTTTTCCGGCGGTTCGCCGGGCATGGCCTTGGCGCGCAGGCCGGTGCGGGTGGGGCCGGGGTCCGCAAGGTTGATCTTCATCGCGGTCTTCAGGCTTTCATGTGCCCAGGTCTGGGCCATGGCCTCAACCGCCGACTTGCTGATCGACTGGAGACCCCAGAACGCGGTGCGGGTTTGTGCCTGCACGGCCGTCAACAGCAGGGCCCGTCCGGCATCGGATTGGCGCAACAAGGGGTCAAGGGAGCGGATCAGCCGCCAGTTGGCCGTGACATTGACCGCCATGACCTTTTCGAAGTCTTTCGGCTTGATGTGGCCGATCGGCGACAGCACACCGAGCATGCCGGCGTTGCCGACAAAGATGTCGAGTTTTTTCCAGCGTTCGAAAATGGCCGCACCCAGGCGGTCGAGCGCATCGAAGTCCGTGAGATCCACGGGAACGAGCGTGGCTTCCCCGCCGGCCGCCTTGATGTCGTCATCGAGGTCTTCCAGCGCGCCGACGGTTCTTGCAACCGCAATCACATGCGCGCCGCGTTTACCGAGTTGCCTGGCGATCTGATAGCCAATGCCGCGGGAGGCGCCGGTCACCAGGGCGATCCGGCCTTCGAAATCTTTTTCCATTGTCGAACTCTTTGACCGGCCGGCCACGTGTCGGAGCGGCCGGCCAGCCGGTACTGAAGGATTTTACTGTTAGCCGACTTCTACCAGACGCGGTGCGCTGACAAAGTCCTGATCTTCGGACAGGTCGGTCAGCGGCGTCGGGTAGTCGCCGGTAAAACAATGATCGGTGAATTGCGGGTTGTCGTTGTCGCGGCCATCAAAGCCCATGGACCGGTAAATGCCGTCAACGGACAGGAAGGCGAGGCTGTCGGCACCGATATACGCCCGCATTTCCTCAAGGCCGTATTTCGCCGCCAGCAGCTTCTCCCGGACCGGCGTGTCGATGCCGTAATAGTCGGAATACTTGATCGGCGGGCTGGCGAGGCGGAAATGGACCTCCTTGGCACCGGCTTCCCGGATCATCTGCACGATCTTGACCGACGTGGTGCCGCGAACAAGACTGTCATCCACCAGCACAACACGTTTGCCCTCGATCTGGGCGCGGTTGGCGGAGTGTTTCATCTTCACGCCAAGGGCACGGATCTGCTGGGTCGGTTCAATAAAAGTCCGGCCGACATAGTGGTTGCGGATGATGCCAAGCTCGAACGGCACACCGCTTTCCTGGCTGTAGCCGATGGCAGCCGGCACGCCGCTGTCCGGCACCGGCACGATCACGTCGGCCTCGACATGGGTTTCCTTGGCCAGCTGCTTGCCCATTTCCCGGCGCACGTCATAGACGCTGCGGCCGCCGACGATGGAATCGGGGCGCGAGAAATAGATGTATTCGAAAATGCAGGGGCGGGCCTTCTGCTTGCCGAACGGGAAGAAGGACTGGATCCCGGTGGACGTGCAGACGATAACCTCACCGTTCTCGACTTCACGGATGAACTTGGCGCCGATAATGTCGAGCGCGCAGGTTTCGGAGGCCAGGATCGGAGCACCGTTGAGATCGCCCAGAACCAGCGGCCGGATGCCGAGCGGGTCACGGGCGCCGATCAGCTTCTTAGACGTCAGGGCCACAAGCGAATAGGCGCCTTCCATCTGGGTGATTGCCTCGATGAAGCGGTCGACGATCTTGCCCTTGCGCGAGCGGGCGACCAGCTGCAGCACGACTTCTGAATCGGATGTCGACTGGCAGATGGCGCCATCGCGGATCAGCTGGTGGCGAAGCGTCAGCGCGTTCGTGAAATTGCCGTTGTGGCAGACCGCGATGCCGCCGCCGTCCAGTTCGGCGAAAAGCGGCTGCACGTTGCGCAGGATGGTCTCGCCGGTGGTGGAGTAGCGCACATGGCCAACGGCGGCCCGGCCGGTCAGGCGGCCGATTGTCTCCGCGTCGGAGAAATGATCGCCGACAAGCCCCAGATGGCGTTCCGCCCGGAACTGCTCATTGTCGAAGGTGACGATGCCGGCGGCCTCCTGGCCGCGGTGCTGCAGGGCGTGGAGCCCGAGCGCCGTCAGGGCGCTGGCATCCTCGTGTCCCAGAATGCCGAAGACACCGCATTCTTCGCGCAACGTGTCGGCATTGATGTCAAAGGGTTCATGCACCTCGGTCCCGCCAGTCATGGCGAACACTCCTTCAGTCGGGCCGGATTTTCATCCCGCCTGGGGCATCAGACCAACGGCTTCCTTGCGTGAAGAAAGGGGAGTTGATCTATTTTCAGATACTCATGCGTCCCGCGATCCTCGGAGCGCGGGACGGTATTTCGTCGGATCGGCGCCTTTGTCCGGCGTCAGTTGTTGTCCGTTGTCAGCTGTTCCAGTCCCTGGCGTTCGCTGTCGCTATAGGCCGGTTCTTCTGCCGGGGCGCTTGCGCTGTCACCGGTCAGGTTGTTCTGGCGGATCTTGTCCAGGATCGCCTTTTCGGGATCTTCAGGAAGGATCGCCACCAGCCGCTCACCAATCGACAGCAGGATCGGCCGGGACTTGGCATCCTTGACCCATTGCGGTTGCTGTTCCGGCTGCACAAACCAGTTGAAGAACATCATGGCGACGACAACCAGCAGCAGGCCCCGGACGGCGCCGAACACGAAACCGAGCGTGCGGTCGAGCGCACCGATACGGCTGTCCAGCACAAAATCGGAAATGCGCATGGTGATATAGCTTACCACGAGCAGCGTGACCAGGAAGACGGCAGCAGCCGACACGGCCATCGCGACGATTTCCTGCGAGATATACTGCTGTGTGTAAGGCAGCACCCGTTCATAGAGGAGGAACGCCGCAGCGGCCGCCGCAACCCAGGACACGATCGACAGCACCTCCCGGACAAATCCGCGGATCATCGCAAGGACCGCCGAAATGAACATGATGGCCAAGAGCAGTCCGTCCAACAGCGTTATCGGCATGTTCCTGAAAATTCCTCTGTCTGATGCTCTTGCCGGTCCGTCGCCGGAGAGCCTAAACCTTCAGATAAACCCCGTCACCATCATGCGTCAGGTCTCCCCCGCAGCACTAGCCTCCACCGAGAGTTTGGCGACAAAGTCCCCAAGTTCCGGCACGCCGGTCGCCTTGAAGGCCGACGCGGCGCTGTCCTTGAGATTTCCCTCAGGACAATAGGCCTGGTCAAAGCCGAGTTTCTCCGCTTCCTTCAGCCTGGACTGGGCCTGAGCCACTGGCCGGACGGCGCCCGACAGGCTGACTTCGCCGAAATAGACGCAATTGGCCGGAAGGGCAAGCCCGCTGAGCGAAGAGATCAGGGCGGCCGCAACGGCGAGATCGGCGCCGGGCTCGTTGATCTTCAGCCCGCCGGCCACGTTCAAGTAGACATCATGCTGGGAAAACCGCACCCCGCAGCGGGCTTCCAGAACGGCCAGGATCATCGACAGGCGCGCGCTGTCCCAGCCGATCACCGCACGCCTCGGCGTACCGAGTGTGGATTGCGCCACAAGCGCCTGTATCTCGATAAGCAACGGCCGGGAGCCTTCCAGACCGGCAAAGACGGCAGCGCCCGGTGCGGAGGTGTTGCGATCCCCCAGGAACAGCGCAGACGGATTGGGCACTTCAACAAGTCCCTTTCCGGTCATCTCAAAGACGCCAATCTCATCCGTGGCGCCGAAGCGGTTCTTGACCGACCTCAGGATCCGGTACTGATGCGCGCCATCGCCTTCGAAATAGAGCACCGCATCGACCATGTGCTCGACCACGCGTGGGCCTGCAATCTGGCCGTCCTTGGTGACATGACCGACCAGCACCAGTGTGGTGCCGTTTTTCTTGGCATAGCGGACCATGGCCTGGGCCGAGGCGCGGACCTGCGTCACCGTGCCTGGAGGCGAGTCGACCTGGTCGGTCCAGAGCGTCTGCACGGAATCGAGGATCAGGAGGGCAGGGGCCGTGTCGGCTTCCAGCGTTGCCAGGATGTCTTCCACGCTGGTTTCAGCAGCAAGCGCGACGGGCGCGCCTGCAAGGCCCAGTCGTTCGGCCCGCAGGCGCACCTGCCCGATCGCTTCCTCGCCGGAGATATAGACTGTCTTGTGGCCAAGTCCGGCGAGCTGGGCGGCCGCCTGGATAAGAAGCGTGGATTTGCCGATGCCCGGATCGCCGCCAACCAGCAAGGCCGACCCGCGCACGAAACCGCCACCGGTGACCCGATCGAGTTCGGCGACCTTCGTGCTGATCCGCGGCGCTTCCTTGGTGTCGCCCGAGAGGCCGACCAGGGGAACGACGCGCCCCTTGCTGCGGGAAGCTCTGCCGGGCCCGCCACCAACACCGCCACCGGTCTGTTCTTCGACGATCGTGTTCCATTCGCCGCAGCTCTCGCAGCGGCCGACCCATTTGGCCGTAACGGCGCCGCAGGACTGGCAGACAAATGAGGTGGAACGCCGCGCCATATGCTTTCCTTCGGACTTAACCTGATCAGGTCAGGAGGCCATAGACACGCTCAAAGCGCCGCCCGAGGCTTGTCAGATATTCGTAGTCGATGGTCTCCGCATAAGCGGCCAGGTCCGTTGCCGCAACAGTTGGACCAAGCATTTCCACAAACGCGCCGCGTTTCAGAAGCTGCTCCGGCACATCGGTTACGTCCAGCGTGATCATGTCCATGGAAATCCGGCCGAGAATTGGCGCCTTGTGGCCGCCGATCATACCGAAGCCCCCCGGCCGGTCGTCCGTGCTGCTGGCCCTGCGCAAAAGACCGTCGGCATATCCGGCCGCAACAACGGCATTCCTGAGCGGGCGCTTGGCCGTCTGCGTGGCGCCATAGCCGATGGTGTCGCCCTCCGGAACATCCCGGATGATCATGATGCGGGCTTCAACCTTGGCAACCGGTTTCATCTGGTTCGGCGTGGTCTCGATTGCCTGTCCGCCATAAAGCGCGATCCCCGGACGGACCATGTCAAAGTGAAAGTCCGGTCCCATCAGCACGCCAGCCGAGTTGGCAAGCGAGCGCGGAATACTCTTGAACGGATCGGTCACCGTCCTGAAAAGCTCGAGCTGTCGCCGGTTCATCGGATGGTCCGGTGTTGAACCGCAGGCGAGGTGGCTCATGATCAGCGATGGCCGGAACGGGCCGAGCAGGCTCCTGTCGGTCATGGCTGCGCCAAATTCTGCCGGCGACAGTCCCAACCGGTGAATGCCTGTATCGACATGGACTGCGGCATCGAAGGACTGCCCCGCCGCCTTGCAGATACCGGCCCATTCCTGCAGCTCTTCCAGGCTGCCGAGAACCGGGCGGATCCTGTTGTCGAGATAATGCGCATAGGTGTCAGGAAACAAACCGTCGAGCGCAAAGACCACGGCGTCCGGCAACACCTGCCGCAAGGCGATTGCCTCGGTCGGCACGGCAACGAAGAACGTCCGGCAACCAGCTTCGTAAAGCGCAGGTGCCGCCTTGTCCTGACCCGTCCCGTATGCGTCTGCCTTGATTGCCGCGGCGCATTCGGTTTTGGCTCCGGTCTGACCATTGAGAAACCGCCAGTTGCAAGCGATTGCGTTCAGGTCGATGGTCAGGCGGCCGCCATAAAGAGAAGGCGAATAGGACGTATGCTCGGAAGTCGACACGATGCGGCTGTTTCTCCGGTCGGAATCAAAAAACTCTCAGCGGCTGAAGCGTAGCAAATCCTGGCAGGCTTGGGCCATTGGAGAAACCGAAGCAGAGCGCAATAGTGTCGCAGCGTGACGGTAACACGTTCGACGCTGGTTGCAGCTCAGTCCATATAGAGAAATTCGACCCCGGTTTCCCCGTTTCGAACCCAGCGGATCTCGGCATAGAATCGAAGTTTGCGACTTTCGATCTCGATGGTAACGCGCTGTCCGGGTTCCAGGTCCTTGGTATTGGTCGCAAGGCGGCAGCCGCCGACACTGATGTCTTCCACGACACAGGGACGGTGGATGTCGTCCTGCTTGAGCAGGCCGGGCCATTTACACCGTCTTCTGGGAAAAACGCGCGCTTCCTCGCGCAATTTCTGAGTCGCTGAAAACAAGTGAACTCGCTGAAAGGACTTTGGGCTCAATTGACTGCGACGCACAGTAAGGGGGAGAGTTTTAACAGGGGTTTAAGCGGGCTTTCGAAACATAAGACTGTCTGTTTCGCTTAAATCGCTTGATCGCCCGGTCTCTCGAAAGGGAACCGAGCGTATCGCGAAGCCTGGCGCAGATTGCTCTCCTGCAACCTACTCGTAGCGCTCCGGCAGATGGTCTTCTTCTGCAAGGTCGGAGAAGCGGGTATACTGGCCCTCGAAGTGCAGGTTTGCCGTACCGGTCGGGCCGTGACGCTGCTTGGCGATGATCACTTCCGCCTTGCCCTTCAGGCGTTCCATGTCCCGCTGCCAGTTCTCGTATTCGACCGTGTCCGGCTCCGGTTCGGTCTTGGAGAGGTAATATTCTTCGCGGAACACGAACAGGATCACGTCAGCGTCCTGCTCGATCGAACCGGATTCACGCAGATCCGACATCATTGGGCGCTTGTCGTCGCGGGCTTCCACCTGACGCGACAGCTGCGAGAGCGCGATGATCGGCACCTGAAGTTCCTTGGCAAGGGCCTTCAGGCCCGTGGTGATTTCCGTGATTTCCTGAACACGGTTGCCGGAATTCTTGGCGGAGCCCGACAAGAGCTGGATATAGTCGACCACCAGAAGATCCAGGCCGCGCTGACGCTTCAAGCGCCTTGCCTTGGCCACCAGGGAGGCGATGGAGATACCACCGGTCTGGTCCACATGCAGCGGAACGGTCTGCATGGTCTGGGCACAGGCGGCGAGTTTTTCGAATTCGGCCTCTGTGATGTCACCGCGGCGGATTTTCGAGGACGAGATTTCCGCCTGTTCGGAAATGATACGTGTTGCGAGCTGTTCGGCTGACATTTCCAGCGAGAAGAAACCGACGACGCCGCCATTGACGGTTTTCAGCGATCCGTCAGGCTGTTCCTCGGCCTTGTAGCCTTGCGCAATGTTGTAGGCGATGTTGGTGGCAAGAGAGGTCTTGCCCATGGCAGGACGTCCGGCAAGCACGATCAAATCCGAGTGCTGCAACCCACCCATCAGGCGGTCGAGTTCACGCAGTCCCGTGGAAATACCCGACAAGGCGCCTTCACGGTTATAGGCGGCATGCGCCATCTCGATGGTTTCGGAAAGCGCATCGCCGAAAGACACGAAACCGCCTTCGCTGCGGCCGGTTTCGGCGAGCTCGAACAGCCGGCGCTCGGCGTCGTCGATCTGCTGCTCCGGCGGCACGTCGATGGGGGCATCAAATGCGATGTTGACCATGTCCTCACCGATGCGGATCAGGTTCCGCCGAATGGCAAGGTCATAGATGGTGCGGCCATAATCTTCGGCATTGATGATCGAGGCGGCGTCGCCGGCAAGGCGGACGAGGAACTGGGTCGCGGACAGGTCCGCGATCTTTGCGTCTGCAGGGTAGAAGGTCTTCAGGGTGACGGGGGAGGCGGTCTTGCCGGCCCGGATCAGGTGGCTGGCCTTCTCGTAGATGTCCTGGTGGGACGGCACGAAGAAATGATGCGGCTCGAGAAAGTCCGACACGCGATAGAAGGTCTCGTTGTTGACCAGAATGGCGCCAAGAAGCTGCCGCTCGGCTTCCGCGTTATGCGGTGCCAGACGCTGTACGTCTTCTTCCGTTTCGACCTTCTGCAATGTGCCCTTCATATCGTCCCCCGATGACCCAAGTTCATCCGGAATACTCTTTGACCGGGTCGGGCTCAAGGATCAAAAACGGCAGTTTTCGATTCCCACTGACATTCACAGATCAACGGGGAAAGAGTCGAATCGCGCTTGACTCGAAAGCTGTTTGAAGACTCAAGGGGCTAGCTGTTAGTTATTGAAAAAACAGAATTTTTTCCGAAAGTTAATAGACGGTTAATAAATTTGCGTGCGGATTCAACACCTTGGAGCGGACTCTGAAGCCAGTCTTTGAGGCATCCTGCCGGGCTTGAGACTGTCTGGCCGGCTAAACAAAAAACGGCGCTGCAAGCAGCGCCGTTTCTCTCAAGCTCAAGAAGCTGGGTAAGCCGATTAGGCTTCCTCTTCAGCCGGAGTTTCCTCGGAGACGTCGTCGCCTTCCTCGGTGCCTTCAGCTTCTTCTTCTTCTTCTTCGAATTCGAAGACATCCTGTTCCGGCGTGGTGAGGTCTTCACCGGCAGCCTGGCGAACGGCTTCGTCTTCGGAGCGGGCGACGTTGACGCTGATGGCGACTTCGACTTCCGGGTGCAGCTGGATCAGAACGTTGTGCAGGCCGATGGTCTTGATCGGGCTGCGCAGTTCAACCTGGCTGCGGGCAACGGTGAAGCCGGCTGCCGTCAGGCCTTCGGCGATGTCGCGCGTGGAAACGGAACCGTAGAGCTGGCCGGTTTCGCCAGCGGAACGGATCATGACGAGGGATTCGCCGTCGAGCTTTGCAGCAACGGCTTCCGCCTCGCTCTTGCGCTCCAGGTTCCGGGCTTCGAGCTGAGCGCGCTCACGTTCGAAACGCTCGAGGTTGGCCTTGTTGGCGCGCAGCGCCTTGCCCTGCGGCAGCAGGTAGTTACGGGCATAGCCGTCACGTACTTTGACGGTGTCGCCCATCTGGCCGAGCTTTGCGATACGCTCAAGAAGGATGATTTGCATGTCTTTCTCCTACTGTCCCACCTTTTCGGTGGTTAGAGACCGTTTGCCCGCGGTCCCAATCCGGGTCTCCCGGGCTGGCCCGGGAGAAAAGGCCCTCGAAAGAGGAGGGCTTAGCTGATCACGAAAGGCAGCAGGCCGAGCAGGCGGGCGCGCTTGATGGCGCGGGCCAGTTCACGCTGCTTCTTCGCGGAGACCGCGGTGATGCGGCTCGGGACGATCTTGCCGCGCTCGGAAATGTAGCGCTGCAGCAGACGGATGTCCTTGTAGTCGATCTTCGGAGCGTTGGAGCCGGAGAACGGGCAGGTCTTCCGGCGACGGAAGAACGGACGGCGGCTCGGCATTTGTGCGATATCAACCATTATCTCTTACTCCCCTTCAGCCCGGCGCGGAGGACGGCTGCCACCCGGACGGTCGCCGCGGTCGCCACGGCCACCGCCACGGCGGTCGTCGCGGTCACGCTTCTGCATCATTGCAGACGGCTCTTCTTCGAGCTCATCGACGCGGAAGGTCATGTAACGCAGAACGTCTTCGCTGAGGCCCATCTGACGCTCCATCTCGGCAACCGCTGCATGCGGGGCTTCGATGTTCATCAGGGTGTAGTGAGCCTTGCGGTTCTTCTTGATGCGGTAAGCCAGGGTGCGCAGACCCCAGTTTTCCACCTTGCCGACAGTGCCGCCAGCGCCTTCGATGAGGCCCTTGTACTGTTCGACGAGTTGTTCGACCTGCTGGGCCGAAACGTCCTGGCGAGCCAGGAATACGTGCTCGTAAAGAGGCATGGAAACAAGCCTTTCTCATGTTGACAACGCGGGACTGGCGCAGAGCCTCCTCGTAGCCCTCTGAAAGGCACGAGAATTCTAACGAGAGCGGAGACACGGGAAGTCGGATCGTTTGACAGATCCTGGCTTGCGCCCTTCCGTTCAGCCCCCGGCCAAATCCCGGATGAAGCGCGCTCTATACTCTGTTGGGCGCAAAATGCAAGTGCCGAGCTGTCATTTCGCGGCGAAATCGGCAAAATTGGCCTGAACGCGGAATTCTCAGCCGAAATGGCCCGCCTGCGTCAGGCGTTTTTCACATTCAGCCTGGCCAAATCAATCCTGCAAGGCAGATATGCAGGCCGAATTCACGGAAAAGCGCCCGATTCTCGGAATTGAGAGTGTGCAGGGCCTTGACAGTAAGGTCCCGGACGTATCATAGGCTCGCGCCAACATTCGATTTCAGTCCGGAACGGGCTGTCTTATCCGCTTTCAAAAAGCCATGGGCCTGACGCCAGTCACTGATCGGGCCCGCGCACGAGTCTACGGAGGCGTTTCCAGATGACCATCGCATTCACATTCCCCGGACAGGGCAGCCAGAGCGTCGGCATGGGCAAGGGGCTCGCCGATGCGTTTCCGGAGGCCAGGGCGGTCTTCGACGAAGTCGACGAGGCTCTCGGGCAGAAACTGTCCGATGTCATGTGGACCGGACCGGAAGACGCCCTGACGCTGACCGCCAATGCTCAGCCTGCACTGATGGCGGTAAGCCTGGCGACAATGCGCGTGCTTGAGGCGCGCGGTCTTGATCTTGCGGCCAGCGTGTCCTTCGTCGCCGGGCATTCGCTTGGTGAATACTCGGCCCTGGCTGCTGCCGGCAGCCTGGATGTCGGAACGGCTGCACGTTTGCTGCGGGTGCGCGGCGATGCCATGCAAAATGCAGTGCCGGTCGGGCAGGGCGCCATGGCTGCGCTGCTCGGGCTCGAGTTCGAGGCGGCCGTTGAAGTCGCGGAAGCTGCCGCCCAGGGCGAAGTCTGCCAGGCGGCAAACGACAATGCGCCGGGTCAGGTCGTGGTGTCCGGTCATCTGGCGGCTGTCGAACGTGCCATTGAAATCGCCAAGGCCAAGGGCGCGCGCCGCGCAGTCATGCTGCCGGTCAGTGCACCGTTCCATTGCGCCCTGATGGCGCCGGCTGCCGACAAGATGTCCGAAGCGCTGGCGAATGCCCAGATCAACGCACCGAAGGTTCCGCTCGTTGCCAACGTCCTGGCGCAGCCGATCAGCGATCCGGACGAAATCCGGGCCCGTCTCGTTGAACAGGTCACCGGCACCGTGCGCTGGCGCGAAAGCGTGACCTGGCTTGCCGAAAACGGCGTCGACACGTTCGTGGAAGTTGGAACCGGCAAGGTTCTGACCGGCATGATCAAGCGGATTGCCAAAGAAGCCACCGGCATCGCCGTGAATACACCGGAAGATATCGACGCGCTTCTGGAAAAGATCTCCGGTTAAGGCTTATATCTCCCAGGACCCGACGTGGCCCGACCGGGCCGACCTCAACAACGGAAGGATTCCATATGTTCAGCTTGCAAGGGAAAAACGCGCTTGTCACCGGCGCCACGGGCGGGATCGGTGAGGCCATCGCGCGTGCGCTTCATGCGCAGGGCGCGACTGTTTCCTTGTCCGGAACGCGGGCTGAGAAACTGGAAGCGCTTGCCGCCGATCTCGGCGAGCGCGCCTTCGTCACACCGGCCAACCTGTCCGATCGCGACGCCGTGGATGGGCTGCTTCCGGCTGCGGAAGAAAAAATGGGCTCCGTTGACATCCTGGTCAACAATGCCGGTATCACCCGCGACAACATCTTCATGCGCATGAAGGACGAGGAATGGGACCAGGTGATCGAAGTCAACCTGAGCTCCGGTTTCCGTCTGTGCCGCGCCGCCATCAAGGGCATGATGAAGCGCCGCTCCGGCCGGATTGTCGGCATCACCTCCGTCGTCGGCGTGACCGGCAACCCGGGGCAGGTGAACTATGCCGCCGCCAAGGCGGGCATGATCGGCATGTACAAGTCGCTTGCCCGGGAAGTGGCCAGCCGCAACATCACCGTCAACACGATTGCGCCGGGTTTCATCGAAACGGCCATGACCGACGCGCTGAACGACAAGCAAAAAGAATCGATTTTGACAAGTGTCCCTGCAGGACGTTTGGGCACTTCCGCCGAGATCGCTTCGGCCGCTCTATATCTTGCCAGTGACGAGGCTGCCTACGTGACCGGGCAGACACTCCACGTCAATGGCGGCATGGCTATGATTTAAAAGGAAGTTTCGCCAAGCAGGCAAAAAAAATCCGGGCCGCTCAAGAGCGGTCTGGACCGGCTGGTAAAGGTCAACAAAGTGTGTTACCAACCCGCCGATCGCTACGAATTGCGCCGATCTCCGGGATTCCGGCTAGACGGTGCGAGGAAGTTTAGGCCGCGATTTCGCACCGCCGCTTGCTAATGGACGGTCAGGGGCAGTTTCGCGTGAGATGATTAGAGAAAACTAAGGAAGTGAAAAATGAGCGATATCGCGGATCGGGTAAAGAAGATCGTTGTTGAGCACCTCGGTGTAGACGCTGAGAAAGTTGTCGAGGGCGCCAGCTTCATCGACGACCTGGGCGCAGACAGCCTCGACACCGTTGAGCTGGTCATGGCATTCGAAGAAGAATTCGGCGTGGAAATCCCGGACACCGCAGCAGAAACCATTCTGACTGTTGGCGACGCTGTGAAGTTTCTCGAAGCCAACAAGTAAGGGCCCTTTCGCCCTTCTTGAGAACTATTTGAAGATCGGGCCGGCGGGGTCGAATCCCCGCCCGGCCCTTCCAACGTAAGTGCAGGTGTATGAGGCGAGTTGTCGTAACTGGGTTGGGCATGGTCACGCCGCTTGGCTGTGGTGTCGATGTCACTTGGAAAAAGATCCTTGAGGGACAAAGCGGGGCCAACAAGGTCACCAATTTCAAGGTCGACGATTTGGCCTGCCAAATCGCCTGCCAGATCCCCCGCGATCCGTCCGTCGAGGGAGCGTTCAATCCGGATGACTGGATGGACGTCAAGGAACAGCGCAAGGTCGACGACTTCATCGTCTATGCGATGGCAGCTGCCGATCAGGCCATGGCCGATTCAGGCTACAAGGCGGAAACCTACGACCAGCAGGCACGCTCCGGCGTTCTGATAGGGTCGGGCATCGGTGGTCTGCAGGGCATCGAACAGGGCGCGCATCTGCTCGCTGAAAAGGGTCCGCGCCGCGTCTCGCCGTTCTTCATTCCCGGTCGCCTGATCAACCTTGCCGGCGGCTACGTGTCGATCCGGCACGGCCTGAAGGGCCCCAACCACGCCGTTGTGACCGCCTGTTCCACAGGCGCGCATGCCATCGGGGATGCGTCCCGCCTGATCGCCTTCGGCGACGCGGATGTCATGGTTGCCGGTGGTACGGAATCGCCGGTTTGCCGGCTGGCGCTGGCCGGATTTGCGGCTTGCCGCGCCCTGTCCACCGCCTTCAACGACGAACCGGAACGCGGTTCCCGCCCGTATGACGTTGCCCGCGACGGCTTCGTGATGGGCGAGGGCGCCGGCGTTGTGGTTCTGGAAGAATATGAACATGCCGTCCGCCGCGGCGCCAAGATCTATGCCGAAGTGATCGGCTATGGCCTGTCCGGCGACGCCTATCACATCACCGCGCCGTCCTCCGATGGCGATGGTGCCTACCGGTGCATGGAAGCAGCGCTGAAGCGCGCAGAGGTGACGCCGGCCGATGTGGACTACGTCAATGCCCACGGCACATCGACGCCGCTCGGCGACGAGATTGAACTGGGTGCCGTGACCCGCCTGTCCGGGGAACACGCTTCGAGCCTGACCATGTCATCGACCAAGTCGTCGATCGGTCACCTTCTGGGCGCCGCCGGCGCCGTCGAGGCCATCTTCTCCGTGCTCGCAATTCGCGACAGCATGGCACCGCCGACGATCAATCTCGACAATCCCTCAGTGGAAACGGAAATCGATCTGGTGGCGCACAAGCCGAAGAAGCTGGACATCAATGTCGCCCTTTCCAATTCCTTCGGGTTCGGCGGCACCAATGCCTCGCTTGTCTTCCGTAAAGTTGCCGCATAACCCCTTCACATTTGCCGCACCGGACCGATTCTGTCGGTCCGGTGCGATTTCTTTTGTGACAACTGGTGTGTTCGAGCCGATATCGGCCAAGAAGCGGCTCGAACCTGGAGGTGCGAACCGATATGCGCATTAAGCCGAAAAGCCCGCGCGAAGCCTTGCAGCCGGAGCAGGCACCGGCACCGCCGCAGCGCTCCCGCCATGTGCGCAACCCGCTGGTCATCCTGATCAACCTGGTGATCACGCTGGCCGTCTTCGGTCTGGCGACCGTGGGCGGCGCTCTCTACTTTGGCAAGAAGAAGTTCGAGGAAGCCGGCCCGCTTGCGACGGACGCCACGGTTGTGATCTCTTCCGGATCAGGCCTGTCGGGCATCACCGACCGTCTCGCCGGCCAGGGCGTCATCGACGACAGCATGATTGACGAGTGGATCTTCAATCTCGGCATCCGCTTCTACAAGAACGCCACCAATCTGAAAGCCGGCGAATACGCCTTTGCACCGGGTGTCTCCATGCACCAGGTCATGACCGATCTGGTGGAAGGCAACGCGGTCACGCATTCCGTCACCATTCCGGAAGGCTGGACCACCGCCCAGATCATCGATCGTGTGCGCAAACACCCGGTTCTGGTCGGCGAGATCACGGACGTGCCGGGCGAGGGCGCCCTGCTGCCCGAGACCTACACCTTTGCACGCGGCATGACCCGTCAGGGCGTGCTCGACCAGATGAAGGCGGCGCAGGACAAGCTGCTCGCCGAGGTCTGGGAGCGGCGGACCAGCGATCTGCCGGTCAATTCGCCCGAGGAGCTGGTGATCCTGGCGTCGATCGTCGAGAAGGAAACCGCACTGGCCGATGAGCGCCCGCGCGTTGCCGGCGTCTTCGTCAACCGTCTCAACAAGAACATGCGCCTGCAGTCGGATCCCACGATCCTCTACGGCCTTTACGGCGGCGAGGCCTGGCTCAAGGACAGGTCGGCCATCAAGCAGTCCGAGCTGAAGGCGGAAAACAAGTACAACACCTATCAGATCGACGGCCTGCCGCCGGGACCGATCGGCAATCCGGGCCGGGCGGCCATGGAAGCGGTCGCCAACCCGTCGCGCACACTGGATCTCTTCTTTGTGGCGGACGGCACCGGCGGGCACATTTTTGCCGAGACCTACGAGCAGCACCAGGCGAATGTGCGTAAGTGGCGCAAGATCGAACGGGAACGCCGGCAGCAACAGCAAAACCAGGAAACGCAGCCGGCAACATCGAACTGACCGCGTCCGCGGCAGGCGCCGGACGGAAAACCGGAGGGGCAGATGGCACTTGCCAGCATGACAGGGTTCGCGCGGGCGATCGGGGAAGCGGGTCCCGTGCGCTGGACCTGGGAACTCAGATCCGTCAACGGCAAGTCGCTGGACCTGCGCATTCGCATTCCGGCCGGGCTGGAAACCCTGGAACCGAAAATCCGCGAGCGCTGCAGCAAGGTGCTGCGCCGCGGCAACGTGTCCATTGGCCTTGCCATGCAGCGCGACCAGTCGGCGCAGCAGCTGCAGGTCAACGAAGCGGCGCTTGAGGCCGTGCTGTCGACCATCGATCTTCTGAAACAACGTGTGCCGGACCTGGCGCCGCCGTCCCTCGATGGCATTCTGTCCCAGAAGGGTGTCTTTGACCTGAAGGAACCCGAGGACGACGAGGCTGCCCAGGCTGCGCTTCACAAGGCGCTGCTGACCTCGCTCGATGGCGCCCTGATCGATCTGGTCGACATGCGCCACACGGAAGGCCACGCGATCAGCACGGTTGTGCGCGGTCAGATCGACCGGATCGCGGAACTGACGCAAGCTGCCGAAACCCTGCCGGCCCGCAAGCCCGAGGCGATCAAGGCCCGGCTGAAGAAACAGGTCGCCGAGCTGATGGATGCCTCCGACGGCCAGCTGGACCCGCAGCGCCTCCACCAGGAAGCGGTTCTGCTGGCGACCAAGGCCGATATCCGCGAAGAGCTCGACCGGCTGCAGGCCCATGTCGCCGCCGTCCGCGATCTGATGGACAGCGGCGGCGCAATCGGCCGGCGTCTCGATTTCCTGGCACAGGAATTTAACCGGGAAGCCAATACACTGTGCTCCAAGTCGAATGACGTGGATCTGACGGCCATCGGGCTGGACTTGAAAGCCGTTATCGATCAAATGCGTGAGCAGATACAGAATCTGGAGTAAGCCCCATGACCGACGCCCCCGCCGGAACGCCGTCCGGAACCACCGTCAGCGCGGAAGAGGCCGAACAGCAGCGCCGCGGGCTGATGCTGGTTCTGTCGTCGCCTTCGGGCGCGGGCAAGTCGACCATTGCGCGGCTGCTTCTGGACAAGGAAGACAATCTCGCCCTGTCGATTTCCGTCACGACCCGGCCGCGCCGGTCCAGCGAGGTCGACGGTGTCCATTACCACTTCCTCGATCCAGGCCGCTTTGAACAGATGCGTGAGCATGACGAGCTGCTGGAATGGGCGGAAGTGCACGGCAACTACTATGCAACGCCGCGCGGGCCGGTCGAGAACGCGATCGAGAACGGGCGCGACATCCTGTTCGACATCGACATCCAGGGCACGTTCCAGCTCTACGAGAAGATGCGCTCGGACGTCGTCTCCATCTTCATCCTGCCGCCGTCGATCGCGGAGATGAAATCCCGCCTGAAGCGGCGCGCGGAAGACACCGACGATGTCAT
Source organism: Labrenzia sp. VG12 (assembly GCF_002237595.1). Taxonomy (NCBI): domain Bacteria; kingdom Pseudomonadati; phylum Pseudomonadota; class Alphaproteobacteria; order Hyphomicrobiales; family Stappiaceae; genus Labrenzia; species Labrenzia sp. VG12. The sequence goes on from NZ_CP022529.1 coordinate 672,685, forward strand.
CGCCAAGCGCATGAAGACCGCCGTCGGCGAAATGCGGCACTGGGAAAAATACGATTATGTGGTCGTCAATGACGACCTGGAACGGGCCTATGAAAACGTCCGCGCCATCCTGCGCGCCGAACGCCTGAAGCAATACCGCTCGCCAAAGATCGGCCCGCTCATTCAGGGCATGGTGGATGACCTGGAAGCGGAGCTCGGCGGCGCGGGCTGAGGGTGGCTTGGCGCAGCAGAAACTGGGCGGACCATGTTCGAGGTCTCTTCCTTCGTTTACAATAAAACGACCTAAATCGTTTCGAATTCTTCGGAATAATAATAAAAGTAAAAACGTCCGCCATTTTATTTTTAACTGCAGAAAAAAACGCCAGGAGTTTAATTTACTGAGAGTATAGTTTTAATGCATAGTCACCGCAATGAAGACTGCTGTAATCAACATCTTAAATTCGCCCGAGGCGGCAAGAAATTACAATCTCTTTTTCTGTAGTGCTAAAGTTTTCTGGTAAATCTTTGGGTACGTTAATGTGCCCCACTTTGGCGTTTAATATCACCGTCAGAATTTTTTCATGTTCATCGCATTCGAAGGGGATGTAAATTTGCGACTTGAAACCGAGAGAGTTTTTATACCCTGATCCAATCTCAGTTTCTTTACTCCCAACAAAGTATTCTTGCAAAGAGCTAGCATCCTTAACTACTCGGTATGTACTTCTTCCGCCAAAAGGTTTGATGAAATCGTCGGTCTCTATTTCCTGGTGATTTGCAATGCTAGAAGCGATTATTAGCGGATCGTTTCGCACGTCGAATACAGCCTTTTGGAATGAAAATTTTACTGGAACGGTCGATTTGTTTTCAATGTCTAAGGAAATCGTGAGGTTCCAAGCCTTGATAATGGCTTGATTGCCATTTTTACACTGCCTACTAGCTTGTTTCCACACTATAGGTTTAACTAGTTCTTTGGGCCAGTCATCGCAATATTCAGGACTATCGTTAGCATCTCCGCTACAATCACCCGCAAGCTCATTCATCTTGATATGATTGAACATGTCCTGCTCATTCACATAGAGTTGGCTCAAACTGACTTCAGATGAGATACCCACCTGGGATCGTAATTGACCGGTCTCCACCAGGTTCTTATATTTTGCACTTGGTTGCTCAACGGCCACAAATTTGAAATATGCAAATATTCCACCTGTCAAAACAGCAAGTACAGTGAAGATGCTGGCGATTCCTCCTGTGTAATTCTTAAAATTTTCACTACTTATACTGCGATTTTCATTAGAATTTGATTCTGACATTTTCTTTCCAATCAATTTGCAAGTATGTCCGTTGGTAGGGTGTGAAAAGCAAAAAAGGTAATTCCAGACAGCCTACATGAAAGTCGATTGTCAGACTAGCTTTCCCCGAGGTTTGTTAGTGCCATCGATTGCATGAGAATTTTGCTTGAGCAGAAGCGGACGCTTTGAGGTTCCACTTGAACGATATTTAATAGAGCTGCGGAGCTGTCTGGGGCAGATGAAATAAACCATTTAGAGTTGTTCGCGATTGATGCAGCAGTGCTAAACGCGGCGTTTGAAAATAGATTCTAATTAGCCTGAGTTGTAAGACGACATATACTTAAAACACGATCTTAGAGGCCCTTCGGAGACCAATCTTATAAATTAGATAGGCCTCATAAATCGAGAGACGCCATCCCACCTCAACCACACCCCGCAGCTTCCGCAAACCGCTGCCGGTAGAGACCCACGATCCGGTCCTTGACTGCCACCAGGGTCGGATGGAGGCGCAGGCGTTCGTGGAAGCTCATCCAGGCGTCGTTGACGGCAAGGGGAGCGTCGGTGAGGCGTTGCAGGCCCTCGGACCGGCCGATCCAGTCGGGCAGTACGCCCATGGCATAGCCGCCTTTCAGGACGTTGTAGAGGGCAATGGAGTTGTTGACCGCATAACGGCAGGGCCGGCCCTTCAGGATTTCGTTCTGCAGTTGGGATGATTTGAGGCGGGCGCGGCTGCCGCAATAGCCGGCCCAGATCTGGTCGGGCCAGGTGAGGGGATCAGCGGCGTCCGGATGCGCCTCCAGATAGCTCTCCGCTGCATAGACATGAAAGGCGATGTCGCCCAGCTTCTGGGCAATCAGGTGCGGGTGTTTGGGCGGACGGTTGCCGATCGCAATGTCGGCGGCGTTGCGGCTGAGATCCCAGAAGGCATCATCTGCATAGAATTCGAGCCGGACCCTGTCGAGGCCCTTCGTGATCTCGTCCACCCGGAGGGTCAGAAACTGCTGGCCCCATTCGCCCAGCGTGATCCGGCAGACCTGTTCGGGCGCATCGACCTTTTCCAGGTCAACCGCGCGGCCGAAATCCGCCGCGCTGCGGGCCATCGTTCGTGCCACCTTGACGAGGCGCCGGCCGGCCCCTGTCAGCTCATAACCGGTCTGGCGCCGGTCGAACAGCTGCACGTCCAGCTGGTCTTCCAGCCGGGCCACATGCCGGCCGACGGTCGGCTGTGACAGCGAGAGCGTGTCGGCAGCCTGACTGAGGCTCTGGTGTTCGGCGACCGCAAGAAACACCCGGACCGCATCCCAGTCGAAATCGCTATTATTCATAAATGAATGATAGCATGCGGCATTATTCAGTTACATAGGAAAACGGGTCTGTCATGGTCCGGCCATCACAAATGAGGTTTGACATGATCGTGACCTGGCTGGTGTCCCGCCTGCGCAACAAGCGGACGACCCTTCAAATTCAAAACAACGCGGCAACCGGAGCCTCCGACGCACCCGACTGGATGGCGCGAGACCTCGCTCTGGATGACCCGGACAACCGCAAGGCCGTTGCCAGGGGCGGTTGCCGCAACAAGGCGTTTTCGACCGGGACTAGTTCTTCGCGGCAGCCCCGGCCGTCGTGAAACTGTTCGCCAGCGCAACGAAGCCGGCAATATCGATCTCCTCCGCGCGCGCGGTCGGTTTCAGGCCGGCCGCCTCGATCAGCTGTTCCGCATCCGGCGACAGCGCCTTGAGCGAGGCCCGCAGCATCTTGCGCCGCTGGCCGAAGGCCGCCGCCGTGATCCGTTCCAGCGCCTTCAGGTCGCAGGGCAGAGGGGCGGGATTTGGCGTCAGGTGCACCACCGCCGACGTGACCTTGGGCGGCGGCGTGAAGGCCTTGGGGCTGATATCGAACAGGATGCCGCCCTTGCAGCGCCAGCCGGCCAGAACGCCAAGCCGGCCATAGGCCTTGGAGCCCGGTTCCGCGCTGATGCGCTCGCCGACTTCCTTCTGGAACATCAGGGTCAGAGACGACCAGAATGGCGGCCAGGCCTCCGTTGTGATCCAGTTGATCAAAAGCTGGGTGCCGACATTATAGGGCAGGTTGGCGGCGATCCGGACCTTGTCGCCGCCGGTGACGGCGACCGGGTCGATCTTCAGCGCATCGCCCTCGATCACCTCCAGTCGGCCGGGATAATGCGCGGCGATCTCGCCAAGCGCGGGCAGGCAGCGGCTGTCCTTTTCGATCGCAACAACCTTCCTGGCGCCTGCGGCAAGGAGCGCGCGGGTCAGGCCACCCGGGCCCGGGCCGATTTCCAGCACCGTGCAATCCTCCAGGGAACCGGCGGAGCGGGCAATGCGCGAGGTCAGGTTGAGATCGAGCAGAAAATTCTGGCCGAGCGATTTCTTGGCATTGAGGCCATGGGCCGCGATCACGTCACGCAGCGGCGGAAGATCGTCGATCTGGGCCATGGGGTCTCGTCCTAGAACCGTTCGGGATGGGCCAGCGCATCGGCCATGCGCAAGGAGGCCGCAAAACTGTCGATGCGCACCCGTCCGGTGCCTGCCAGGCTGTAGGCCGTGCCGTGGTCGGGCGATGTGCGCACAAAGGGCAGGCCCAAGGTGACATTGACGCTGTCATCGAAGCCGATGGTCTTGGCCGGCACCAGGACCTGATCGTGATACATGCCGAGCGCGCAGTCATATCTTGTGCGGGCCGGCGGGTGGAACAGGGTGTCGGCCGGGTGCGGGCCGCTCGCGTCAATGCCCTTGGCGCGCAGCTGTTCGATGGCGGGGGCGATGACATCCCTGTCCTCGGTTCCCATGGAGCCGTTTTCGCCCGCATGCGGGTTCAGGCCGCAGATCGCGAGCCTTGGTGCCGTAAAGCCGAACCTGGTTTTGAGGTCGGCGGCCGTGATTTCGGCCGTCTCCACGATCAGTTCGGTGGTCAGCGTCTCCGGCACGTCCTTCAGCGGAATATGGATGGTCACCGGAACGACCATCAGATCCGGCCCGGCGATCATCATGACAGGCCTGGCTGGAGCGCCTGGCCAGTTCTTTTCTGCCAGGGCGCCGAGATATTCCGTGTGTCCGGGAAAGGAAAATCCGGTCTTGTAGAGTGCCGACTTGTTGATCGGGCAGGTGACAAGACTGCTGGCGAGACCTTTCCGGACATCGTCGACACAGCCTTCAATGGCTGACACGACAGATTGTGCGCTCGCCGCCTGTTCTTCTCCGGGCCGGTCTTCCAGCGCCGGTCCGGTCTGCACAAGGGGGAGGGCCCGGGAAAAGAGGCCGGCGGCCTCTTCGGGCGTTGCCGCCTCAACCGGAACGTCCATGCCCAGCCTGGCCGATCTTTGCCGGAACAGCTCGACATCGCCGCGCACGTAAAAGACAGGCAGCTTCAGGTTTTTCCGGTTGGCCCAGGCAAGCAGCGCCAGGTCCGGCCCGATCCCGGCCGGTTCGCCCATGCTGACGGCAAGCGTCTCTTGTGATCTTGCCATCTGCGATCAGCGATAGATGATGGTCGCGCGGCGGCGAATTTCCATGAGATAGCGGCGAGACCGGTTTTCGCCTTCCTTGGCCCGCAATTCGTTTTCCAGCTCCGTGCGAACGGCAATGTCGGAGGCAATCTCCCGTTTGCCGCAAACCGCAATCATCTCGAACCCGACGGGCGTGGTCGACGGTTTCGTCAGCTTGCCCGGCTGCAGGGCGCTGATCTCGTCACGCATGTTGGCGGGCAGTTCGGTTTCCAGGCGGCGCCCGATCGGCTGCACCACCACTTCGCTGTACTTTCCGAGAACCGCGCCGGGGTTTTCACAGTCGTTGAAGGCGGACCTGATCTGGTTGCTCTCGCGCTTGCGTTTCGACTTGAAGCCGCCGGACGAGCTTTTCGGCACGACCACAATGATGCGTTTCAGGTCATATTCGACGGACTTTTTGCGGTCTTCTTCGTCGGTCTTTTTCAAAGCCGCGATGATGTCGGACTCGTTGACGTCGATGTTGCCGCTGAAGCGGGAGCGGACAATCCGGCTCCAGGCCAATTGTGCTTTCAGCCGGGCCTTGAGTGTTTCCGGTTTTACGCCGCCGCTGCGCAGGGCCTTGTTCAGCTGCCCCGGCGACATTTTCACGTTGCGCGCAATGTTGGCATAGGCGTTGTCAACTTCCGACTGGCTGATGTCGACGCCCATCCGTTCGGCTTCACCAAGCTTGACCTGGTCATCGATCAGTTCTTCCTTGGCCTGTTTCTTGGCGGCAGACGCGGACTTGCGCTGGGTCAGCGTGATGAGGCGAGCCCGTTGACTGATGTCATAGTCGGTGATGGGCACGTCATTGACGATGACCCTGATGGCCGCATGCGCCGGTGCAGAAAAGGGCGCCGGCAGAATGAGCGCGAGGCAAAAGAGGACAGGGACGAGGCGAAGTCGCATTGATAAACCATCCGTGCTGGCGTGAGGCCAAACCGAAGTTCGTGTTTTGGGCATGATATTTCGCACATCATGCCAACAATTTCAAAGTTTGCCCGCATGATGCCTGAATTCATGGCGGCATCATGACCTATCGCTGAAAGACGATACCTAGTTAAGCGCGCCGCTGGACACCTGGGTATTGCCGATCGTCCGGAGACCGATCCGGAAATACAGCGTGCGATCCACCTCTTCGCCGTCATTGCGGCTGCGGTCTTCCGCATAGGTTACCGACAGCGAGAAACCTTCGTCGTCATAGCCGATGCCGAAGCCGTCCTGGACGATGTTGCTGTTTTCCAGATCGTAGCGCATCGATCCGAAGATGCGCCAGTTCTCTTCCAGGCGCAGGCTGGCGGAGCCCAGCAATTCCTCGCGGGGCGAATCGATGCCGACATCCGGCTGGGCGTTCAGGAAGGCATAGGCAAGGGACGAGACCACCGGGCCGTAGATCGCGCTGGCCTGGGCCTGCACACGGTTGAAGGTGAAGTCTTCCTTGTCGAGCCGGGCCTGCGCACCGACCTTCACGCCGTATTGCGTGTCCAGGTACAGGCTGCCAACATAGTCGGACAGATCCGTTTCCAGGCCGGAATCCTGCGTGGCACCGAGAATGTCCGGTGTCGCATAGGAGTTGTCACCAGCAAGGTGATAGGAGCGTCCGAACAGGCCGCTGACATAGTAGCCGCTGTCCAGCTGAAGCTTGTAGTTCAGGCCGACATTCAGCCGGGTGCCACCCTCGGCACGGTCAAAGCCGGAAAACTTGTCCGCATCGAACAGGGTGGTCGTGTCGAAGACGATGCTCTGCGCGTCGTCATTGGGCAATTCGCCGATGCGTTGCTCATTCGGACGCGCCACGATCTGCGCGACCGGTTCCAGGATCTGGTTGCCGCCCTCGAAGGTCGCAATAAAGGGATAGCGATATTCCATGCCGATGGCCGGCATGGCGCGACCGACGAAGCTCTCACCGGTCAGGGCCGTGACATCGCTATCAGGCGACGCCAGGAAGAACAGGTCGCCGCGCATATAGGCAAAGGGCGTGAAGGATTGTCCGAGCGGGTCGATGAACGTCCGGCGCCAGTTTCCTTTCAGGGACAGGCGCGAGAACGTGCCGTCGACACCCCTGAATTTCGCGGTCGTGCCGCCGTCAATCGAGAAGGCGTCGGTCTCGTCTCGCGTCAGCGAGGTGAAATTGGCCGTCAGGGCCAGCTCACCGGCAAGAATCGGATCGGCAAAAACGTAGTCGTAGTCGATCACGGGCAGAACGAGCGGTTGCTTGTCCTGCAACGAGCTGCCGACCGGCGAGAAGCCGTTGGCGTTGAACTGGCTGTCCGTGTAGTCCTCTTGCGAGATCTGGAAAGCATAGGCCCTGACGGTCAGGGCATTCCTGTCGGTCTTGCCTTCCAGAAAGATCTCGGACGTCTCACCATTGTCGCCAAAGCTGGTGAACGAGTAGTCCTTGAAGAACTGGCGGTCGCTTTTGTAGGTCAGGTCCCAGCCCAGCGTCCAGTCGCGGGAAAGCGAGAGATTTGCCTTTGAGTTGACAGCACCGCGCCAACGTTCGTCAGCGCGCGACGTGCTGAACTGGCTTGGCTGCGCCTGATAAAGGCCGGCAGCGGACACGCTGACCTGGCCGGCAGCGAACCGGTGCCGGTATTCAACATCTCCAAACACGCCCTGCTTGGTCAGCGGGGTCAAGATCGTGGTGACGTCGTAATAGGGGCTGAGCGCCCAGTAATAGGGCACCGTCACACCGTAGCCGAGCTTCTCATTGACGATGCCGCTGGGCATCAGGAAACCCGACTTCCGCTTGATGGACGGATCCGGCATCGTCAGATAAGGCAGGTAGGCGATGGGCTGGCCATAGACCTCGAACGCCGCATTCTCGAACCGGATGATCTTTTCCTGCTGATTGTGGATGATCTTCTCGGCCCGGACACGCCAGAGCGGCGGCTTGTTCGGCGGGTTGGTCGGCTTGGTATAAACCGTGTAGACGCCGTTTTCGATCGACGTGATGTTGTTGCCTTCACGACGGGCCTGTTCGGCCAGGAACCGGGTCCGCTTGGTCGTGTCGATCTGAAGCGCGCGCGCAAAGCCTTCGGAAAAGTCCTCGGACAGGACCATTTCCTCTGTGCGCACGACGTTGCCGTTCTTCTCGATGAAGATCACGTTGCCGGCGGCTTTGAGCTGCTGGCTCTTCCGGTCGAAAATGATCTGATGCGCCTGGACGGTGTTGCCGTCGTAATAGACCTGGACGTTCCCTGTCGCGATGATCAGGTCGCGGTCGAAATCGTAGGTGAGTTCGCTCGATTCCAGGAGCAGCTCGGCATTCGGATCCAGTTGGTCCTGCAGTCCTGCAGCGATGTCCTGAGCGGTGGCTGGCACGGAGTCGGCAAAGCTGAGCACCGCCGCAATCGCGCACGCGCTGGCTGCCGCAAGCAGCCTGCCTTTGTTGGCCCAAATCTCTGTGGTCAGGAAAGTTGGAAAAGCCATCGCCTTAGCCATCTTCCTGATGCAAGAGAATTGTCAAACCCATAAGTACTCCAAATATTCCAGGCGCCCACGCAGCCACCAGGGGCGGGACGATACCCGCGCCCCCGAAGTCCTTGGCAAGCTCGGTTAGAACGTAAAGCACGAACCCGGACAGGATTCCACCCAGAATCATACTTCCTAACCCGCCAAACCTCGAAACTTTAAGGGAAACCGCGGCTGCGATCAAAATCATCGCGACCAAAAGAAGCGGTCGCGCCAGCAGTGTCTGATACTGCAAATTATAGCGATAGGCAGGTAACCCTGCGTTTCTCGCGAGTTCGATGAAGCGCGGCAGGTTCCAGAACGAAATTGATTCGGGCGAGCCGATGCTCTCACGAACTTCGGTTGCCGTCAGGAACGTGCTGACCTGATAACGGCCATAGGGCTGCGGATCCCGTTCGGTCGTGTAGACGATGGCATCGTCCAGGAACCAGATTTCGTCGCCGAGCCGGGCTTCGGCTGCCTCGATCCGCTCGCGGAAGGTGCCGTCCTTGTCGAAGGTGAAGATCGTGACACCGCGCAGTTTCGTACCGCCTTCAAGCAGCTGCTGGGCCAGAAGCACGGATTCGCCGTCAACGCCGTCCTGCCGCACCCACACGTCATTGGAGGACTGCAGCAGGAAGCTTTGTTCCGACCCGAACAGGCCCGAGGCAACTTCGTCCGACTTGTGCTGGAACCAGACCGCGGCAGGATTGTAAAGCGTGATCGACAGGACCCCGAGTACGATCCCGACAACGATGGCAGGCATGGAAAACTGCCAGACGGATATGCCGGAGGCACGGGCCACCACAAGTTCCAGCGCGCGGCTCAGCGTCACAAAGGCGGCAATCGCCCCAAACAGGACCGTGAAGGGAATGACCTGCTCCAGGAGCAGTGGAACACGCAAGGCAGAAATCAGCGCCACGCGCAGCACCGAGAAGCCTTCGCGGTCACCGCCGCGGCGCACCAGTTCCAGAACGTCGAACAGGAAAATCAGAACGGCGGCGAACAGAAACAGGCCGAGGATCGCTTTCAGGAACCGGCCGGAGAAATAGACGGAGAGGGTACGGCCGAGGATCATGCAGCGCCTCCGCTGCGGCGGCCGTTCAACCGGTCACCGATCGCATCAAGCAGATCCTGGATGCGCAACTGAAGGTCGCTCAGCCATTTCGGTTCCGCGCCGCGTTGTTCGCGGAAGATCGAGGCGAGGGCGAGCAGGCAGCCAAGCACCGGCACGATATAAAGCAGGCTCAGAAGAGCCGTTGAATCGCCTGAAACCGCCGTGACGCCGAAGCCGGTGGTTCTCAACAGGACACAGGCGCAGATCGCTCCGAGAACGGCAACCCCGCGGCCCTGCCGTGTCGTCCGGGCCTTGCCGAGGAAGGCAAAGACAATCAGGCCGAAGGCAAGACAGTAAAGCGGCTGGCTGAAGCGCTCGTGAAGTTCCTGGATCAGCTTTTCCGGGTTCTTCAGCGCATAGGCGTCGTTGCGGCCGGGAGACATCAGGTTCGTTGTGGTGCGCTCGCTGGCCTTGAAGACTGGTTCGCCGGCCTCCGGGATGAGATTGCTGAGATCGAAGGCGTAGGACTGAAAGCGGACGATTGAAATGTCGCCTTCCTGCTTCGGGCGCCGCTGGATTGTGCCGTTTTGCATCACCAGAAGCGTCCTGTCGGCGGCTTCGACGATCTGACCGGAATCGGCCTGGTAGGTGAAGGCCGTTTCCTCGTCCCGCGTGTCATGCAAAAGAAGCCCGTCAAGCGTGCCCTTGCCGGTCCGGTTGCGGATGTGAAAGGTAAGACCGCTCTCAACCGTGATGAACCGGCCGGGCTTGACGATGTTGGCGACCAGGTCTGCACGCACCCGCGTGATTTCCGTTCTAAGCTGGGCAAGCCCCATGGGCGCGAAATAGAGTGACATGCTCGCCGTCAGCATCATGACCACCAGCGAAAACAGCATGACCGGCTTCAGTACCAGGAAGCGCGACCCGCCGCTGGCATCGATCACGATCAGTTCGCTGTCGCCGGAAAGCGAATTCAAAACCAGGATCAGGGCAATCATCAGCGCGAAGGGTGCGACAATGACGATCAGGAAGGGCAGGGCCAGCATCGTGATGCCGATAAACTGAACAATGGTCTGGCCTTTTGACGTTACCAGATCGAGCTGGCGCAGCGCCTGGGTCGCCCAGACCACACCTGTCATGGCCGCGATCGTGAGCGTGAATGCATAGGCCGTCCGCCGGATGATGTAACGTTCGAGCGTTTTCATGAGCGCGCCGGACTAGATCCTTGCAAAAATGACGATAAACGGCCTGGCACCGAATAACACGGAATGTGGTGAATGGCCCATGAATAAGAATGGTAAATATACATTAATTTTTGCGGCTCTTGCCGAAAAGCTGTTGAAACCCCATGATTTGTGGCAGATGTCGCAATCCATGGGAGACGGCATCCAATCCTTCTACCGTCCATAGACGCCTCACTGAAATCACGAGACCGACGAATGACCAAACTTTCAAAGATTTCCTTTTCCAAAACGGCCGCTCCGAAGGGCGGTGTTGCAGTGATCCTGGCAGGCGATGGGCTTGCCCTGGGTTCTGTTGGCGAAGAGATCGTCTCCAGTCTCGAGGGGGGCTGAAACGCGTCGCCGATATCGCTGGTTTTTCAGGCAAGAAAAAGACCACGCTTGATCTGGTTGGTCCGGCCGGACTCGCGCTCGACCGGCTGATCGTTGTCGGGCTGGGCAAAACCGAGGAACTCTGCCGGGACGATTGGCGGGCCCTCGGGGGCGCTGTCTTTGCGGAATTGCAAAAGGTGAAGGCGGACGCGGCAACAGTTTTGCTGGAAGTGGCAGGCGAGGTCGGTCTGTCTGCTGATTTGGCCGCTGAATTCGCGATGGGGGCAAAGCTGCGTTCCTACGCCTTTGACGCCTACAAGACCCGCAAGAAGGATGACGACGCACCGAAGGGGCTGAAGCTCGCGCTGGGTGTGGAAGATACAAAGGCCGCCAAGAAGGCCTGGGTTGTCGCCGAGCCGATTGCCGATGGCGTTGTCCTGGCCCGAGATCTCGTGAACGAACCTGCCAACGTGCTCGGCCCGGTCGAGTTCGCCCAGAAGGCCAAGGACCTGGAAGCGCTTGGTGTTGAAGTCGAGATCCTCGGCGAGAAGGAAATGAAGAAGCTGAAAATGGCCGCTCTCCTCGGTGTCGCGCAAGGATCCGTGCGCCCGCCGCAGCTGGCCGTCATGCGCTGGAACGGCGGCAAGAAGGGCGTTGCGCCTGTCGCCCTGGTCGGAAAGGGCGTGGTGTTCGATACCGGTGGCATCTCGATCAAGCCGGCCGGCGGCATGGAGGAGATGAAGGGCGACATGGGTGGTGCTGCGGCCGTGGTCGGGGCCATGCATGCAATTGCGGGGCGCAAGGCCAAGGCGAATGTCGTTGGCGTGATTGGCCTGGTGGAAAACATGCCAGACGGCAACGCGCAGCGCCCGGGAGACATCGTCAAGGCGATGTCGGGAACAACCATCGAGATCCTCAACACCGACGCGGAGGGTCGTCTCGTTCTGGCCGACGCGCTGTGGTACACCCAGCAGAAATACAAGCCTGCCATCATGATCGATCTGGCAACGCTGACAGGCGCCGTCCTGGTGGCACTTGGCAATCTCAATGCCGGCCTCTTCTCCAACAATGACGAACTGGCCGACAATCTGCTCGCGGCGGGCAAGGCCAGCGGCGAGCCGCTCTGGCGCCTGCCGCTGTCCAAGGATTATGACAAGATCATCGACACACCCAATGCCGATGTGAAAAACACCGGCGGCCGCTGGGCCGGGTCCATCACGGCAGCGCAGTTCCTGCAGCGCTTTGCCAATGATGTGCCGTGGGCGCATCTGGACATTGCCGGCACGGCGTTCGGTGCGCCGAAGGACGACATCTGCCAGAGCTGGGCGTCAGGATATGGCGTCCGGTTGCTCAACCAGCTGGTCGCGGATCACTACGAAGGCTGACACCAGGTCCGTTTGGTGCTCCCGCCGTTTCAGAAAGCGGCGGGACGTCCGGTCACCGGAAATCGGAAATCTGCCAACAAAAAACCCGCCGGTTGGCGGGTTTTTCGTGAGTATCTGTTTGCTGGATCAGCAGGTCTTGTAAGCTTGGCAAGCAGTTGCCGGTTCGACCAGGAGCCCCATTCCGAGCGTGGCCCCTGCAACAACGGCCACCAACGCAAAAAACACAACAACTCGTGCAAGCATACAGCAAATCCCCTTTTGAGCTGGTTCGGGAAAACCGGTCACCAGCCGCTAAAATGATCCTTGGATCGTCCCCGGGAACGAACCCTAGTCAATCGACATTTTCGAAGGGTTAATGATACGAGTCTTCTGGCGTGTCCATGGCCGGTTTGCCGTTGCGGGAATTTGGTGACGCTGGTGTTGCGCAGCTGCATCACATTCCGGCTGGCCTCTGGATAAGCGGCTCAGGAAGGGCAGAAAATGCACATGAAGCGTGGTGATGGAACAAAATGAGCGTTGAAGTTGTTTTTTACCATCTGTTGCATAAACCTTTGGAGGCGGCCCTGCCGCAGCTGTTGCAAAAATGCCTGGAGCGGGACTGGAAAGTCGTGGTGCAGACAGGGTCGCAGGAGCGCTGCAACGCGCTGGATGCACATTTGTGGACCTTTGCCGATGACAGTTTCCTGCCACACGGCACCAGGGCAGACGGCTATGCCGAGCATCAGCCGATCTACCTGACCCCGGAGCAGGACAATCCGAACGAGGCAGACGTGCGTTTTCTGGTCGACCGGGCCGAGCCGCCGGCCCTTGGCGGCTACAAGCGCGCCATCTACATGTTCGACGGCAATGATGAGGGCGCGGTCCAGGAAGCCCGCCAGCGCTGGAAGGAAGCCAAGGCGGAAGGGTTCGAGATTGCCTATTGGCAACAGACGCAGGCAGGCGGCTGGGAACGGAAAGCGTAATCAAACGACGAAGGGCAGGGTGGTGACGATGAAAAAACTGAAACTCTCATCGGCCGAAATGGTCGAAAGGGCAAGGCAGCGGATCGAAGAGGTCGAGACGGCAGACGCGATCGCACTGGTCGGAGACCCGAACGTGGTGTTCGTCGATCTGCGCGACATTCGCGAGCGACAGAAACTCGGGTTCATTCCCGGCAGCGTGCATTGTCCGCGCGGCATGATCGAATTCTGGGTGGATCCGGAAAGCCCCTATTTCAAGGAGGTCTTTGCCGAAGACAGGCGTTTCATTTTCCACTGTGCCGCCGGCTGGCGGTCCGCCCTCACTGTCGCGACACTCCAGGACATGGGCTTTGACGCCGCCCATCTGAAGGAAGGCTTTGCGGACTGGCTGAAAGCGGACGGTCCGGTGGAGAAAACAGACTGAGCCGATCCAATCGGGAAGCGCTCTAGTTCTCGGTGCTTGTCAGACGCAAATCAGTGTCGGTCGGATCCGAAGTGCTTTCTGAGGCTTCCCGGATCTCGTCGATTTTTCCGTATTCGTCGCCAACGCCGAGCACTGACTTGGCCCAGTCCAGCAGTTCATCGTCCACATAGTCGTCGCCGTATTCCCTGACCCGGTTTTCATTGGCCATCGACAGAAGGGCCTCTGTCAGGGCGTCATCCGAAACATCTGTTGCCAGGGCATCGAGAGTGTCCTTTTCTGTCTGAAAGGCCGTCTCGGCATCCTTGAAATTGCTATAGGCGTCGCTTTCCAGCGTCTCTGTCAATGCTTGGCGCTCTGCGTCCAGCGCCGCGCGTTCGTCGTCAGTCAGGTCAGTTGTGTCCACCGCATCCAGTGCTGCGAGCCGGGCCTCCAGTTCTTCGCTGGTCAGGTCGGCGTAGGCGAAATCGTCATAGGCGGCGATTTCCGTCAGCAGATCCTTAAGATCGTCTCGCGCGCTGGTCAACTGGTCCTTGAGTTCCTCCAGGGCGCTCGACTGCTTCTCATAGGACAGCGAACTGTCGATATAGGCCTGAATCGCCGCCAGGTGGGGGCTGTTGGAGTTGATCAGCGCCCGGTAGTTTCGATTGAGTGAATTGAGGCGGGCGAGCTTGGCATTGAAATTCTTGGGTTTGCCACCTGGGTGAGCTTGAGGGGTGACGGCGACACTGGCCAGCTTAGCCCGTTCGGCTTTCGGGAGCCGGTGGCTCCTGGACTTGGTTCCACCACCTCTGGAAACGCTTTGACGTTTGCTGTCCTGGCGTTTGCCAAAGACGGAATTCAGAAAACCGCCAAGGCCGTTTCCGGATACGGCTTTGGCGTTGCCGCGATTGCCACTTCCTCCACCGTTGTTTGCCGACCTGCTGGAACTGGCATTGCCATTGCCATTACCATTGCTGTTTCCATTTCCGTTCCCGCCGCCATTGCCATTGCCGTTTCCGTTGCTGTTTTTTGCGAATGCATCGTCGACTTGCAGAAACTGCCAGGGCAGATCAGGCGTCAGTGCAGGGACGGATATCAGGGCGGCGGCGCCGATCAGGACTGTGATGGTTTTCGCAAGGGGCATCATGTTTCCTTCAACACCTAATGAAGACAGGGTTGTTTGGTCAGGCCGCACCTTATCGGACTGCCGGCGGTCGACAGGACAGAGTGGCGCGGAAATCAGAATGTTCTCTAACGACAACACCTAGAATTTGAGGCAATTCCAACAAATCTTGGAAACGTCCTTGGGGCGCATCGCGGCGGCGACCAGTCAGCTGTGTCCGGCACCAGATTGCACTGCCAATCTTTGGGCCGCACATTTCCCCAATCAAGAGCCGACCTTGCCCAAAATACGCCTCAAAGTCACATCTAAATAACTGACGTAAAAGCCACTTTTGAATTGTCCGCGTTGGCGGGAATCCGGTGGTTTCCCTCACCCAAAGGAGCGTGCAAGGTGCCGTCAGGCACTGTCGCACGAAGTCAATCATGAGACACAAACTTCTGGCAGCCAGCCTGCCGGTTCTTCTGTTCGCGAATTCCATTCCGGCAGCATCCGCATTCGAAATTCAGGCGGGTCACATTCGTTCAGAGGACGGGCAGCGTTATCTTTATCGCGAAAACGTGGAAATCCGATTTGCCCCCGAGGAGGCATTTGAAATCTCAGCGGATGAGATCACCGAGGAAGACGGTGCTACGCGCTATTCGGGCAATGTCCGTATCGCCTTCAAGTCCATGCGGTTGGAAGCGGATCAAATCAACCTCATTCGCGAGACAGATGGCGGACAATTGATCACCTCTGAAAACGCCGATCTCACGGTCCTGGACCAGTAAGCGGGCTCCAGCATCGGGTGCCAAAACGTGATGAGCAAACCCGGCAGGCTGTCGTCTTCGGCTGGCCTGCCGGTCTGTCTCCGCAAGTACAGATTTTCAATTCCGCCAAAACAGGACCAACACCACATGGCCAAACTGCGCCAAGCAGCTTTCCTGAGCGCGATCCTGAGTCTACCGCTGACAAGTGCCGGTCAGGCCGCAGATCTCATCGGCTTCTGGGACACACAGCAAAAGGGAGGCAACAGTTTTAACGAGCTGACACCCGACAAGGCCTATTTCGAGGCGTTGGCCGGAACAGGCGCGACCTGGGTGCGACTGACCTTCAGCAAATGGAAAGGCGAGGGGCGGGACTTTCTTCTTGGCAATGCCGACAATTATCAGGGCCTGCCGCAGGAAGATGTCGCCAAACTGCGCAAGGCGCTTGATGCCGCGCATTCGGCGGGCCTGAAGGTTGTCATTGTGCCACTCAGCCTGCCGGGGGCACGCTGGTCGCAGCAGAATGACGGCACGTTCGATGACCGGCTCTGGTCCGACCCGGCCTATGCGGACCAGGCCGTCCGGTTCTGGTCGGATGTGGCTGCCGAGTTCAAGGATCATCCCGCGATTGCAGCATACAACATCGTCAATGAGCCCGCCCCTGAAAAGACAACGGGTTTGGCGGAGAATGGTGCCATGAGCGATCTGGTTGCCTGGCAAGAAGAGCAGGTTGACGGTCCCAGGGATCTGGTGTTGTTCTACAACCGGGTCATCGCGGCCATCAGGAAAGAGGACACAGCAACACCGGTGATGGTGGATGCCGGCTATTATGCCAATCCTCGTTCTCTTGCCGCCTGGCCGGACAGGCTCAACGATGAGCGTGTCCTTTATGCCTTTCATATGTATGAGCCTTACGAGGCGACCAGCTCGGGCAACATGAAACGCGAAGAACCCTATCGCTATCCAGGCGTGACAACCCAATATGGCGGCGAGGCGCTCAGCTGGCGCAAGGCGGATGTCGTCGCGCATATCGACAAGGCCTTTGACTGGGCCGAAGAGCAGGGGCTGGCGCCGACCCGGGTTGTTGCAGGTGAATTCGGCTGTATGCGCCGCTGGCAGGATTGTGGCACCTATCTGAAGGACGTGATCGATGCCGTCGACGCCCGCGGTGGCCACTGGGCGTTCTATGCCTTCCGCGAGGAATGGGAGGGCATGGATTACGAACTCCCGCTGTCTTTGAAGCCCGGCCGGTTCTACTGGATGATGGAAGAAGGAAAGAGCGGCGACATTCCGAGGGACGGCAAACTGATGGAGCTGCTGAAAGAAGAGCTGAACGGGTAAGACCGGTCGGATGACCGGCACAACGTCAAAGTGCCGTCTCCAGGGAAGGGGACGGCACGAAGCAGGCGGTGTTTAACTCAACCGGGCCAGCAACTGCGGAACCTTGCCGATATTGTCCAGTCTGAAGAACCGCTCGTGGCCGATCGGCTCGTCGGCCTCTTCAAGGGCCCAGGTCATGTCATAGGGAACGTGTGCGCCATAAGCGCCGGCATTAAGGGCAGGCACAATATCCGACTTCAGGGAGTTGCCGATCATCAGTGCCTGTGCTGGTCCGCTGCCGTGCCTTGAAAACAGGGTCGCATAGGTGGCGTCGGTCTTTTCCGAGACGATCTCGATGGCATCAAAATGGACATCCAGTCCGGACGCCGTGACCTTTCGTTCCTGGTCGAAGAGGTCGCCCTTGGTGATCAGAACAAGCTTGTAATCGCCCTTCACCGCCTTCAGCGTGTCTTCCACGTGAGGGAGGGGTTCCACCGGATGCTTCATCATTTCGCGGCCGGCTTCGAGGATCTCGGCAATCACGTCGGCCGGCACGCGGCGGTCCGTTACCTCGATCGCCGTCTCGATCATCGACAGCGTGAAGCCTTTCACGCCGTATCCGTAATGCAGGACATTCCGGCGCTCGGCTGCCAGCAACCGCTCGGAGAGCTGGCTTTTTTCCGTATAATCCGCAAGCAGATCGGCAAAGCGGTCTTCGGTCAGGCGAAAGACACGCTCGTTGTGCCAGAGCGTGTCATCCGCATCGAAACCCAGCGTGGTAATTTCGGCCATCAGGACACCTCTTCGAATTCGGCGGAGAGTTCCAGCCATTCCTCTTCGGTCTTGACCAGTTTTTTCTCGCAGAAGGCCCGTTCCTTGGCAAACTTGGTTGCCCGTTCCGGTTCTTTTGCAAAGAACTCCGGGTCGGCGAGAGCCTCGTCGAGTCGGCCGATCTTGTCCTGAAGCCGGGCCAATTCCTTTTCCGCCGCGTCGATCTTCTGTTTCAGCGGTTTCAACTGGCTGCGCTTCTGGGCAGCTTCCCGGCGTTTTTCCTGGGCCGAGGCTTTTTCGGCGTCTTCGGCATCCGCCTTGTCGCGGGCCCTTTGCGCAGCCTCCGGTCCCTGCAGGATCAGGCGGCGGTAATCCTCCATGTCGCCATCATATGGCGCGACCTTGCCATCCGCGACGAGCCACAGGCGATCGGCACAGGCTTCCACAAGGTGGCGGTCGTGACTGATCAGCACCACGGCGCCCTGGAACTCGTTCAGCGCCATGACCAGCGCTTCGCGGCTGTCGATATCCAGGTGGTTGGTCGGTTCGTCGAGGATCAGCAGGTGCGGACCGTCGAAGGTGGCGAGCCCCAGAAGCAGACGCGCCTTTTCCCCGCCCGAAAGATCCTTGGCCGGTGTATCCATGCGGTCGGTCGGCAGCCCCATTCGGGCGACACGCGCACGGACCTTGGCCTCGGGCGCTTCCGGCATCAGGGCGCGGACATGAGCCACCGAGTTTTCGGCCGGTTTCAGTTCATCCAGCTGGTGCTGGGCAAAAAACGCGATCTTCAGCTTTGACGCCTTGGTAATCTCGCCGTCCATGGCGCCGAGACGACCGGAAATGAGCTTTGCGAACGTCGATTTGCCGTTGCCGTTTGCCCCCAGAAGCGCGATCCGGTCATCGGTATCGATGTTGAGCGTCAGCCGCGACAGAATTCTGGTGTCGCCATAGCCCGTGGCAACGCCTTCCAGCTTCAGGATCGGTGGTGCCAGTTGGGCTTCCGGATCGGGGAAATGGATGGGTTTGCTGCTTTCATCCGTCAATGCGGCGATCGGCTGCATTTTTTCCAGCATCTTCAGCCGGGATTGCGCCTGGCGGGCCTTGCTGGCCTTGTAACGAAAGCGGTCGACGAAGGCCTGCATGTGCTTGCGCTGGGCATCCTGCTTCTCCTTGGCCTTTTCGGCCAGGATCATCGCTTCGCGCCGCTGACGGTCGAAACTGTCATAGCCGCCGGAATAGTAGGTCAGCTTGCCGCGTTCCAGGTGAACAATGCTGTCCACGGCCTTGTTGAGAAGGTCCCGGTCGTGGGAGATCAACAGAACTTGGTGCGGATAGCGGGAGACATAATTCTCCAGCCAGAGCGTGCCTTCCAGATCGAGATAGTTGGTCGGCTCGTCCAGCAGCAGCAGATCGGGCTCGGAAAAGAGCACCGCAGCCAGGGCAACACGCATGCGCCAACCGCCCGAAAAGGATGAGCAGGGGCGCTGCTGAGCGTCGGCATCAAACCCGAGACCGGAGAGAATGGACCCCGCGCGTGCTTCAGCCGTGTGGGCTCCAATATCTGCAAGGCGGGTGTGGATTTCGGCAATCCGGTCCGGGTCGGTTTCCGTTTCTGCTTCCATGAGCAGCCGGCTGCGCTCGGTATCGGCCGCCAGCACCACTTCCATCAAGGTGTCTTCCGTGCCCGGCGCCTCCTGGGCCACCTGGCCGATCCGGGCTCTCTTGGGGATCTGCACGCCGCCAGTTTCGGTGCCGAGCTCGCCGGTGATGATCTTGAAGAGCGTCGATTTGCCGGCACCATTGCGGCCGACCAGCCCGGTCTTGGCCTTGCCGGGCAGGGTCACGCTGGCCTTGTCGATCAGGAGCCGGTCCCCGATCCGGTAAGTGAGGTCATTGATTTGCAACATGGGCGGGATGTTTGGCGAAGGCTCTCACCGGATGCAAGCGGAATCCTGCTTGAAACCGCGTGGAAACGGCGGGCTGTGGCATCACTGCACTCCTGCCCGCCGCCTTCGTCAAAGAACCGCCTGTCAGGGTGTCAAAAAATCCAATACCTCAGACAGGATACGGCGGTGCTGGCTTGCGCGTTCAACGGAACCTTTGACACAGACGATTTCATCGCCGGGCTCATGTTCTTTCAAAATGGCATATCCTGCCGGTTTGCATTGTCCCATGAAATCGAAATGCCCGGCGCCCTCCAGCTCAACATGATGAACCCTGTCCTGGGGGAGGGACGCGGCAAGTGCGCGGGATTCCCGGTCCTGGTCGAGCATGTCTGCCCTTTCGGCGCCCAGAACGAGGACGGGAATATCGAGGGCGGCAAGGCTTGGCCGCGACAGCACCGGGGTGCCGCCAAGGTCGAGGCTGACAATTTTCTTGACGCGGCTGTCCTTGCGCGAGACCGACATGGCCGCCTGGTCGGCCTCTGTCCTGGCAATGGACCATCCGGTCAGGACCTTGCAGGCAACGGGTTGGTCTTCGCCGGCACATGTGGTCTCGTATCGGGTCTGGTCAAATGTTGCGCCGGCCAGCAGCATGACCGTGAACCCGCCAAGAGAATGGCCGACGGCATGAATGCGGTTGATATCAATTCGGTCCCTGTAAGGACTTTCTTCAATGAGAAAGCTGATCAGGCGGCTGAGGTCGACCGGGCGATCCCAAAGCTTGCGGGTGTGGTCCGGGTCGCGGAGCCAGGAGCTTGTGCCCGGGTGGTTGACCATGGCGACGACATAGCCGCGCCTGGCAAGCTCGGATCCGAGCCAGGACTGGTTGAAGGTGTTGCCGTACATGCCGTGGGATACAACGACCAGCGGAAACGTTCCCTCCGCCGGCGGCCCGTCCGGATCGGCAGGTGCCATTTGCCAGACTTTGCTCTTGTTCGCGATCGGATGAATGTCCGGTGTGCTGGTCGGATACCAGATGTCGCCCGCGAGCGGCCGGTCCTGACGGTTGTCTTCTATGGTGATTTTCGAAACGCCAGGTCCGTAGGGCAGGGCTTCGCCGGCCTGAACGCCGGGTGACATTATCATCGCTCCGACAAGGGATACAGTCAGACAAAACAGGCGCGAAAACCGGAAAGGGTGGTTTGAAGACGGCAACATGAGATCTCCGTTTTGGGGTGCAAGCTGTCTTCATCAGATGCGTGGAAGAAGGCCTGTTGACAATCATGGCAGAGGCGATGTCCTGTCCTGAAACGTGATAAAGGACAGTGTCTTCAATGCGATTTCCGAAGTGGGGCTGACGTGATCAGCATTCCGGTGTCTTTTCTGCTTGCTGGCCTGTTTGC
Organism: Labrenzia sp. VG12; assembly: GCF_002237595.1. NCBI lineage: Bacteria > Pseudomonadati > Pseudomonadota > Alphaproteobacteria > Hyphomicrobiales > Stappiaceae > Labrenzia > Labrenzia sp. VG12. The sequence goes on from NZ_CP022529.1 coordinate 693,511, forward strand.
GGGACTTGCCTTTGCAGCGCTGGCCTGGCGGTCCTTGCCGGGGCTTTCGCGTGGCTTGTTTGCCGGTCTGTTCCTGCTCATGGCGCTGGAAGCGTCTCTCGTCGGCATGCGCTTTGCCTATGGCTTTTTCGAATTGCTGGCCGTGCAAAGAACACTTCCGGTCTGGGTGGCACCAGGTCTCTATCTCGCTTTCCGGTCCTTGACCGAGGCTGTCGGCCGTTTCCGGCGCAGAGCCGTTTTTCACGTGATCGTGGCCTGCGTGGTGACGATCGCCATGATGATCCCGGTTCCTGTCAGCGGGTATGTCGATGGCCTGATCGCGGCGAGCTACATGGTCTATACGCTGGCGCTGATCCGGCTGTGGCTGGAGGGGGGCGACTGTTTTTCGCAAGCGCCGACAGCGCTTGGCACACCGCTCAGAAAACTGCTTCTTGTTGCCGTCTTTGCCATGGCAGCAACTCTATTTGTCGATGTCTGGATCGCGCTTCTGTTCGCACAGGCGCAGCAGGATACCGCAGCTCGAGCGGTGTCGCTGGCAAGCCTTCTTTTTCTCGCCATAGCCCTTGCGCTCGTGCTTGTGTCGCTGCGCAAGCGTCCGAAAAAGCGAAAAGCAGATGGCATCGAAAGGGAGGATGAGGCAGACAGCGCCCTGGTTGAAACCGCCAGGAAGGTTCTGACTGACCAGGACCTTTTTCGCGATCCGAGCCTGACCTTGACCCGGCTGGCCCGGCGGGTTGGCGTGCCGGACCGGGACCTCTCCCACGCGATCAATTCCGTCACCGGTGGCAATGTCAGCCAGTTCGTCAATCAGATGCGGCTCGAAGAAGCGGCAAGACTTCTTGTCTCAACGGATGAACCGGTTGCGCGCATCCAGGATCAGGTTGGTTTTCTGACCCGCTCGAACTTCTACAGGGAGTTCCAGAAGGCGTATGGCGACGCGCCGGGCACCTACCGGAAAAAGGCTCAGTCGGCGGCCTGATCCTCGCTCGGCAGGCTCAGATAGATCGACGCAAATCCGCCGAGCAATTCGTGGCACAAGATGACTTCACGGGTCTGTGGATCCCAGAAGGCGTTTTCCTCGTCGCAGGTGGCGGCAAGGAAGGTCACTTCTTCCGGCAGCTCGTAAAACGTGTCCAGTTCCTCGGCGACGAGTTCCAGAAGACCGCTTTCCCTGATGAACACTTCCATCGATTTCAGACCGTCCGGTGCCGGTTCGTATTTCACCTTGATCTTGCCGCCGCGGCCGTCTTCCTCACGCACATAAGGATCCGTGACGACTTCCCAGGAATCGGCGGCCTGATCATAATCGAAACCGCAGGTTTCGATCCTTTCCTCCGGCAGGTCGAGTTCCAGTGCGAGCTCCAGAAAATCCTCTTCGTCAGCGCCGACCATCAGGCAGAGCATCCGGTAGCCACGCTGTTGATCGAGGTCGTGTTCGTCGTAGAAGATCAGGTCTTCATAGGCTTCTTCGGCAATCAGAAACCAGCCGATCATGGCCTGTTTGAGAAAGAGGTCCATGTCGTCCGTATCGGCGGACAGCATCGAGACGGTCGCCAGGTTGTCGACGGCGTCTTCTTCCTGGGCGAGAACGGGCAGTTCAAGCTCCGACACGAGCATGTGTCCGCCTTCGTGGTAAAGCGTGAACAGCGCATTACCGGCCACAAAGACAAAAAGTTCTTCGCGTTCTTCATCGCTCAGGGCCGCGATTTCTTCGTCCAGGGACAGGTGGGATTGCTGATCTTCCGGGGCGGCGGTGCTGGCCAATGCCGTGGGCGACGATGTCGCGACAAAGACAGTTACGAACGCAGCGTAAACAAACGACGGCAGAAGAGCGAAAAGTTCGAGCATTGTCTTGTCCCTGACAGGAGCTTATCGGCAGAAGAAACCCGGGTCATTCTGCTGTGTTTTGTTCAAAATAGGCGCTGCTGCAGGGCAACGCCAGAACATTGTATGCCGCAAAGAACGCTGTTGACATGAAATTGTCATGTCTGCGCCCCCTTGCGGGGTTGGCGGCGCCCCGTTATTAAGGCCGCGAAATTTGCGACATTTATGGTCCGGCAACCAGCCGGTCCGACCCTGTAACGAGAAAGACGAAACCATGGCGATTGAACGCACGTTTTCCATGATCAAGCCGGACGCCACCAAGCGCAACCTGACCGGCGCCATCACCGCCAAGCTGGAAGAAGCCGGCCTGCGCGTGGTTGCTTCCCGCCGCGTTTGGATGTCCCTGCGCGAAGCTGAAGCCTTCTATGCGGTTCACAAGGAACGTCCGTTCTTCGGCGAACTGACCGAATTCATGTCCTCCGGCCCGACCGTTGTTCAGGTCCTGGAAGGCGAAAACGCCATCGCCAAGAACCGTGAAGTCATGGGTGCGACCAACCCGGCTGAAGCTGCGGAAGGCACCATCCGCAAGGAATTTGCGCTGTCCATCGGCGAAAACTCCGTACACGGCTCCGATGCCCCGGAAACCGCTGCTCAGGAAATCGCGTTCTGGTTCTCCGGAACCGAGCTTGTCGGCTAAATCAGCCATCAAGAAGAATTCTGAAAAGCCGGTCCCTGGGGCCGGCTTTTCTTTTTGTTTCTGAAGAGCTCTCCAGACACACGCTGTTACATATTCGTGTGATTGTGCGACAGCATCCGGTGTCAATTCAGCCATACTGTCAGAGTTGGGCGACAAGGAACTGGAGAGATGAAATGCGTTTTTGCCTCGTGCTTGCCGGTGCGCTGACCGCATCGCCGGCAATGGCCCATGACAGCACGACACCCTTGCATGGCGAGGAGCCCGCCGAACACAGCCATATCGGCGAAGGCATCCTGAACTTCCTCCTGCCGGAGGCTGACGCCTCTGCAGATATTGCGATTGACGGCAATTCGCGCCGGATCAGAGCCAATGGCTATCCGATCAAACCACCGGGGCAATTTCCGAACCGCAACAACCCGCACGCCATTTCCAAGAAAAACTACAATCTGAAAGTGCCGGTGTCTCCACGCAAGAACGCTCGGGCCACCAGCGCGCAAGGCGCCGTTTTCGGCATCGCGGTCAATGGCGTGGTGATGGATCCGGGTACGGCGGAATTCTGGCAGAACAACCGCCGGTCCGGCTGGAATTACGAGGCGCTGGGCGGTGCCTGCAAGCTGGGGCTCGACAAGTACAACGCCCATGTGCAGCCGGACGGCACCTATCACTATCACGGCATCCCGACAGGCGTTCTCGCGTCCGAAGGTGGCAAGTCCGTTCCGGCGCTGATCGGTTTTGCAGCGGACGGTTTCCCGATTTACGGCCCTTATGGCTATGCCGACACGAAACAGAAGTCGGCGATGAAGAAGTTGAAAAGCAGCTATCGTGTGAAACAGGGAACCCGTCCTGACGGTCCAGGTGGCCGTTACAACGGCAAGTTCACGCAGGATTGGGCCTATGTTGCCGGCGCCGGCGACCTGGATCAGTGCAACGGCCGCTTTGCCGTGACACCGGAATATCCGGACGGCACTTACCATTATGTCCTGACGGACACGTTTCCCTTCATCCCCCGGTGCTGGATGGGCACCGCCGATGCCAGCTTCAAGCGTTTGAAGGGGCCAGGGCGGCGCGGCGCGCTGGAGGAAGAAGGTGAGGGCGCGACCATCGACTTTGCGGCATTGACCGACAACAGCGGCGCGGCCGTGACACTGATCCAGCACCAGGGCGGACGTCCACCGCGCTTACTGCCCGGGGGGCGCCCGCCACCACCGGGAGCCGGACGGCCCGGACGCGGCCCCCGCCAGGGCGGCATGCCACCAGGGGGTGGCCGTGCCGGGGGGCGCTCTCCCTGCAGCGGAAGTTAGGAACCGTCTTCAGCTGCAGCGCGGACGCCTGCCAGGCTGACGTGATGCCTGCCAGGTGACATTGTGACGGTGACGAGGAGGCGCTTGACGGCGCCTCTTTTTGTTTTCCATAAGGCAGGCTCGTAAACTGCCGTCGAGCCCAGCCAGGATTTGGATAGCCATGACGCTTGAGCCGCCCAAGAGCACTTTTTCCGCGTGTCCGCATGATTGTCCGTCAACCTGCGCCCTGGAAGTGCATTTCTATCCGCATGGCGATGTGCGCCGGCTCAATGGCGCCAAGGACAATGAGTATACGGCGGGCGTGATCTGCGCCAAGGTCGCGCGGTATGCCGAACGCCTCTATCACCCGGAACGCCTGATGACACCCTTGCGCCGGGTCGGCAGGAAGGGGGAAGGGCGGTTCGAGGAAATTTCCTGGGAGGCCGCGCTTGATCTGATCGCTGAAAAGTTCCTGGCCGCGGAAGCTGAGTTCGGCGCAGAGAGTGTCTGGCCCTATCACTATGCCGGAACGATGGGCCTTGTTCAGCGGGACAGCATCCACCGGCTGCGCCATGCCAAGGGCTATTCGCTCCAGTTCGACAGTTTCTGCACCAACATGGCCTGGACGGGATATGTTGCTGGAACGGGACGCCTTGCCGGACCGGACCCGCGCGAAATGGCTGTCTCTGACCAGATCGTCATCTGGGGCACCAACCCGGTGGCGACCCAGGTCAATGTCATGACCCACGCCATTGCCGCGCGCAAGAAACGCGGCGCCCGGATCATCGTCGTGGATGTCTATGAAACCGAGACGATGAAGCAGGCCGATATCGGTCTCGTCCTGAAGCCTGGAACCGACGCGGCGCTGGCTTGCGCCATCATGCATGTGCTCTTCCGGGACGGCTACGCCGACTGGGACTATCTGGAAGAATTCACCGACTGTCCGAAGGAGCTGGAAGCGCATCTTCAGTCCAAAACGCCGGATTGGGCCGCGGCCATCACGGGGGTGAGCGTCGCGCAGATCGAAGACGTGGCCAGGCTCATCGGCGAAACCAGGAAGACCTTCTTCCGTCTCGGCTACGGCTTCACCCGGTCCCGCAACGGCGCGGTCGGCATGCATGCAGCCTGTTCCATTGCGGCGATTACCGGCAGCTATAAATATGAAGGCGGTGGTACGTTTCACAACAACGGTGCCATCTACGCGCTCAACAAGGAAATGATCGAGGCCGGGTCCCTGAAGGACCCGTCCGTGCGGGCGCTCGACCAGAGCCTTGTCGGCCGTATTCTGACAGGGGATGACGCCGCGCTTTTAGGTGGTCCGCCGGTCAAGGCGATGCTGATCCAGAACACCAACCCGATGTCGGTTGCGCCGGAACAGGACCTGGTCAGGCAGGGCTTTGCCAGAGAGGACCTGTTCACGGTCGTCCATGAACAGTTCCTCACCGAGACGGCGCAGATGGCCGACATTGTCCTGCCGGCGACCCAGTTCCTGGAGCATGACGACATCTACAAGGGCGGCGGTCACCAATATCTGATGCTGGGGCCCAAAGCGGTGGAAGCGCCGGAAGGACCAAGGGAAAACATCTTTGTGATCAACGAGATCGCACGGCGCGTTGACTCAAAACCTCATCCCGGATTCGACATGAGCGCGCGCGACCATATCGACTGGATGCTCCAGAAGTCCGGCTACGGCACGCTGGTTGAGCTCGAGACGAACAAATGGATCGACCTGCAGCCCGATTTTGAAACAGCTCATTACCTCAGCGGTTTCGGCCATGCGGACCGCAAGTTCCACTTCAAACCTGACTGGGGCCGATCGGCCGCGCCGAACAAGCCGGAGGGCGAACCGTTCGGTCCCTGGGCGTCCATGCCTGAACTGCCCGATCAATGGGACAGCATCGAACAGGCCGACGACGCGCATCCGTTCCGGCTGGTGACGGCACCGGCACGGTCCTTCCTCAATTCCTCCTTCAACGAGACCGAGAGCTCGAAGAAGAAGGAAGGGCGCCCGGAAGTCTGGCTCAGGCCGGAAGAAGCTGCCCGCTTCGGCATCGAAGACGGTGCCAGGGTGCAGATGGGCAACAAGCGCGGTGTCGTGACACTTCACGCAAGGCTGGTAGACACCGTCGCCCCGGGGACCGTGATCTCGGAAGGCATCTGGCCGAACGACGCTTTCGAGGACGGCAAGGGCATCAACACACTGACCGGCGCCGACCCGGTCGCGCCTTACGGCGGTGCGGCGTTTCATGACAGCGCGGTCTGGGTGAGGGCGGCTTAAGCTGCTTTTCGGCAGAACATCTGATAGCGCGCCACACCCCCCGGCGCCCTCTTCGGAGGGACAGTGATGGTATGGCGTCGGTTGTGTGTGGGAATTCTTGGGCCCGCAAACATGAAACACCAATAAGGGCGGCGCACCGCCCGTCCGGTGCTAACCGCCCTCTCAGGTCAAGCCTGGCCTTAATCTGGTTTGGGGCTCCCGGATATCAGGTCTGGCTTTCTGAGCTTGGCGTATCCTCCGGCGTGACCAGACGACCTTCCTCGGCCTTGTAGAAATACTGGCTGGCAACCAGCCAGCCCTTCAAGGGGCGCAGGATCGGAATGCAGGTCAGGAGGATGAGAGGCAGGGTCGTGACCAGATGCACCCAATAGGGGGCGGTGAAGGCGATTTCCAGCCAGATGGCGAAGGCGACCGCCGGCACGCAGCCGAAACAGATCACGAAAAAGGCCGGCCCGTCGGCCGGGTCGGCGAAGCTGTAGTCGAGGCCGCAATGGCTGCAGCCTTTCTTGAGCTTCAAAAATCCGTCGAAAATGCTGCCTTCGCCGCAGCGCGGGCAGCGGCCCCTGATGCCGGTCTGGATCGGCGGCAATTCGGGCCAGCTTTCAGATGTGCTCATGAAACGCTCTTTCCTGCTCGGCGTCACACCTGCAACGCCGTTTTGGTGTCCAGTCAAAGAGTAAATGACTGGAAGTGATTGCAGTCAAAGATAGGCAAAAATTTCTCAAGCGCAAGCGGATTGACTGCGGCAGATTGCCGTCGTCATGTTAGCCGCTTCAGAAATAGGTGGCCGCCGACTGAGGCGGTGTTGCCAGCGTCGCGGCGATTGCATTGAGGGCCGTGTCGACCTGACCGCGGCTGACCGGTCCTCCAAAGCACAGGCGCACGGCATTCGGGGCCGGTCCACCGGCTGCAAAGGCATCGCCTTCGACCAGTCCGAAGGATTGCGCACGGACCTGGCTGACAAGCGCTGACGGGGTCCAGCCATTATCGAGATGTAGCCAGAGGTGGAACCCGTCCGGATCGGCGTCGAAGCGATGGGCCTTCAGATGCCGTCTGGCGAGTGCCTGCCGTGCCGCACTTTCCTGCCGGATGTGTTGCAGCAGGGATTGGGCGGTGCCGTCCTCGATCCAGCGGGTGGCAAGAGCCGAAGTCAGGGGGGAAACCATGATGCTGGCGGTGCGCAGGGCCCGGTTGAACTGCCACGCGGCATTCTGGTCAGGCGCGATCACATGGGCGAGGCGCAGGCCGGCGCCCAGGCTCTTGGAAAGGGACCCGATATACCAGGTCAGGTCCGGAGCAAGGCTTGCGATGGGCGAAGGTTTTGCGCGGCCGAGCTGGCCGTAGGCATCGTCCTCCAGAATTGGCAGGCCCTGACGGCGGGTGACGGACACAAGCTCTAGCCGCCGCTCATAAGGCACGGTGCGCGTGGTTGGATTGTTGAGCGTCGGATTGAGATAAAGCGCCTTCAGTCCGCCCTTGGTGCAGGCTGTCTCCAGTGCATCCGGGTCCGGCCCGTCCGCATCGGTGGGCAGGCCGACAAGCTCAAGTCCAAGCTGGGCGCAAAGGGAGCGGATCCCCGGATAGGTGATCGCTTCGCAGGCTATTCGGTCTCCCGGTCGGGTCAGCGTCGTCAGGGCGGCGGTCAGCGCGGCCTGTGCGCCCGGGGCGAACTGTATGTCTTCCGGTTGCGGTATGAGGCCAACGGTCTTGAGCCAGCGTTGCGCCATCTGACGGTCCGGGTCTGACGCGGAAAACGTCTGGTAACGCAACAGAGGTGCAAGATCGGTTGCCAGGGAAACGTAACTCTCCTGCATCCGCTCGCGTAGCTCGGCAGTGTCCGGCTCCGGCGGCAGGTTCATGGAGAAGTCGGCTGCCCGCTCGGTCAGACGGTTGTCCGTTTTGGCTGTTTTTGCCGGCGCCGCATCAGGGCCCGTGACAAAGGAGCCGCTACCAACCCGTGAGGCAATCAGACCGCGCCGCCGGGCTTCGGTATATCCGCGCGCAACGGTGGTGAAGTCGAGGCCCAGCCGTCCGGCGAGCTGACGCTGCGCCGGCAACTTGTCTCCCGGGGACAGGCGTCCCGATTTCAGATCCGCCTCGATGGCATCTGCAATGGCGATGTAGCGAGGAGCGTCGCTTGCGGCAAGGTCCGGGGACCAGAGTGTCATACCGTGTCTCAATTTCAAAATTGAATGGATAATTGACTGTATATCTGAAACAGATGATTGTCGTCAATGGTCTGGGTAAACAGCCCGTTCGCGGTTGAAAGGTGGTTTTTCCTTCTCGGTCTTTGCCCTGTCTCCCATTTGACCTGGAGGGGATGCCTTTGAAGTTGCCCCTTGGGAGATTTCGCGAGTAGACGTGCGCCTCATATGGTGGGCTGGTCCACAAGGTCTTGGCAAACTGGTTCTTTTCGGGGTGCCGGTGTCCTAGTAGACAGGGTTTGAACCGCTTAGCCCGGAGGGCAAGGTGCACGACGATCTCAGCCAATGGACAGCCCGCAACCGGCCGGAACGCCGGCGCTTTGACGGCCGCTATGTAATCCTCGAACCGCTGGACCCTGCACGTCATGGTGCACAGCTTTTCGAGGCCTCCAGCGTTGCCGATGCGGATCAGCGTTTTAAATGGCTGCCCGAGTATCCTCCCGCGTCCAAGGCCGAGTTTCAGTCCTGGCTAGAGGAAAAGGCAACCAGCGAAGACCCGCTGTTTTTTGCCGTGATCGACAAGGCCACGGGCAAAGTGGCTGGCCGGCAGACCCTGATGCGGATCGACGAGGCCAATGGCGCGATCGAGATCGGCAATATCTACTGGGGGCCGTTGATTGCCCGCACCCGGGCGGCGACCGAAGCGTTGTACCTGTTCATGAAATACGCTTTCGACGATCTGGAGTACCGCCGCTTTGAGTGGAAGTGCAACAACGACAATGCCCCCTCCAGAAAAGCCGCGCAGCGGTTCGGCTTTCAGGAAGAAGGCGTCTTTCGCCAGCACCTGGTGGTAAAGGGGCAGAACCGCGATACGGCCTGGTTTTCCGTGATCGACAAGGAATGGCCGGGGCTCAAGGCGGGTTATGAAGCCTGGCTCGCACCGGATAATTTTGACGCCGAGGGTGGTCAGATACGCCGTCTTGCCGACTGTATCGACCTTTAAGCGGTGTCGCCTTGGAGCCCTGATTGAGATCGATTAAATTAAAGGTGGTGTGTCTAAAATTATGAAACGATAAATTGCAGATCCTCTCCGTCAGGTGTTTAATGGTTTGAAACCGAGAGTTTCGCGCTGTCATCGCAAGGCGCGTTGTTTCAGGGGAGGGGCACATGCGCAAGACCATTTCCACCATCGATCGCACGGCCATCAGCGGCTATCCGAATTTCTGTGACGGTTACGCCCGTCCGGGGAATACCGGCAACGGCTATGTCTCGGTAGTGAAGGTTGCGACGGGGACCGTTGAAAAGACGGATGATTTTCTTCTTGATGGCATCGTCGCCTATGATCGGGCGGAGGCCAATGATGCCTATATCGGCCAGATCAACATGGAGACGGCGTCTTCCTTTTGCGGCATAGCCGGCAATGTCTGGGGTTACGATCTTGCCTATAACAGCGCGCTCAACACGCTGCAGCCGATGTTCACCGTCAAACAGTATGACGGCACCGATCTGCCGGTGTTCAATGCCGGTCCCCTGATCGATGCCGGCATGTCCCTGTTCGGAACGGAGCCGCATCGCCGGTTTCCGCCGGCGCCGGGTGCACATGTCATCTGTGCCAACAAGAGCACAACCAATTCAAGGCCGCTCACCGGCGCGCCGGACCCGGCCAGGAACGAAGCCTACGGTGTCTGGTGCTACATCGCTCTGTCGATCACCCGGGACCGTTACAACTCGGCGGATCTTTTCATCGAGGATGCCGGAACCTGGACCGAAAATGACGATCCGGCCGCCCTGGAAGCTTATCTGGAAGACCATCAGCGGTCCGTTGCCTGGAGTATTGTGGCCTGTGGCAAGGACCAGTCGGTGCTCTACGACCGGACGTTCTTGTCCTATGCCTATGTGATCATGCGGCCCGGCTTTGTCGGCACGGCCCTGACCGTTGCCCCCTATGTCACGCTGGCCCAACGGGCAGTTCCACCCTCCGGCTTCAACACGCTTTACGACATGACACTGGCCGACTGGGAGCAGGCGGTCGGATTTGCCTGACGTATGAGACGGCTGGCTGCCGCAGGGTGTTACTTGTTATCGACGCATGTCACTTGGCCACCATCTCCGCGAACCTCACGGCCGACGCGACACCGTCGATCACCGGAACCTGGAACCTGGTTGTCAGGTCGGCGGCAAGATCTGCCATACCGGCGCAACCCAGGGCGATAGCGCCAACGCCGTCCATCCGAAGGGCCGTTGCAATCTCGGCTTCAATGCGTTGGCGTGCATCGCTGTTCGGGTCTTCCAGCTCCAGAACCGGCACATCCGAAGCACGCACACGGGCGCAGCGGGGGGCAAGACCGACGCGTTGCAGATTGCCTTCCAGAACGGGCACGGAGACAGGCAACGTGGTGACGACCGAAAATCTCGGCGCAGCGACGGACGCAACGTGATAGGCCGCCTCGCCAATGCCGACCACGGGAACAGGTGACCTGGCCTTCAGATCGAACAGGCCCGTGTCGTCGAAACAGGCGATGATGACGGCGCTGATGCTTTGATCCGTCTCCAGTGTTCGGTCGAACAAGACGTTGAGCCCGGGCAGGGCGGCGGCGCCGTCGGCCGCGCCCTGAATGGCTGCCGGTCCCTGCAGCGGATTGATGGCCGTAATCCGGGTGCCAGGACCGGCTGCGGCACGAGCAGCGGCCGCAATCTTGTTCGTCATCGACGCCGTTGTGTTCGGGTTGATGACGAGAATGTGGGTCTCCTTCATGGCCAGCCTCAGACGAGCCCTTTGCCCGCATCGGTGCCGAGCCTGGACCGGCGGCGGTTCAGTGTGACGACGACTGCCAGGAACACGCCGATGATGACGAAGGAAAATGCGGTCGTCAGCGTGCCGAGAGCGAAGATCACCGGTGTCGTCACGTTGGTGGTCATGCCGTAGATCTCCAGAGGCAGCGTGTTGTAGCTGCCTGCGGTCAAAAGGGTTCGGGCGAATTCGTCATAGGAAAGAGTGAAACCGAACAGCGCGACCCCGATCAGCATGGGCGCGATTATCGGCAACACGACATGACGGATGGTCTGCCAGGCCGTTGCCCCCTGGTCGCGCGCAGCTTCCTCGTAGGATTTGTCGAAGCGGTTGAACACCGCAAACATGATCAGGAGCCCGAAGGGCAGGGTCCAGGTGAGCTGCGCGCCAAAACCCGAGGTCGACCAGTGCACGGCAAGTCCCGACTGGGAAAAGATCAGGCCGACGCCGAGGGAGATCAGAATGGAAGGGATCACCAGCGAGGTGATGATCAGGTAGAAAACCAAGCTCGATCCCGGAAAGCGCTTGCGAAAGGCGAGGCCCCCCATGACGGAGACGACAACGGTGGTCGTCATCACCATCAGGCCAAGTGTCAGCGAGCGGGCAAAACTGCCCCAGATGTCGCCGACCGCCTGTTGCCGGAAGAGGTCCTGAAACCAGTGCAGGGACACGCCGCGCATCGGAAAGGTCAGCCCGCCCTGAGGTCCCTGGAAACTGAGGATCGCGATCGTGATGGTCGGGCCGTACAGGAACACCAGAAACAGGGAAAAGAAGGCGGTAAGCACATAGAAGGAGCGGCTGCGTTTATCCATGGTTCATGGCCTTATCTGTGAGCAGCAGAGGAGCGCCGATTTGAGGCAGACAGGAATTACGAAGAAACCAGGCACTTGCGGGCCTTCCGGTGTCACCCCGGACAAGCGAAGCGCACAGCCGGGGCCTACTTTCAAGTTTGCCTGGCAAGGCTTTCGAGATTTTGCTCCATCGCTGCAGCACCAAAAGTGCGATCTGGAAGCGAGTGGGCCCCGGGTCTCCCTTTGGTCGCCCGGGGTGACACTGAGATCTTGCGCGCATGGACTGGTTGAGAGAGACCCACGGCGCTCGGTCTTGATGACAAGAAAGGCCTTTCAGCTTGTGATACTGGCTCCTCATACCTCAAAGCTCCTTCCGGATGTCGACAAAGCGCAGCAGGATCGAGATCACCAGAAGCACGGTGATGAGGAGGATGACGGCGGTTGCAGCCGCGGATGGATATTGCAGAAGCGCGATGTCATTGGAGATCAGGCGGCCCACATTGGCCGATTGGCTGCCGGACATGAAACGCACGGTGATGAAATCGCCCATCACAAGTGTCACCACGAAGATCGATCCGATCATGATGCCTGGCTTGGTGAGCGGGATGATCACATTGGTGAGCGTCTGCAGTCCGGACGCGCCATTGTCATAGGCGGCCTCGATCAACGATTTGTCGATGCGCATCATCGTGTTGAAGATCGGAACCACCATGAACAACGTGTAGAGGTGGACGAAGGCCAGGATCACCGAGAAATCGGAAAAGAGCAGCCAATCCAGCGGCTCGTCGATCACACCCATGGAAATCAGCGTCGAATTGGCAATGCCGTTGCGGCCCAGAAACGGGATCCAGGAGATCATCCGGATAATGTTGGAAGTCCAGAACGGGATCGTGCACAGAAGAAAAAGAACGATCTGCCAGGTCAGCGTCCTGACATGAAACGCCAGGAAATAGGCAACCGTGAATCCGATCGCCAGCGTAAGCGCCCAGGTGATCAGCGCATATTTGATGGTGTTGAAAAACACCTGGTAGGTGACCGGTGACGTCAGCAGGAATTCATAATTGTCGAACTGGAATGCCGGATAGATGGAAAATTCCGTTGCGCCCCAGAAACTGACCACCACGATCATTGCAATAGGCAGGACCAGAAAGAAAAACAGCACCAGAGTGAGCGGCAGCGACAGCAGCCAGCCGGACAGCGCATCGGACAGACGGTGCAGGCCAAAAGAGGGGTTCTCCTTTGTTGGCCGGACCGGCTCAACAGCCGTGCTGTCCTTGTGCAGGAAGAGATGCGTCTGGTCCGTCATGTGTTTCTGGCCTGAATGAGGGGCAGGGTGGAGACAACACCAAGGGCGGGTTTGGGCTGGCTGCAGCGCTTGCGCCTCGCTGGTGTCACCACGGACAAGCGCAGCGCAGATCCGGGGCCTGTTCGCAGGCCTGCTTGCTGAAGCCGGGGAGATATTCCCGACGCGTGACATGCAAACCGCCTGCTCTTTGGAAACGAGTGGGCCCCGGGTCTCGCTCCGCTCGCCCGGGGTGACACTGGCATTTGCAGGTGCGTTATCGCGGCAAGCGAAGCGCCGAAACAGGGAGAGTTGCCGTCCACGAACACGGAAATATCCTTCGTCTTTGACTGAAAGCTCCGGGGAGTGCCTCCCCGGAGCCTGGCCTAGGTTCACCCTCAGGCGGCGATGAACTCGTTCCACTTGCGAACCATGTACTGGTTCTCGTCCATGACCGCGTTCCAGCAGGCAACCGCGCCCATGCGTTCCAGGAACGAGCCGCCGTCACGGGTGTCACCGGCCTTGGCCAGGACGTCGCCGAACGGACTTGTGATGTCGCCGGTGGCCTGCTTGCCTTCGAACCAGTAGCCCCACTCGTTCTCGTCCATGTAATTCTTGGAGGTCTCCGGCACGGCTGAGTAATAGCCCTGGCGCATCAGGAAGCCGCCGACCCAGCCGTCGAGGTACCAGTTGATGTACTCATACGCGGCTTCGAGCTCGAGGCCGGACAGGCTCTTGGACAGGCCGATGCCGCCGCCCCAGGAGCGATAACCTTCCTTGAGCGGCTGGTAGACGCAGGGAATACCGCGCGATTTGACGGCGGTGATGGCGGGCGACCACATCGACTGGATCACGACTTCGCCTGAAGCCATCAGGTTGACGCTCTCGTCGAAGGTTTTCCAGAAAGCGCGGAACTGGCCGTTCTTTTTCGCCTCGGTAAAGATCGCCATGGTCTTGTCGATCTCTTCGCGGGTCATGTTGCCCTTGTCGCCATACTGGATCTCGCCCATGGCCTCGCAGACCATGGCCGCGTCCATGATGCCGATGGAAGAGATGTCGAGAATGGACGCCTTGCCCTTGAATTCTGGGTTCAGCAATTCGGTCCAGCTTGAGATCGGGCGTCCGATCAGGTCCGGACGGATGCCGAGTGTGTCGGCATTGTAGATGGTCGGGATCAGGGTCATCCAGCCGGTCTCTTCGCCGGCGAATGTCTTGCCATCCGGTCCGTCCACAAATCCGACCGTATGCGGAGCGGTGCCTTGCGCGATATTCGACTCCGGCGTCAGTTTGCCGCTTTTGAAGATGCCGACGATCTTGTCGTAATTCTTGATCTTGCTGGTATCCATCGCCTGAAGATTGCCCGTCGGCCAGACCTTTTTGCAGATCCAGTATTCGATGTCGGCAATGTCGAAACTGTCAGGCTGGGTGGCGGCGCGTTGGGTGACGGCATCACTGTCGAGTGCGGTCATCTCGAGCGTGAAGCCAAGGTCTTCCTTCACCTTCTGAGCGACTTCATTGAGGTTCGAGACACCGGTGCCGAACTGGCGCAGGGTCACATCCTTGATGTTCTGTGCCCAGATGGTCGGAAAACCGGTGATTGCGCCGGAGCCCATGGCTGCGCCGGTGACGGCAGCGCCGCCCTTGAGTAGAGTCCGACGGCTGAGGCCGCTCTTGGTCTGCGTGTTTGTCATCTGTCCTGCTCCTGTTCCCCTCTGGAGGTATGACTGGCTGCGGGTGCAGCCGTTTAGGGCAGCTGTCAGGCTGCCAGCTCGTGCGCGTCTTCCGGTTTCCAGCTGAGGAAAACGGTCGCTCCGATTTCGATTGGATCTTCGAAGAAAGTCTGGTCCGACAGCGCTGCCGTCAGATCTCCGGCGCCGCCTGCATCCAGGGCAAGGTTGACGGTGGCTCCCAGATATTCGACGTCCCGAACACTTGCGGTCAGCAAAGCCTTGGTGTCGGCGTCCGCCTTTTTCACCGTCAGCCGGTCGGCGCGCAGCGCAACAGCGGTTCCCTGTTGCTGCAAGACGTTGTGACCGCCGATAAAGCGGGCGACGAATTCCGTTGCCGGTGCATTGAAGATGTCGCGCGGGCTGCCGGATTGCTCGATCCGTCCATCGTTCATCACGATGATGTCGTCCGCCAGGGCCAACGCCTCTTCCTGGCTATGGGTGACGTGAACAAAGGAAATGCCGAGTTCCCGCTGCAGTTTTTTCAGTTCAAGTCGCATCTTGATGCGCAAGAACGGGTCAAGGGCCGACAGCGGTTCATCCAGCAGAAGGACGGAAGGTTCCGTTATGAGGGCACGGGCCAGGGCGACACGTTGCTGCTGACCGCCCGACAACTGACCCGGCAGGCGTTCGCCGAAACTGTCCATGTCGACTAGCTGAAGGAGCTGATGTGCCTTTTTCAGGCGGACAGACTTTGCCACTCCCTTCATCTTCTGGGAGAAGGCCACGTTGTCGAGCACGTTGAGATGCGGGAAGAGCGCGTAGTTCTGAAACATCATTGCCGTTCCCCGCCGCGCCGGCGGCAGGTCGGTGATGTTGGCCCTTCCCATCAGGATGTCGCCGGAGGACACGCTCTCGTGCCCGGCAATCATCCGCAGGGTCGAGGACTTTCCGCAGCCGGACGGGCCCAGGAGGCAGGAATAGGTCCCGGCGACAAACTTGTGATCGATCGCGTCGACGGCGATCGTGTCACCATATGTCTTGGTGGCCGCAACAAGTTCCAGGTCCATGGACTTGACCATCTCCGGAGATCTCCTTCAACAAACTGGGTTTGCATGAAGATCAGCAAGCAGCGTGCCAAGGAGCAAAAGTGGCTGAATTCCGCGGAACCTTGGGAATCGGAGGGGGGAGATGAGCAATTGTATCGGTGAGAGTGCACAATAAAGCAGCAAATAAAATACGCTTTGATTAATTATTGTATACGATTTCAATTGTGGCGTTCACGACCAACGGCTAGAATCCGGACAACGTCGTCCCAATTGGGCATGCCAGGAAAATGACAAGAAGCGTGACAAAAGCAGAGCTCGATCATCGCAGCCGGTTGCATGAGGTTTTCGCCTTGCCCGACGGCCGGGCACTCGACATCTGCCTCAAGCTTCAGGCCGCGATCCTGGAGCACAGGCTGGCGCCCGGGCTGAAGTTGTCGGAGGATGAAGTCGGCGAAATCTACGGTGTCAGCCGCACCGTTGTCAGGGCGGCGCTGCAGGCCCTTGCGCATTCCGGCCTGGTTGCGATCCGGAAGAACCGGGGTGCCTTCATTGCAAAACCGAGCATCCGCGAAGCACATGAAGTCTTTCAGGCGCGTGCCCTGATCGAGCCGGCCGTTGCGCGGCTGGCGGCAGAAGCGATCACGGAAGCGCAGTTGGAAATCCTCAAGCAGCACCTGGATGCCGAGCATGCCGCCTTGCAGGCCGGGGACATGGGCAAAGCCCTGTTTCTGTCCGGAAGTTTTCATACAGAAATCGCGAACATCGCCGACCATCGCATCTATTCGGGCATGGTCCGGTCGCTGATTTCACGTTCCTCGCTGATCATTGCGCTTTACTGGAAACGCTCTGACACGGCCTGCGAAAGTCATTCGCATCATGCCTTGATCGATGCTTTCGAAAAGCGGGACGGCCTGGCTGCCGAAAACATTCAGAAGAGCCATATCATCGATCTTCATTCGGGCCTTGACCTCCGCGAGAAACAGCCTGCAGGCGCATCGCTGAGCGAGGCCTTGAAAGGTTAGGTTCTGTTGACAAAGTTGAATCCCAAATCGGCTGAGCTGTGATTCAAAACTGTCTTTTGGGAGGCAGCCTTGGTGATCATCCCCCTTTGAAGTGGTCCATCGTTATGTTTAGGAAAACGGAGGATCAAAATGGCTACGAAGCGTCACAAGCCAGAAGAAGTTGTCTCGAAGTTGCGGCAGGTTGAAATCCTTGTTGGCCAAGGTATGCCGCATATTGATGCCATTCGGCAGGTTCGTATCACCGAACAGACGTATTACCGGTAGCGAAAGCAGTATGGTGGGATGGGAACCGACCAACTGAAAGGACTCAAACACCTTCAGAAAGAGAACGAGCGGCTGCGCAAGGCAGTGTCTGACCTGACCCTGGACAAGTTGATCTTGTCAGAGGCCGCAAAGGGAAACTTCTGAGCCCCGCCCGTCGTCGAGCCTGCATCAATCATATTCGTCAGCATCTCGGCCTGTCAGAGCGCCGAACCTGTCTTGTTCTGGGTCAGCACCGGTCCACGCAGAGGAAACGTCCAGCAAGGCCTGCTGACGAAGAACGTCTTGTGGCGGATATGATCGCACTCGCCCGTGAGTATGGCCGTTACGGTTACAGGCGTATCGCTGCATTGCTCAGAGATGCTGGTTGGCATGTGAATGACAAGCGTGTTGAACGACTTTGGCGACGAGAGGGGCTGAAAGTGTCAATGAAACAACCGAAAAGAGGACGGCTCTGGCTGAACGACGGATCATTTGCCCGGTTGCGACCAGAGTATCCCAATCATGTCTGGAGCTATGACTTCGTGCACTGTCGAACCAATGAAGGAAAGGCATTCCGGACGCTGAACATCCTGGACGAGTATTCCCGAGAGTGCCTGGCAATCCGGGTGAAGCGAAAGCTGAACTCCACCGACGTGATTGACGTGCTGACGGATCTCTTCATCCTTCAAGGTGTTCCAGCCTACATCAGATCAGACAACGAGCCGGAGTTCATTGCTCAAGCCGTGAGGGACTGGATCAACGCTGTGGGTGCAAAGACCGCATACATCGAACCAGGTTCGCCATGGGAGAACGGATACTGCGAGAGCTTCAACGCCCGCCTCCGAGATGAGCTACTCAATGGGGAAATCTTATGCAGCTTCAAGGAAGCACAAACCCTGATCGAACAATGGAGGAAACATTACAATACCAAACGCCCACACAGCGCCTTGGGCTACCGACCACCGGCACCAGAAACCACCGTCCGGATGGACCAAAGCCCAGTCATGCACTAACAATCAAAGCGGACCACTCAGATGGGGCAGATCATTGGCACGTGTCGATCTGACAGACGCAGAATGGGAATTGATTGAAGCATTGCTTCCCTCAGAGCGGGTTCGGAAATCCCGCCCGGCACTGGATAACCGCCGCTATTTGAATGGCATGTTGCATGAACTGCGCGTTGGCTGCCCCTGGCGCGACATGCACTAGCGCTATGGCAAATGGAACTCGGTCTATGTGCGTTTTCGCCGGTGGGCGGAGCAAGGGGTCTGCGATGGTCTTCTGGAAACGCTGGTAGATCTCGGGCTTACCGATGACTGGCAGCATATGATCGACAGCACGACGGTTCGCGGCCACAGTCAGGCAGCAGGCGCAAAAGGGGGGACACATAAGGAGGCTTTTGGTCGATCACGCGGCGGCATTACGACGAAAACCCATGCCAGATCGGACGGTCAAGGAGGTCCTCTTGGCTGTCCTGACAGGCGGCGAAGCATCCGACTACAGCACCGTTCCAGCCCTCTTGGACATGCCTTGCCGAAAGCCAAGACTGTTCCTGGCTGACAAGGGATACGATGGCGATGCAGTGCGTCAACGTCTGCTGCTCGCAGGGATCTGTCCGATCATTCTGCCGAAGGCAAACCGAAGGTGCAAATTGCTTGCGACTTCCGGGCCTATAAAGACAGGAGCCGGATTGAGCGAATGTTCAACAAGGTCAAACAGTTCCGTAGGATCGCCACCCGATACGAAAAAACAAAGCGTCCTTCGCCGCGTTCCTCAATCTCGCAGCAGCACGCATCTGGTTACGAGACTTTGTCAACAGAACCTAGAAGAAGCACCCCGCTAAGCTTTCTAAAAACAAACCGTTGCCGCGTTTTGCCTTGCTGTTATGCCATCCAAAGATCCTGACATACATGGTCCAGCGATTTGCGCGTGTAAACGACGTTCGTAAAGCCAGATTACCTTGCAGAAAAGTACCATTTACATATGGCCAAACATCCCAAGGTTATTATCGACCAATGAATTGCGCCGGGACGAAGCCAAAGCATGGCGTGTTAGGGCTGATTCGGAGACACGCCGGTAACGGCGTAATAGTCGATATGCGCCGTATCTATTGATTTTCCGGCTAATCACGCATTGCGGGCGACTTATGTCTCGGCAATCAATTGATTGATAATGGGTGTTCAATAATGATGGAGAGCCTACGAGTAATTCTGCTCAAGGCGACACAGGCATTTAAGAGACGGCTGTCAAAAAATGAACGAAGATCAGGCCATGAACAGTGAAACTAGGCTGTCTTTGCACCTAGTTGGAAAGTTGCTTTTTGCGTCGACAACAGTTGTGATTGCGCTTGGTGTCTTCCAGGAAGTTTACACGCGCCACTTCGGGGAGGAGACACTCCTGCGCGGGATGCCCCAGATCGCACTGGACGGGGAACAAAACGTTGGAGCCTGGTATACGTCCTGCCTGATGATTGCCGCTGCGTTCGTGCTGTTTCTGACCGGCCGTGCCGAAAGCGATACGGGTGGACTGCGGAAATCCTTGCCCTGGTATGCGCTTGCCGTGATTTTTGTCGGCATGTCCATCGACGAATCCGCGAGTTTTCACGAGATCCTCGGCCAGCCACTTCGCGACAAGCTCGGGACGGGCGGTTTTCTCTATTATGCCTGGGTCATTCCGGGGGCCATTTTCGCCCTGTCGGTTGCCATTGCCTTCATCCCCTTCCTGTTGTCGCTGCCGCGTCCGGTGGCCGTGCGCTTCGTGGCAGCAGGGGCAATCTTTGTCGGCGGGGCGGTGGGCCTCGAACTGTTCGAGGGCAACCTGGCCGCCAGGGGGGAGGAGGGCTCCCCGCTCTATATGGCCTTCGTGATCATCGAAGAAGGCATGGAGATGACGGGCATTGCCCTGTTCCTGGCAACCGCCATCGGCCATCTGGGAAATATCCATCCCAAATGGCGTCTGACAAACTGAGGAGTGATCTATAGATTCAGTGCCCGCCGGCACCAGCCTTGTCTTTCTTGAACATCGAGGCGACGGGCAGAATGATCTTGGCGGTTACCGGGATCAGTGCCAGGCCAAGTACAAGCCCGAAAACGCCGTCCAATGCGGCTGTTACGGCCCAGGTGACGAAACCTTCAGCCACCTGCAGGGCATGGGCTGCGCCATGGGCGATGTCGTGAATGATGTTGTAGAGCAGCCCGAAACCGAGAATATCGGCACCATGCAAGACGATTGAGCCACCGACCCAAAGCATTGCCGCCGTTCCGACAATCATCAGGATCTTCATGAAGCCGGGCATTGCCTTGACGATGCCAAGCCCGATGGCACGAGTGGCAGAGAAGTGGCCTTCCTTGGACAGATGCAGGCCGAAGTCGTCGGCCTTCACGATCAGGGCGACGGAGCCATAGACCATGACCGTGATGCCGATGGCGACAACGGCCAGTGTCGCCGCTTCCATCCAGATCGAACCGTCCGGGATTTCGGCCAGCGCAATCGTCATGATTTCCGCTGACAAGATAAAGTCGGTCTTGATCGCGCCGGCAACCTTCTCCTTTTCCAGGTGGGTCGGATCGGGCACAAAACCTTCTGGTTCGTCGGCATCGTGATGATGCGGCACGAAGATATGATAGACCTTCTCCGCGCCTTCAAAACACAAATAGGCCCCGCCGATCATCAAAAGCGGCGTGATGATCCAGGGCAGGAAGGAATTCAGGAGAAGGCCGACCGGCAACAGGAACAGCAGCTTGTTCTTGAGAGATCCCTTGGCGATCTTCCAGACGATCGGCAATTCGCGGGCCGGAGAGAACCCGGCGACATATTTCGGGGTCACGGCGGCATCATCGATCACCGCACCGGCGGCCTTGGCGCCGGCCTTGGCGGCCTGTCCGACAACATCGTCCACGGACGCCGCGGCAACCTTGGCGATACCGGCAACATCATCGAGAAGGGCAAGCAATCCGCTCATGTCAGCTCCAAATCGGGTCAACCTTGTCGGCAGACCATAACCTGTTTTCTCTCTTTTGCCGCCTGAGTGTGAATTTTCCACAACACAGGGGCATAGTTACGACTTGTGCGCGGCGGGATTGGCGGGCCAAGCGCGTCTTAAAGGAGCTGTTTCTGCCTGTTTCCAGAAAGAGGGAGTGGCTGGACTTTTACCCGGCCTGCCATAGGTCGAGCGCAACGGCTCAAGTGGGAGAATGCGAAATGACGACAGATCCGAACCGGCGCGGGCCGGTCAGAGCCCTTCTGACGGGGATCGTTGTGACCTGCCTGGCAAGTCCTGTGGCGGCCCATGACGAGCCCATTGGTGATGCCGTAAAGGATCTGCCGCTTTTTGACGCGCACATGCATTACAAGGAACCGGCCTGGGCGCCATATCCCGTCAAAAGTGTGATCGAGTTGATGGACCGGAACGGGGTGGCCATGGCGCTGGTGTCGTCGACGCCCGATGAGGGAACGATCCGCCTCTGGGAACACGCGCCGAACCGCATCGTGCCGGAACTGCGCCCCTATCATGGCGGTTTCGGCTCGGGCAACTGGACCAAGATGGACGGCATGGATGCCTATCTGGAGGGGCGCCTTGCGCAATATCCCCATGAAGGGATCGGCGAATTTCATATTCACCGGCTGGACACGTCAGACGAAGCCCTGTTTCGCAAGATCATCGGGCTGGCCAGGGACCGGGGCATCTATCTTCATGTTCACTCCGGCCCCGAGCCGGTGCGGTGGCTCTATTCATTGGACCCGGACGTCAAGATCATCTGGGCTCATGCGGGGCTGAGCACACCGGCGCCACAGGTCCATGAGCTGATGGCCGCCTATCCAGGCCTTCTGGCGGACACCTCCTTAAGGGAATGGGACATCGCCGGAGACGGCCGGTCGCTGGATCCGGCCTGGGCGGAGATCATTTTCGATTTCCAGGACCGGTTGATGATCGGCAGCGACACCTGGGTCAATGCCCAATGGGATCGCTACGACGAGATCATGGCCTCAAACCGGGCCTGGCTGGCCCTGCTGCCCCGGTCTGTTGCGGAAAAGATTGCATACAAGAACGCCGAACGGGCCTTCGGGCGGACCGTTTCAACGAAGCAGATCGGAACCCGATAGCAGGGCGGCGGTCACTCCTGGTCTTCGTCAATTCGGGTTTCCTCTTCGACTGTAATGACTGCTTGCGTCTCGGAGTGAAGCACATTGCTGTACACCTGCAGCCGCCACAGGTGATACGAGACCCGGTGCAACCAGCGAAGTGCGTACAGCTTGAGCCAGATCGTTTCCGCCGCAAGCGTCTTCGCCGCCGCGCGGGCAATCAGCAGATCGCGCTGGCGTCGTCTCTGGCGCCGCATCAACACCCGCAGCCTGTCCAGGAGCTCTTCGCAGGCGACGGGGTCTGGCGGAGGGGCATCGTGTGCGTTTGATTGTTCGATCGTCCTGCGCAACAAACCGGACAGACGAAGAAGGCGGTGGTCCCTTGAGAGCTCCAGAATACGGTCCTGCTGGCTGCAGCGATAGAGAAGCCGGCCGAGATGGTCGAGGCTGTGATAGAGCGCTCTGACCTGGCGTTCATGCGCCGCGTCCTTCTGAAAAACCGGTATTCTGTCCAGATAGGCACGCGTGTCGGCAATTGCCTTTGCGAGCGCGCCGGGTTCTGTTTCTTCCCGCGGTTCTGCTGCAGAGTTCAGTCTTGTGCGCAGGAGGCCGATGGTTGCGTCCCTGAGGCCGTCAACGGTTTGTCGGACAAGGTCTGTGGCGGTGCGTGGGTCTTCAAGAAGAAGAGGATCCAGCGCGCGTGTCAGCGGAGCTCCCTTCGCCGGGACGATCCATTCAAGCAGGCGGGCGAAGGGACGCGCGAAGGGAAGGATCAGCACCACACCGGTCAGGTTGAAGACGCTGTGAAAGGCGACGAGGGCGATCTGCGGATCCCCACCATCGATCAGGGGCCTGGCAACCACGCTGAACGGGGTCAGCAGGGCGAGCGCCATCAGGCCGGTCATGAGGTTGTAGATCACGTGTGCGAAGCCGGTTCGCTTGGCCATTGTTCCGCCGCCGAGCGTCGCCAGGACGGCGGTGAAGGTCGTGCCGACATCCATGCCGATCACCAGGGCGGCAGCTTGCGGAAAACTGATCGCACCGGCGCCGAGGGCTGCCAGGGCGGTCGCCACTCCGGCACTGGACGATTGGGTCACCAGCGTGATCAGGATGCCGATTGCCACCAGTTGCAGCCGGCCAAACAGAGTATCGGGCGGAAAATCCGTTGGTGTCACCAGGCCGCCAAACGCGTCAAGCCCGGTCTTCAGATGCTCGATGCCGATGAAAATCAGGCAGAAGCCGGCAAGAGCCTGTCCGGCCAGCGCCGTCTTGCCCTTGAAGGCGATGCGCAGAACGGCTCCCAGAAAGACGAAGGGCAGTGCAATCTGGCCGAGATCCAGCTTGAACCCGAGAATGGCAACAAGCCAGCCCGTGAGTGTGGTGCCCACATTGGCACCAAAGATGATGCCGAGTGCCTGCGGGAAGGTCAGCAAGCCGGAGGCAACGAAGCCGACGGCGGCCACAGTTGTTGCGCTCGAAGATTGCACGATGGCGGTGGTCACCGTGCCGGTCGCTGCACCGGAAAGCGGGGTCGAGGTGAAACGCGCAAGCACCTCTCGCATGCGCTGGCCAGCCAGCGCCTTGAGGCCGTCGGTGAGAAGCAGCATACCGACCAGAAAAAGCCCGACTCCGCCGAGCGCAGACAGCACGTCCAAAACCATGAATTGAGCTTAGGCGATTTGGCTCGGCGGTCAAAGGCACCGTGTCAAAACAGACCTTTTATCCAGTTGGTTTCCGAAACCTGCGCCGTTACGGCCAGACCAGATCGCCCGTGTTTTCGGCGGCATCGCCGCTGGTCACGCGTGCGCCGGAAACCCTGACCCTGCCACCGGCGACCAGCGCAAGTGCCTTGGGATAGATCTTGTGTTCCACGTCCAGAACACGGGCGCCAAGCGTTTCCGGCGTGTCCTGGTCGAGCACGGGAACGGCCCCCTGGATGATGATCGGTCCGTCATCCATTTCCGCGGAGACAAAATGCACGGTGGCGCCATGCAGCTTGACACCTTCCTCAAGCGCCCGCTCGTGGGTTGCCAGACCCTTGAAGGAGGGCAGGAGGGCCGGATGGATGTTGATCATCCGGTTCGTCCAGGCATTGACCAGGTAAGGCGTCAGGATGCGCATGAAGCCGGCGAGCGCCACCAGCTCGATCTTGTGCGCCTTCAAGACCGCGTCGACTTCGCGTTCGAAGGCTTCCCGGTCGCCGGAAAAACCGGTGTGATCGACAACCGCGGTCTGAATGCCGAACTCTGCCGCCCGTTCCAGCCCCTTGGCGTCGGGGCGATTGGACAGAACCAGCGCGATTTCAGCCGGGTAGTCCGGGGCCAGGGCAGCAGAGATCAGGGCGCCCATATTGGTGCCCCGACCGGAAATCAGGACGGCGGTCTTTTTGCGGCTCATGCGCCAAGGCCCAGGCTGCCGTCAAAGACGACCGGCGCGTCGGCACCCGGCACGATGCGGCCGATGCCGGTGACAGTTTCGCCCTGCTCTTCAAGAACACGCATGACGGCTTCCGCTTCATCTTCGGCAACAACAATCACCATGCCAATGCCGCAATTGAATGTGCGCAGCATTTCCTGTTCTGCGACGCCGCCCGTCCTGGCCAGCCAGCCGAAAACATCCGGTGCGCTAATGCGGGAGAGGTCAATCCTTGCCGAGCAGTTGTCCGGCAGTACGCGAGGCAGGTTCTCCGGCAGGCCGCCGCCGGTAATATGGGCAAGTGCCTTGATGCCGGACGTTGCCTTCAGCGCAGCCAGCAAGGGTTTTACATAAATACGGGTCGGCTCCATCAGGCATTCGCCCAGGCTTTTGCCGGGGGCGAACGGAGCTTCGTCGGACCATGTCAGGCCAGCCAGCTCGATGATCTTGCGCACCATGCTGTAGCCGTTGGAGTGAACGCCGGAAG
Organism: Labrenzia sp. VG12; assembly: GCF_002237595.1. NCBI lineage: Bacteria > Pseudomonadati > Pseudomonadota > Alphaproteobacteria > Hyphomicrobiales > Stappiaceae > Labrenzia > Labrenzia sp. VG12. The sequence goes on from NZ_CP022529.1 coordinate 718,563, forward strand.
AAGACAGGCCCAGAAGCACGTCGCCGGCGGCAACATCCTTGCGCGGCAGGATCTCGTCCCGTTCGACGGCCCCGACGGAAAACCCGGCCAGGTCATAGTCGCCTTCAACATACATGCCCGGCATTTCGGCGGTCTCGCCGCCGATCAGCGCGGCGCCCGCCAGTTTGCAGCCGTCGGCGATACCCGCTACGACATCGGTCGCCGTTTCGACATCCAGAGCGCCAGTGGCGAAATAATCGAGGAAGAACAGCGGTTCGGCACCCTGAACCACCAGATCGTTGACGCACATGGCGACGAGATCGATACCGACCGTGCGATGTTGGCCGGTTTCAATGGCGATCTTGAGTTTCGTCCCGACGCCGTCATTGGCCGCGACCAGCACCGGATCCTTGAAGCCTGCTCCCTTCAGGTCGAACAGACCGCCGAAGCCGCCAATATCGCTGTCCGCACCCGGACGGGAGGTTGCCTTGACCAGCGGCTTGATGCGGTTCACCAATTCGTTTCCGGCGTCGATATCGACCCCGGCATCGGCATAGGTCAGACCGTTGGATCCAGAGGATTCGCTCATAAGGCACTCCAAGCTGCGTGCGGTTGGCTGTGCCAACGCGGATTACAGTCTGGCGCGGCGGAACACAAGACCCAAAACCCAACGCTTTCTCTGGACTTGAAACGAACCGGACGGTAATCCCATGTCCTGAGAAGCTGTTTTGCTTCGCCTCAATTTGCCCAGGAGCACCATCGATGACCCTTCGCCGTCAGGTCCAGTTCTGGCTGGTTTCCCTCGTTGTCCTGTGCTTGTTCCTCTACGTGTTCTCAGGCGTGTTGTTGCCCTTTGTGGCCGGCATGGCCGTGGCGTATCTGCTTGATCCGGTCTGTGACAGGCTGGAAAAGCTGGGCATGGCGCGGATGTGGGCAACGCTGACCATTCTTTTCGGCTTCATCCTGATCCTGGTGCTGTTCTTCATTCTGCTATTGCCACTTCTCGGCAATCAGCTGGCCCTTTTTCTGGAACGGTTTCCGGATCTGGTGCGCAAGCTTCAGGACCTGCTGTCTCAGTATTTCCCTGCCGACCTGGCCTCCGTTGCCGGTATCAAGCCAGAGGATCTGCAGTCTTCCATGTCCGACCTGATCGGTCAGGGAGCTTCCTTTGTCGGCAAGCTGGCGCAATCCTTGTGGAGCGGCGGACAGGCCCTTCTGTCGATCCTGTCGCTCTTCGTGATCACGCCCGTCGTCGCCTTCTACCTGCTGCTCGACTGGGACCGCATGGTGGCGCGCATCGACAGCTGGCTGCCGCGCGATCATCTGGAAGAAATCCGGGGACTGGCTCGTGAAATGGACGAAGCCGTTGCCGGTTTCGTGCGGGGGCAGGTGTCGGTCTGCGTGATCCTGGGCTCGTTTTATGCCATTGCCCTGGCGCTGGTTGGCCTCAATTTCGGATTGCTGATCGGCATGGCGGCCGGGCTGGTCAGCTTCATTCCCTTTGTCGGCGCGGGGCTCGGCCTGATCCTTTCCGTCGGGGTGGCACTGGTGCAGTTCTGGCCGGAATGGCCCTGGATCATCGCGGTTGCCGCCGTGTTCGGCGTCGGACAGTTCCTGGAAGGCAACATCCTGCAGCCGAAACTTGTCGGCGACAGCACGGGGCTTCATCCGGTCACCTTGATGTTTGCCCTGTTTGCCTTTGGATATCTCTTTGGATTTGTGGGGATGCTGGTGGCGGTTCCGGCGGCCGCGATGATTGGCGTGCTTGCACGTTTTGCCCTGAGGCAGTATCTCGCAAGCCCCGTCTACAGGGGAACACGTCCTGCTGCTGCGGGCACCGACGAACAGGTATCAGAGTAAGACCATGGCGGAACCTCCGCGCCAGCTGCCGTTAGACCTGCCACATGAAGCGGCACTGAGCCGGGACGACTTTCTGGTTGGGGGATCCAACCGGGCCGCCTTCGAGCTTCTGGAACGCTGGCCGGACTGGCCGTCGCCGGTGGTCGTTCTGGCCGGGCCTGTGGGCTCCGGCAAGACACACCTGGTCAGGGCCTTTCAGGACGAAACAGGTGCTGCGGTTCTTGCGGCACCCGAGCTGCGTGAAACGGATGTCGAGCGGCTGGCCGCTGCCCCGGCCGCCGTTGTTGAAAATGCGCATCTGGGGCTCGACAACACGGCCCTGTTTCATCTTTTGAATGCAGCCAGACAGGCCGGCAAGACCGTCCTGATCACCAGCCGCACCTGGCCGGCAAGCTGGAAAATCACTCTGCCGGATCTGATGTCGCGGCTGAGAGCCGCAACACCGGTGGAAATTCTGGAGCCGGACGATGATCTTCTGCGCCGGGTCCTGGTGAAACTTTTTGCAGACCGTCAGATCTCCGTCGATCTGAATGTGGTTGACTATCTGGTCGTGCGCATGGAGCGGTCGCTGGAAGTTGCCCTGCGTGCCGTAGAAGCCATTGATCAGGAGGCACTTGCGGGTCGTGTCAAGATCACAAAACCTCTGGCTGGCCGGGTTCTGGAAAATGTGCATAAAGGCCAGTAATCGGCAGGTCAGCCATAGAACTGTCATTTGACCTGCTGTGAGTCCATGATAGTGACGGCTAGACGAGGCTGTGGCAGGTCCGGGCGGCCATGCGGTGCTGACTGTCAGCGGTCGGAAGAAGGGAAGACACCATGAATGAAACTCCTGATCTTTCTGCCATTCTGCCCGCTTCCACGATGCCGCCAGACCAGAACGGGCAACAGGCTGACCTGACCGTCGACGGCGGGCTTGCGCAGTCGCCGGCGCGGTTCATGAACCGGGAACTGTCCTGGTTGCAGTTCAACCTGCGTGTTCTGGAAGAGGCGATGAATGCCAATCATCCGCTTCTGGAACGGGTTCGGTTTCTATCTATTTCGGCGAACAATCTGGACGAATTTTTCATGGTCCGTGTCGCCGGTCTGCGCGGTCAGCAGCGCGCGGACGTGACCAATCTCTCCGATGACGGCCTGACACCCACCGAACAGCTGCAGAAAATCAGCGAGGCCGTGCGTGACCTGCAGGCCTCCCAGCAGAAGATCTGGGTAGACCTGCGCCGCGAGATTGCCGAAAAAGGTGTGGAGATCCTGCATGGAGACACGCTCGGCGCGGACGAGAAGGACTGGCTGCAGGACTATTTCCTCAACTACGTCTTCCCGGTTCTGACGCCGCTGGCGCTTGATCCGGCACACCCGTTCCCGTTCATCCCCAATCTGGGCTTTTCGATCGTCTTCGAACTGGTGCCGAGTTCCGGCGGCCGCGGCATGATCGCGCTTCTGCGCATTCCCAACCAGGTCGACCGGTTCGTGCAATTGCCAAATGGCGCGGACGGCGCGGCGCGTTTCATTTCAATCGAAAAAGTCGTCAGCCTGTTCATTGGGCGTCTGTTTCCGGGGTACGAGATCCGCGGCAAGGGCGCCTTCCGTGTGATCCGCGACAGCGATCTGGAAATCGAGGAAGAAGCGGAAGATCTCGTTCGTCTGTTCGAAAGTGCCTTGAAACGACGCCGGCGGGGATCCGTGATCCGGCTGGAAATCCAGGACACGACACCACCCGCATTGCTGGAATTTGTAGCCGATGCCCTGGATGTGGGCGAGAGCGAGATCTTTCTGGCCAACGGCCTGCTGGCGCTGAACAACCTGTCGCAGATCGTCGACCTTGAGCGCTCCGATCTGAAATTCGAACCCTATTCGGCACGGTTCCCGGAGCGGATCCGAGAACATGGGGGCGACTGTCTGGCGGCGATCCACCAGAAGGACATCATCGTTCACCATCCGTATGAATCCTTTGATGTGGTGGTGCAGTATCTGCGTCAGGCGGCCCGCGACCCAGATGTGGTTGCCATCAAGCAGACGCTCTACCGCACTTCCAACAATTCGCCGATCGTGAAGGCACTGGCGGAAGCTGCCGAAGCGGGCAAGTCCGTGACGGCCCTGGTGGAGCTGAAAGCCCGCTTCGACGAAGCCGCGAACATCAAGTGGGCGCGCGATCTGGAGCGGGCCGGTGTGCAGGTGGTGTTCGGCTTCATCGAACTGAAGACGCACTCCAAGCTCTCCATGGTGATCAAGCGTGAACACGGCCAGCTGAAGACCTACTGCCATATCGGCACCGGCAACTACCATCCGATCACGGCGCGGATCTATGAGGATCTGTCCTTTTTCACCGATGATCCGGGCATTGCCGAGGACGCGGCCCGGGTGTTCAACTTCATCACCGGCTATGCCCAGCCTGCTGAGCTCAACCATCTGATGGTGTCTCCGGTCAATCTGCGCCAGCGCATGCTGGAAATGACCGAAGCGGAGATCGAACACGCAAGGGCAGGGCGTCCGGCGCAGATCTGGATGAAGATGAACTCCCTGGTCGATCCGGAGATCATCGACGCGCTCTACAAGGCGAGCCAGGCTGGCGTGCAGATCGATCTTGTCATTCGCGGGATCTGTTGTCTTCGCCCGGGCATTCCCGGCCTGTCAGAGAACATCCGGGTGAAGTCGATTGTCGGCCGGTTCCTGGAACACTCCCGCATCTTCTGCTTCGGCAACGGGCAGGGACTGCCGTCACCGGAGGCCCATGTCTATATCGGCTCCGCCGACCTGATGCCGCGCAACATCGACCGCCGGGTGGAAGTGCTGACACCGCTCCTGACGGCAACCGTGCACGAACAGGTGCTCGACCAGATCATGGTCGCGAATTTAAAAGACAATCAACAAAGCTGGCGCATCCTTGCCGATGGCAGCCATGAACGGATTGTGCCGGGCGCAAATGAAGAACCGTTCAATGCGCACCAGTATTTCATGACGAACCCCTCATTGTCGGGCCGGGGCAAGTCGTTGAAGAGTGATCGCCCGAAGCCGTTCCTGGAACGGCAAAAACGAGGCTAAAATGGCTGGGAATTTCAAGCCCGCGCGTGGCCGTCTCAATGGGACAGGGCCGGTTGCCGTCGTGGATATCGGTTCTAACTCCGTGCGTCTGGTGATTTACGAACGCAAGGCGCGCACACCGACCATGCTGTTCAACGAGAAGCTTCTGGCCGGTCTCGGTCGTGGTATTGCCGCCACCGGCCGTCTGGCCGATGAATCCGTGTCTCTGGCTCTGGGAGAGCTGAGCCGGTTCAAGGCCCTGATCGAACACACCGGTTGCCAGGAACTCTATATCGTCGCGACCGCGGCTGCGCGTGACGCGGAAAACGGACCGGAATTCGTCCGGGAGGTCGAGCGCCAGCTGAATGCGCCCGTGCGCATCCTGGACGGTGGCGAAGAAGCCTATTACTCCGCCCTGGGTGTGATTGCCGGTTTCTGGCAGCCGCGCGGTATCGTTGGCGACATGGGGGGCGGCAGTCTGGAACTTGTCGAAATCGCCGACAAGAAACCCGGAACGGGCGCAACGTTTCCGCTTGGTGGCTTGCGGCTGTCCGAAGAAGCGGACGGCAAGATCGCCAAGGCGCAGAAGATTACCGAACAGGCACTGCAGGGATACGAGTGGCCGGACCTGGTGCCGGGTGAGCGGACCTTCTATGCGGTCGGAGGCACCTGGCGATCTCTCGGCCGGCTTCACCTGATGCAGAACGATTACCCGCTGCACGTGATGCACAATTACGAGATGAGCGCAGACGAGGCGATCGCGTTCTGTCGCAAGATCGCCGTCCCCAATCTCGAAGGCATCGAGATGGCGGAAGTTGTCTCGAAACAGCGCCGTCCTCTTGTGCCGATCGGTGCGGTGGTTCTGGAGCAGGTGCTGACCTCGATGAAGGCCGAGCGCCTCGTTTTCTCGGCGACCGGTGTGCGCGAGGGGCTGCTGCACGAAAAGCTGCCTGAGGACATGCAGGATCATGACCCGGTCATCGAAGCCGCGCGCGAACTCTGCACCCTGCGGGCACGATCGCCGGACCACGCCGAGGAGCTGATCGTCTGGACAGACAAGCTGTTCGGTGAACTCGGCATCGAGGAAACGGCCAATGAAACCCGTCTGCGCCACGCTGCCTGCCTGCTGTCAGACATCGGCTGGCGGGCGCATCCGGACTATCGCGGCGAGCAGAGCCTGAACATCATTTCCAACGCCTCCTTTGTCGGGCTGGATCATGCCAGCCGCGCCTATCTGGCGGCAGCGGTGTTCTACCGGCACCAGGGCCTGCGCGAAGGAGCCCTGTCGCCCGTGATCCGGGAACTGTTCACCGATCGCCTGCGGATCCGGGCCAAGGTGCTTGGCGCGACCATGCGTGTTGCGTCGCTGTTGAGCGCCTCGATCGCCGGCATGCTGCCGCAAGTCGGTATTTCGAACACCGGTGATGGCCTGAGACTTGAACTCGGCAAGGGCCTGGCAAGCCTGGATGGCGACCGCCTGCGCAAGCGGGTCAGCCAGTTGGCCCGGGTCATTGAGGTCGATGTTGCGGTGACGGCGGGGTAGGGGCGGCACCTTGCTGCAACCAGGGCAAAAGACAAACCACTCAACATCATCCTGAGGAGAACCCTCAGGTCTGTATCAAAGGATCTGCCGCTTGCGCCAGCGCAGGCAACTGATCCGTGGAGCGCACGCTCTGCGCGCTCCTCATGATGACGTCTTGGAAGATGGTGCAGCGCTGGCGAAAGCCCGGAAGTTCTATTCGGCCGCCTGCGTCTTCATTTCCCCCTGCACCGGTTGGTCCAGAGCAACGATCTGCCGGTTCTGGAAGGCGAGGGCGACTTCGCCGCGTTTCAGCTTCAGGGCCGTTTCGCCGAAGAGTTCCCGGCGCCACCCCTTGAGGGCCGCGACATCGGCATTGTCATCCGCTGCAATCTTTTCCAGGTCGTCGACCGTGGCGATCACCTTGGCGGCAACACCGTTGGCTTCGCTGACGAGTTTCAGAAGCACCTTGAGAAGGTCGACGGCGGCTGCAGAGCCATCAGGCGCCTGCCGCCCCTTGGGCAGTTTCGGCAGGTCCTTCTTCGGCACGGCAAGTGCACGTTTGACGGCTTTCAGAATTTCGTCGGCAGCCTTCGACCGCTCGAATCCGCGCGGGATCGTCCGCAGCCGGCCAAGCGATTCCGTATCCTGCGGCTGCTGGGCGGCCAGTTCGTAGATGGCATCGTCCTTGATCACGCGGCTGCGGGGCACATCCCGGGACTGGGCCTCGTGTTCGCGCCAGGCGGCGACTTCCATCATGACCGCCAGCTCGACCGGCTTGCGCACGCGCAGCTTCAGGCGTTTCCAGGCCTGCTCGGGATCGGTGCGGTAGGTGGTCACGGACGTGAGCACCTGCATTTCATCTTCAACCCAGTGGCTGCGATTCTGTTCCGCCAGATTGGCTTTCAGGAACTGGTAGGCGTCGCGCAGATGGGTCACATCCGCGAGCGCATAGTCGAGCTGTTTCGCTGTCAGCGGGCGACGCGCCCAGTCGGTGAAGCGAGACGACTTGTCGATGCGCGCACCGGTCACCTTGTAGACCAGCTGGTCATAGGAAATGCTGTCGCCAAAGCCGCAGACCATGGCCGCAACCTGGGTGTCGAACAGTGGCGCCGGGATAAGCTCGCCCAGGTGATAGATGATTTCGATGTCCTGGCGCGCCGCGTGGAACACTTTTGTCACACTGGCGTCGCGCATCAGGTCGAAAAAGGGTTGAAGGTCAAGCCCTTCGGCCAGCGCATCGACAATGAATGCCATGTCCGGCCCTGCCATCTGAATGACACAGAGCTTGGGCCAGAAGGTGGTTTCACGGAGGAATTCCGTGTCCACGGTTACATAGTCATGGGCGGCAAGGCGCTGGCACGCAGCGGCGAGATCTTTTGTTTTTGTAATCACATGCATGGTGACGCAAAGCTATACCCGAGTTCTGCCCCTTTGTCGCCACGAAATGGTAATTTTCGGCGCAGCGACTCTTGAAAAGGCGCAAAATGTGCGCCTATGTTGGGCGGTGGCAGGGAAAGACGTGGTCGACGAAGGGAGCGGTAATGCGCAAGATACTGGTGGTGAATTCCAAGGGCGGTTGCGGCAAGACAACACTTGCCACGAATCTCGCCGTTGCCCTGGCCGCGCGCGGAGAAGATGTTGCGCTGGCTGATGCCGACCGCCAGAAATCGTCGCTCTCCTGGGTCAAGCGCCGCCCGAAATCGCTGACACCGATCGAGGGTCTGAACTGGACCAAGGAAGACAGTATCGGCGACAAGGACAAGAAGCTCGACGCGATTGTCATCGATGGTCCCGGCGGTCTGCGCTCCGAGCTCGCCAAGAACCTGATCGCCGAAGCCTCCGACATCATCGTACCGGTGCTGGCCTCTGCGTTTGACTGGGATGCGACGCTGAAATTTCTCGACGGCATTTCCGACATCAAACGGGTGCGCAAGGGCAAGGCGGACATCTTCGTCGTCGCCAACCGCATCAACAAGCGTTCGACCCAGGTGGGGGACCTCGAACAGACCTTCGCCAAAAAGGGCTTTCCGCTGCTCGCACGCATATCCGACAGAGTGCTCTACGCCCGACATGCGGCCGCCGGCTCCGGCGTTTTCGACTATTCGGATTCCAAGTCGCACGAGATCCGCGGGCAATGGCATCCGTTGCTGCAGGCGGTAGACAGTTAGCCGGCAGACAACCTGTCGGCCAACTGCCTGAACTCTTTCGCGGTGAGCCCGGTCAGGGTTGGCATTTCCCGATCGAAAAACTTGTCGTCCTCAAGCGCGTGAAAAATCAAGGCGCGCAGAGCCTGCCACTCGCTGGCGCTGATCGCCGGCACCGGTGTTTCTTCCGAAACGGCATTGCAAAGTCTATCGGCAACGCGATTCACATTCGTGGTCGCCAGCACGATCTCGGTCTCGTTTTCCAGTGCCAGCAGCGTGTCGCGAAGTTTCGCGGAAACGGCTTCTCTCGTCATTCTGTTCCTGCTCCGGAAGCGCCGGGTGTGGCAATTTGTTTGCAAAATATATGCTCAAGGTCGTCTCCTTCGATCATTTCCCTGAAAGCATTGCTGATTGTTTCAGGTGCTAGAATCGAAATGACAAGCCATTCGGATCATAGACGTAATCCGGCCGGTCAGGCTTCATGATCGTTTGGCGCACTTTCTCAAACGAGTAGACCGTACCGCCATGATCACTGACGCTGACTCTGACGAAAACATCAGTGTTATCGTTCACGGGGACGAAGATGTCGTGGTAGGAAAAGATCCCGACCTGTTTTTCGTTCGCCGTGATTGTAAGATCTTTCTTTTTTGGTCAGCCTTGGACCGTTGGGGAAGCGATTGCTCTGAACATCATAGCAACGTGTGAGACGGTGCCGGCCGGGTACCGTTAAGGTTTCCGAGGTGAGCCTTTTGTGAAGTTGGCGCAATCGAAACCCGAAATCTGACTGGCGACACGGCAACAGCCGGAAACAATCGGCGCCCGATCAAGCCTCCCGCAAGCCTCTCCCTTGACTTTCGCTTCGCAACATGGCTTGTGCAGCCCGACACGGCCTGCCTCCGGCGGGCCGTAATGATTTTCTATGCCAAGAAGAATACCGAGGATTTAGAATGCACCCCTACCGTAGTCACACGTGCGGTGATCTCCGTCTGTCCGACGAAGGCCAGACCATCCGTCTTTCCGGCTGGGTTCACCGGGTTCGAGATCATGGCGGGGTGCTGTTCATTGATCTGCGCGACCATTATGGCGTCACCCAGTGTGTGGTTGATCCGGATTCGGCCGCTTTTGGTCTGGCTGAAACCGTTCGTTCCGAGTGGTGTATCCGCATTGACGGCAACGTGAAACAGCGCACGCCGGAAACGGTCAACAAGGACCTGCCGACCGGTGAAATCGAAGTCTTCATCCGCGACATGGAAGTGCTTGGATCGGCCAAGGAATTGCCGCTGCCGGTGTTCGGCGAGCTGGACTACCCGGAAGAGGTGCGCCTGAAGTACCGCTTCCTGGATCTGCGCCGCGAAAAGCTGCACAACAACATGATCCTGCGCTCCAACGTCGTGCGCGATCTGCGCGACCGCATGTGGGAGATCGGTTTCAACGAGTTCCAGACGCCGATCATCACGGCGTCCTCGCCGGAAGGCGCGCGTGACTTCCTGGTGCCGTCCCGTCTGCATCCGGGCAAGTTTTATGCGCTGCCCCAGGCGCCGCAGCAGTTCAAGCAGCTGCTCATGGTCTCCGGCTTCGACAAGTATTTCCAGATCGCGCCGTGTTTCCGCGACGAGGACCCGCGTGCCGACCGTTCGCCGACCGATTTCTACCAGCTCGACATGGAAATGTCCTTTGTCACGCAGCAGGAGGTCTTCGACACGATCGAGCCGGTGATCGCCGGTTGCTTCGAGCGGTTCGGCAACGGCCGCCCGGTCAACCGCAACTGGCCGCAGATCTCCTACAAGGACAGTGCTCTCTGGTACGGCACCGACAAGCCGGACTTGCGCAACCCGATCAAGATGCAGATCGTGTCCGAGCATTTTGCCGGCTCCGGCTTTGCCATCTTCGCCAACCTCCTGGAACAGCCGGGTACCGAGATCCGCGCCATTCCGGCGCCGAAGGGCGGCAGCCGCAAGTTCTGCGACCGCATGAACAAGTTCGCGCAGGGCGAAGGCCTTCCGGGCATGGGCTATATCTTCTGGCGCAAGGCCGAGGACGGCTCGACGGAAGCCGCGGGCCCGCTCGCCAAGAACATCGGTCCGGAACGCACCGAAGCCATCCGCCAGCAGCTCGGCCTGGAAGAGGGCGACGCGGCGTTCTTCCTCGGTGGCAAGCCGAAGCAGTTCACGGCCGTGGCCGCCAAGGCGCGGGTCATCATCGGCGAAGAACTCGGCCACACCGACAAGGACCGGTTCGAATTTGCCTGGATCGTCGACTTCCCGATCTACGAACGGGATGAGGAAACCGGCGAGATCGACTTCGAGCACAACCCGTTCTCCATGCCCCAGGGTGGCATGGAAGCGCTGGAAGGCGATCCGCTTGACGTTCTTGGCTTTCAGTACGACCTGTCCTGTAACGGTCACGAGCTGGTGTCCGGAGCGATCCGGAACCACAAGCCGGAAATCATGTACAAGGCCTTCGAAATCGCCGGCTACCCGAACGAGGAAGTCGACAAGCGTTTCGGCGGCATGGTCAACGCGTTCCAGTATGGCGCCCCGCCGCATGGTGGCTGCGCGGCCGGTATCGACCGCATGGTGATGCTGCTCGCAGACGAGGCCAACATTCGTGAGGTCATGCTGTTCCCGATGAACCAGAAGGCCGAAGACCTGATGATGGGGGCGCCCAACGAGGCGACGGCGGCTCAGCTTCGCGATTTGCATTTGCGGCTGAACCTGCCGGAAGCGTAAACTGGGGCCCTTGCGGCTGCGGACCAGAAACGGATACCCCTTCCTGAAAGGGGCAGGGAGGCCGGCTTTGCTGGCCTCTTTCATGCCGGGAACAGAACTCTGATGAAAGGCAATGCTTCGTGCTAAACCCTGCAAAATGGCAGGTCTTTGAAGATCAGGACGGCACCGTCCAGACCGTCAAGCGATTGCTGAGCGAAAACATCCGGACCTATATCCCGCGCTATGCGCTGGCCTTTGTGTTCATGGGCCTGGTCGCGGCAACAACCGCTGCCAGCGCCTGGATCATGAAGGACATCATCAACGAGGTCTTCATCAACCGCGACAAGGCGATGATCTACGTCATCGCAGGTGCGGTGATCGCGATCTTCACGCTGAAAGGCGCATCGACCTACGGCCAGATGGTGGTGTTGTCGCGGGTGGGCAATGCCATCGTCGCCGATCTGCAGAAAAAACTGTTCAGGCGCCTGACCGAACAGGACCAGGCCTATTTCGACCGTATGTCGCTGCCGGAACTGGCCATTCGCGTCAACACGGGATCCGCCAGCGCCCGCAATGTCATCGACATGCTGGTGCTGAGCCTCGGCCGGGACATCCTGACCCTGATCGGTCTCGTGGTTGTTCTGATTTCCATGGACCCGATCATGAGCCTTCTGGCTCTCGTGATCATGCCGCCCATCGTGATCGGCGTGGGGTTCCTGGTGAAACGGGTCAAGACCTATGCCAAGCGGCAGGTTGTCTCGAACGCCAAGATCGGCGCGACGCTTCAGGAAACGGTGCTCGGTATCCGGATCGTCAAGGCCTTCGGCATGGAACCGGCCATGCACAAGCGCATGGCGGGCGCTGTTGCCGAGGTGCAGAGCCAGTCAAACAAGATTGCCTCTTTGACGGCGCGGACGTCTCCCCTGATGGAGACGCTTGGCGGCTTTGCCATCGCGCTGGTGATCTTTTACGGCGGCTATTCGGTGGTGGAACTGGGCAAGGATCCGGGCGCGTTTTTCGCGTTCATCACGGCTCTGTTGCTGGCCTATGACCCGGCACGGCGCCTTGCCAGGCTCAATGTCAATCTGAGCAAGGCGATTGTCGGCGCAAGGTTGATGTACGAACTGATCGACGAGCAACCGGACCTGGTCAAGATCGAAAACGCACCCGCCCTGACGGTCAAGAGCGGCGACGTTGTCCTGAAGGACGTCCGGTTCTCCTATGGCGAGGGTGCCGCGCTCACAGGTCTGTCACTCACGGCCGAAGGCGGCAAGACAACCGCCCTGGTTGGTGCCTCCGGGGCCGGTAAATCGACGGTCTTTGCCCTGATTGAGCGGTTCTATGACCCGCAGTCGGGCGAGATCGCGATCGACGGACAAGCGATCAGATCCGTATCGATGGAAACGCTGCGCCGGAACATCGCCTATGTCGGGCAGGAGTCCTATCTGTTCAACATTTCCGTTCGCGACAACATCGCGGTCGGGAAACCCGACGCCACGCAGGCCGAGATCGAGGCGGCCGCTCGGGCAGCAAACGCACACGACTTCATCCAGGAGCTGCCGGACGGCTACGCGACCCTGGCAGGCGAGGGCGGCGGGCGGCTGTCCGGTGGACAGCGGCAGCGCATTGCGATCGCAAGGGCCATGCTGCGCGATGCCCCTATCCTGCTCCTGGACGAGGCAACTTCGGCGCTTGATGCGGAATCGGAAGCAAAGATCCAGGCGGCGCTCGAGACGCTGATGGCAGGCCGCACAACCATCGTGATCGCCCACAGGCTGAGCACCGTTCGTCATGCACACAAGATCCATGTCCTGGACAAGGGGCACCTGATCGAAAGCGGGTCGCATGACGATCTCTTCGAACATGACGGTGTCTATCGCCGCCTGTGCGAACTTCAGTTCCAGAACCGCAAGGAAGCCGCGGCCTAGGGTCAGGACCCATTAATTTGAGTGAAATGGTAGGGATGAATTTGTTCGGATACGAGGCGCAAAGCTGCAGGAAACCGTCGGGTTTCCCAAGATTTGCAACGACGTTGCCGGGCAAATTCACCCTATCCCGGAAGGACGCAAAAACGGCTTTGATCTGCTGCGTCAAACCACTCAACCGGGCAGGGAGCCCGCTTGTCGCGGTTTTCCTTGCAGCTCGTTGTCGTTTGTTGCGCCATTTCGATCAAATTTATGAGTCCTGACCCTAGAGCATTTTCCGGCCAATTTGGCGCATCCTGATTGAGGTCTTGCGAGGTAGGCCGCATGAGGGGAGGGCGCACATTGCGGAGCTGTGGACAAGCGGCCCGGCAAAACAGACGTCTGTCAGACACAAACCCGATGGGGCGGGCCCGTTCGGCCCATGCCTGCAGAAGCTGTCTCGACCGTGCCGCCGGCACGCTCTACGTCAGCTCCCTTGGTCTTGGATCAAAACGGCTCCGGCAGAACGCGCCAATTGGCTGGAACATGTCCTGGCCAGCGGTCTCTGCAAACGAAAAAAGCCCGGACATTGTCCGGGCTTTCCTAGTCGTATTGACGTCAGATCACTGGTTGGCGGTGATGCCGACGGCCAGGATCTGCGGGATCATCTGCGGTGCCAGCATGGCCGTACCCATGATCTGGGAGACCGGGACCGGCGCCGACGGAGCGGCAACAACCTGAAGCGAACCAGGCGTGTTCAGGTACTCAGTCACAGCCTGGGCCACCTGTCCTTCAAGTTCCTTGTTCTGCAGCATGCCAAGCATCATCGGCAGGCTGCCGGTGATGCCGGCGACATATTGCGGTGTCTCGACACCCGCCTTTTTTGCTTCCTGATCAAGGATGCGGCCCGTCAGAGACGCATCGTCCAGCCGGATCTTGGCATTGTCGACGGTGACGTTCTGGAGCAGCGCCATGGCTTCTTCCGGCTTGTCCGACTTTTCGTTGAGCTGGGTGATCACATCACGGGTGACGCCGCCCAAAGAGAACGACAGGGACAGCTTGGCGGCATCCTTGGCATCGACCTTGATCTCCGGTACGACCAGGGTCGCAGCTTCCGGATCCCACTTGGCAGATCCGGCGAGATCGACGGTCAGCGTCTGATAGCCGAGGTCGGTCAGCGTCTTGCTTTCATCAGCTTCCAGCTGCGTGACATCCACGGTCGCGCCGGTAACGGCAAACTGGCCGCCGGTCGGCAGATCGCCGTCCATGCCATCGATGGAGGACGAGATCTTGGTGATGTCGGCAACCTTGCCGTCTTCGTCGCGGATCTCGATCGATGTCGCTTCAAGGGTCTTGTAACCGGGGCCCACTGGCGGCGTGTCAGCTTCCATCTCGGCCGGAGACGGCAGCAGCAGATCGGTCACCGACAGGCTGGCAAGGCTCAGACCGCCGTCATCTGCATTCAGTTCCAGGTTCTCAAGGTCAAGGCCGCCCAGCTTGAGCCGTCCGTTGTCCTGGACGGCGCCGTTCGTCAGGGTCGTCGCCGCAATGGTCACGCGGCCGTCGTCGCCGTCCTGGGTCACAACAACGTCGTTGATGGTGACGGTGTCGCCGGAAACGTCGACACCGCCATAGCTTTCAACGGTGCCTTCCTGGGCATCGAGCAGGGTCAGAAAGGCGTCGGCGACGTCATTTCCCGTTGGGTCGAACGCAAGGGCAGGGGTGGCCTGCAGAGCGATCAGGCTGACGGCGGCCGTCAGGCCGGCGGCAATCCGGGGCGAACGGACAAATTTCATTGAAAATCTCCATGAATAGAGGCGCCTCCACTCTGCTTGAAGATCCAGAGGGAGGCAAGGTGAAAGCCGAAGCAAGGTTTAGACGCTCCGTACGAACAAGATGTGTCCTGCATCACACATTGTCAGAACAGCCTGTTGGCAGATCCGATTGCGATAGAGCGGGCACGGCAGTCAGGTCAGGCCGCGCTCTTTTCCGGGTAAGCACTGCTTGCGCGTTCGATGTCTTCAATTGTCGGCAGGCTGGCTTCGTTGCCAAGATGCTGGATGGCATGGGTCGACGCGCCACGGGCGAAGCGGAAGTGCTGGTCCCAGCTGTGTTCGGGCCAGTGAAGATAAGAGGCGATGTAAGCGCCGTGGAAAACATCGCCGGCCCCGTTGGAATCCACGACCTTGTCAAGGGGAACGGAAAGGGCGGGCAGGACCTTGTCGGGGCCGCCTGCTTCATACCAGAGCACACCTTGTTCGCCGAGCGTGACCGCGCCCACAGGACAGTTTTTCGAGCGCAGATACGCCAGGGTCTCGCCGGCCGATTTGCCGAGCTGCTCGCAGAAGCGCTCGGACACGACGGCGATGTCGATATGTTCCAGCAACTCGTCCGTGTTTTCGCGCACCGCGCCGCCGTCAAGCGAGGTCAGAATTCCATTGTTCTTGCAGGTGGCGGCGTAGTGGAGGGCGGCATCCGGCATGTGTCCGTCGAGATGCAGCGCTTTCAGGCCGGTAAGGGTCAATGGTGGGAAGGGATGCAGGAATTCATTGTCCCGGCAGCGCACAATGGCGCGCTTGCCGCCCTTGGGCATGATGAAGGACAGCGAACTCTCGCGTACTTTTCTGCCATGGATCGAAATGCCATAGGCCGCCGCCATGTCGAGGAACATGCGCGACAGCCAGTCATCGGCCTGGGAACATAGCAGATCCGGCTTGCCGCCCAGTTTGGCGCAACAGAAGGCTGCGGTGACGGCGTTGCCGCCAAAGCTGATCGCGTAATCATTGGCGATCGCCTTTTCGTCGCCGGTCGGCAGGCGGTCGGTCAAGAAGGTGACGTCGATATAGGCCTGACCGATGAACAATGCCTGCATGAAATCCTCCCCGGCAGCTGATTTCCTTGGTTTTGCGGCATCTGACCACGCGCGTGCACGCCGCCGCTTTGATCTGAATGAAACAGCTGAATCTTCAGTCCTTGTTTACCCAGTTCAGCCATCTTCAGAAAGAGTTTATTCACGAACAGGCCCGCGTCTTGTCCTTCCGGTATTTAGGTTTTGCGAAAACAGTTCTGATCGCCCTTGTGCTGGCGACAACGCCGCTGTTCGCGATCAATATCATTTTGAACCAATATGCTGAACGCCGTGCGATTACCGAAATGGAGGGCATGGGCCAGGCAACAGTACATCGCGCCGAGGAAGCGATCAGCACCACCGTTTCCCTGCTGCAACGTCTGGATCGGGACGATGTCCAGACCTGCAATGCCGCAGACCGCGTGATCTATGAAAAGCAGATCCTGGAACACGGCATGATCGATGCCATCGGGCTGGCGGATGCTGCCGGCCAGCGCATGTGCGTGTTTCCCGACCGGGAACTGGCCGGTGAGGTGATCCTGCCGCCGATCCGCGAAGACGGTCCGCTGGTCGGGATCGGCATGCTGGAAAGATCCTATCTGGGCGTGCGGGCCGCAGTCATCAGCTGGGACCTGAAAAACAAGAGCCGCCTGTTTGCAGAGGTCACCCCCGCGGTGATCGCCATGGATCCGGGCCCCGACTACCTGCGCTCCTATCGCAGGACCGAATTGCGTCTTGGAGACAATCTGCTCTGGTACACAGTCGGTGGCTATAACTCCGAAGCCAGCGACCCGTCGGAAATCCTGACCGTCGATGTCAGGTCGGAGCTTTACCCGCTTGTTGCCTCTGTGACGGCACCGGCCTCTGCCGCCGGACAGCTGGTCCAGGACCTGAAGGTGATTGCGGTTGCTGCCTGCGCGGGCATAGCGGTTCTTTTTGTCGCCATCGGCGTCTGGTTGTCCTGGCGGCCGGAACGGGAAGCGGACGACGAGTTTGTTGCCGCGATCCGCAACGGCGAGTTCATTCCCTACTATCAGCCTGTCATGGACATCGAAAGCGGCCGCCTGCGTGGCTGCGAGATCCTGATGCGCTGGCGGCGTCCGAACGGCATGATCGTGTCTCCCGGACAGTTCATGGCCTATGCGGAGAACAATGGTCATATCTTCGACATGACCCGGCACATGATGCGCGTGTCCTCGGAGGAAATCGGCGAACTCTACGGCGAAAACCCGGATCTGAAGCTGTCGGTCAACCTGTTTGCCGGCCATTTCCTGGATCGGGAAATCATTTCGGATATCAAGTCGATCTTCGAAAAATCCGCAATCTCCTTCCAGCAGATCGTGGTCGAGGTGACCGAACGCCATCCGCTGGAAGACATGGAACTGGCCCGCAAGATCATCGCCGAACTGCAGGCGCTTGGTGTTCGGGTCGCACTCGACGACGTCGGTACCGGTCATGGTGGCATGGCCTATCTGCAGAAGCTTGGTGTCGACATCATCAAGATCGACAAGATGTTCATCGACACGATCGGGTCGGACGACAATTCCACGACGATCGTCGACTCCATGGTTGAGCTGGCCGACAATCTCGGTATGGGCATCATTGCCGAGGGCGTCGAGATGGAAGAACAGATCGACCGGCTCCTGGAGCTCGGTGTGACCGCGGCCCAGGGGTATTTCTTCGCTGCGCCAATGCCTGCCAACGAGTTCATCGAATTCGCGGAACGTGCTGAGGAAGACGCGCGCGAGCGCGCACGTCTGGCAGCCGAAGCCGCCGCCGCCGAACAGGCGGCAAACGAAGCGGCGATGGCCAACGCAGCCGCCTGATCCAGCCTTGCTATCTCTCGACTGATTTGGCCCGTTTTCCGCAGACTGAGCGTCTGCGGAAAACGACGATTGCCTCTTTTTACAGCTTGTCTGTACCGGCTGGACGGTTTAGAAGGCGCGGCAACTGTACTGACCAGACGGTAAAGCCGCATGAGTTCCAGACCTGCGCGCAAGGCGCAAGATTCCAAATCAAGCATTCTTGACGCTGCGCTGGATCTCATCCGGCGGGCCGGTGCGCCAGCGCTGACAATCGATGCGGTCGCGGAGGCGGCGGGGTTTTCAAAGGGCGGTGTGCTCTACAATTTTCCGACCAAGGATGCGTTGATCACCGGCATGGTGGAACACCTTGGCCGCCAGTTCGAAGCGGAAGTCATCGCGGCACGTGCGCAGAACCTGTCTTCGCCCTGTCCGACCCTGAGTGCGATGATCGATGTCACCGAGGGCTGGCTGAAGCAGAACCGGGACCTGGCGCGCGCCATGCTGGCCACCACGGCCGCCAAGCCGGACCTGAGCGAGCCTTTCATGGACGTGAAGGCGCGGCTGAAAGCGGCAATCCAGGGCGAGACACCGGAAGTGGGTAGAGCCTGGGCGATCTGGGCGAGCCTTGAGGGCCTGCATTTCGCAGAAGCCCATTGTGTCGCAATTTTCAATGAGAATGAGCAGGCTGCCGTGTTCGAAGAACTCCGCAGCCGCCTGTCCGAATTCGAACATCGGGACTGAGAATGATGTTGGCAATGAACCTGGCCTCGGCCGGACGCTTCACCGGTTTTCTGATGGCAGCCGTTCTTCTGGCAGCGTGCCAGGACAACGCCGTCGACCCGGTCGCAGAAGCCGAAGCGGCGCTGCATGCAGCGCCCCGACCGGCAAAAATCTTCACCGTGACGGATCAGATCGGCCTCCTGGAGCGGCGCTTTGCCGGCCGGATCGCAGCCGTGCAGACCGTGAACCTGTCTTTCCAGGTTCCCGGCCGGCTGGTTCAGCTGCCGGTTCTGGAAAGCCAGCAGGTGAAGGAGGGCGATCTGATCGCCAGGCTCGATACAACGGATTATGACCGCGCCCTGCGCGAGGCAACGTTCCGCGTCGAACAGGCCAAGCGCGAGCTGGACCGGCTTGAGACCCTGCGAGACCGCTCGGTGATTTCGCAGTCCGCCTATGACGAGCAGCGCAACACCTATGATCTTGCCCTTGAGGACCAGAAGGAAGCCAAGCAGAACCTGGAATACACCTCTTTGAAGGCGCCCTTTGACGGCATCGTTTCCAACCGCCTGATCGACAATTTCACAACTGTCAGCGTCGGCACACCGGTTGTCAGATTGCATGATGTGTCCGAGGTGCAGGTCGACATCAATGTCGCCGAAGCCCTGTTCGGGCGGGTCACGGAATCGGAAGTCGCGTCGATCGAGGCCAAGTTTCCGGCCTATGGCGAAAAGCTGTTTCCGCTGACCTATCGCGAGCATTCAAGCCAGGTCGATGAGATCACCCAGACCTATCGGGTAACGCTGGCCATGCCGCGCGAAGACGCCGGGCAGCTGTTTCCGGGCATGACGTCCTCCGTGATCGTCAAGTTCCTGCCGGAAGGCCTGGAACTTGGCGAGCAGTTCCTGGTGCCCACCGGCGCCGTCGGCGTGGATGGTGACGGTGCTGCCTATGTCTGGAAATTCTCAGAGGATACGGGTGCCGTTTCGAAACAGGTCGTGGAAATCGGGACCATCATGGGCGACTACATCCCCGTGCGCGCAGGTCTGAAACCGGGTGACGAGATCGTCTCTGCCGGCGTCGCTTACTTGAGCGACGGCCAGGTCGTGCGCCGTTTGAACTGATCCGGGTCCGGACAAAACAGGGATCAGATATCGTGGATATTGCACGCTACTCCATCGAAAAGCCGGTCAACACCTGGATGATCGTCCTCATGGCGCTTCTGGGTGGCCTGTGGGGCCTGACCACCGTTGGCAGGCTGGAAGACCCGGCCTTTACCATCAAACAGGCACAGGTGATCACCAGCTATCCCGGCGCGACAGCCGCGGAGGTGGAAAACGAGGTCACGGAAAACCTGGAGACGGCCATCCAGCAGATGCCCCAGCTGGATCTGATCACGTCCGTGTCCGAGCCGGGCCTGTCGCGTATCAGCGTCGAGATCAAGCCGACCTATGACGGCACCGAACTGCCGCAAGTGTGGGATGAGCTGCGCCGGAAGGTCAATGATGAGGTCCGGAATCTGCCGGCCGGGGCGGGCACCCCGCTGGTCTATGACGATTTCGGCGATGTCTACGGGCTTTTCTATGCCTTAACGGCCGATGGGTACACAAACCGCGACATCCGCGACACGGTCAAGCGCATTCGACGGGAATTGCTGACAGTTCCCGGTGTCGGCAAGGTCGAGGTTGCCGGCGAACCGGAGGATGTCATCTACCTGAATGTCGATCAGGACAAGATGGCGGGTCTCGGCATTTCCTTTACCGACATCATCGGGGTTCTGGATGCGGAGAACCGCATTCAGACCAACGGCTCGGCGGTGTCCGGTCAGCAGCGTATCCGCCTGATGACCGCTTCCGCCTTTGATGACTACCGCGGCATCCAGGACCTGGTGATCGGCCGTCCGGGGTCGACCGCGATGATCCGCTTGTCGGATGTGGCAACAGTGGAACTGGGCGAGCCTCAGCGGCCCAACCGGCTCATCCGGCATGACGGCCACGAGGCTGTCACCATCGGTGTGTCGCAGGTGGACGGTACGAACATCGTCGAGGTTGGCGCCAGAGTGATCGAAAAGCTGGCCGAGATCGAAGCGCAGCTGCCGGTCGGCATGCAGATCCACCCGATCTACGAGCAGAACATTGTCGTCGATGAAAGCGTCAACGGCTTCATTTTCAACCTGGCGGCCTCCGTGGTGATCGTCATCGGCGTGCTGGCGCTGTTCATGGGTTGGCGGGCCGCGCTGGTCGTCGGAACGGTGCTTCTTCTGACGGTCATGGCGACGGTTCTGTTCATGCGCATCTTCGCCATCGAGATGGAGCGGATTTCGCTCGGGGCGCTGATCATTGCCATGGGCATGCTCGTCGACAACGCGATCGTCGTGGCCGAAGGCATGATGATCAACATGCAGCGCGGCATGCGGGCGATCGAGGCGGCCAGCAAGGTGGTCAAGCAGACCATGTGGCCGCTGCTCGGTGCGACCGTCATCGGCATCATGGCGTTTTCAGGCATCGGGCTGTCGCCGGACGCGACCGGCGAGTTCCTGTTTTCGCTGTTTGCCGTGATCGGGATTTCGCTGCTTCTGTCCTGGGTGTTTGCCATCACGGTGACGCCGCTGTTCGGCAAGTATTTCTTCAAGACGGCGACCGGCAACCTGGAGGATCACGATCCCTACAAGGGGATTCTCTACAAGATCTACAGAGGCTTCCTGGTCGGCACGCTGCATGTCCGTCTTCTGACCGTTGCCGCGCTGATCGGCATCACCGTTGCCTGCGTGATGGCCTTCGGCAACGTCAAGCAGGCCTTTTTTCCGGACAGCAACACGCCGATTTTCTACATCCACTACTGGTCACCCCAGGGCACGGATATCCGGGCCACGGAAGCCGACCTGAAGGAGATGGAAGCGCTCATTCTCGAAGATGAGCGGGTCGAGACGGTCACCAGTTTTGCCGGTGGCGGCGCCACCCGCTTCATGCTGACCTATTCGCCGGAAGACGCCAACCCGGCCTACGGCCACATGATCGTTCGCACAAGTAGCCGGGACGACATCGATATGCTTGCGCTGGATTTGCGCCGGGCGTTTGCCGACCGCTTTCCATCTGCCCAGGTGATCACGAAGCGCCTGGTCTTCGGGCCGGGTGGCGGCGCCAAGATCGAAGCGCGATTCTCGGGTCCCGATGAGGATGTCCTGAAACGGCTGGGCAACGAGGCCCAGGCGATCTTCGCCCTGCCGGAGAACCGGCTGGCCGACGTCAACACCAACTGGCGCCAGCGCGAGCTTGTGGTGCGCCCGATCTTCGATGAGGACCGTGCCCGCATCTCCGGCGTAACCCGCGAGGAACTTTCTGTTGCCCTGCAGTTTGCAACAGAAGGCGTTCGGGTGGGTTCCTATCGGGACGTCGATGAAGGCATCCCGATCGTCGCCCGCAGGGCAGGGCTTGAAGGCCTGTCGGTCAATGAAAGCGTTTCCGACTCGCTCTTGTGGAGCAGCAATCAGCGCCGCTACGTGCCCATCGACCAGGTGGTGCGCGAATTCGTGATGGAACCGCAGGATACGCTGATCCATCGTCGCGACCGCGTGCGCACGCTGACCGTGAAGGCTGAAACCACGGCGGGCGAAACCGCCTCCGCGGCGCTTGCAAGGGTCCGACCCCAGATCGAAGCCATCCGTCTGCCTCCGGGTTACGCGCTGGAGTGGGGTGGGGAATACGAGAGCACAAATGACGCGCAGGCGTCGCTTGGGGCCCAGCTGCCGCTCGGCTTCCTGGTGATGCTGATCATCTCGATCTTGCTGTTCGGATCGGTCCGTCAGCCCCTGATCATCTGGCTGATGGTGCCGATGTCGATCAATGGTGTTGCCATTGCCCTGCTTGCCACCGACACGCCCTTCGGTTTCATGTCGCTGCTCGGTTTTCTGTCGCTGTCCGGCATGCTGATCAAGAACGCGATAGTTCTCCTGGAGGAAATCGACCTTCTGATCCGCGAGGGCAGGGAGAAATATGCCGCGATTGTCGAGGCCAGTGTCTCGCGTATGCGCCCGGTGATGCTTGCAGCGATCACCACCATCCTTGGCATGGCGCCGCTCCTGTCGGATGCCTTCTTCCGCGGCATGGCGGTGACCATCATGGGCGGCCTGGCCTTTGCAACGGTGCTCACCCTGATCGCGGCACCGGTCCTCTATGCCCTGTTCTTCCGGGTGAGGCCGCCGAAAAGACAGAAGGCGGGCACCGAGCCTGGGTTGCAAGTGGGAAGCACGGCTCCTGCCGAATAAGAGGTAAATCACGACTTCCGGAAAAGGCGGCCATGAGCCGCCTTTTTTAGATTGCCGATCAGGAGCCGGGCGACGGCTTCAACAGTTGGCCAGACAGGGAAAGGAATCGTTTCTCAAGGCCTTGGCAAACCTTTTGGATTCAGTTTTTCAACGTCCTCGCGTAGCGTAAGGGTCCCTTGCCGGCCTCTTTGAGGCCTGGGCGCAATTCAAAAAGAAAAGCCCGCCCGCGAGGCCTGTGCGGGCGGGCAGTCCAGCTATGGACGGCCATCAGGATCCGGACGGCGGTTGTCCGGGATGGGGCAATGGGCACTGGTCATTTGCCTGGTCAATCATGCGATTGACTTGCAGACCTAGCGTGCTGTGGCCATCTCGCGCTGGACTTTGGACCTGGCGGCCTTGACGTTGTCGAGCACCTTGGGGCAAGCGGTGCTCGAGACCTGCTTTTCAGACAGGAACGACGTCATGCGGGCATCCAGGTCCTGCAACCGGGTGCGTCTTTGAAGCTGGGGCGGTACGGCGGACATGACAGAAAAAAAGGGCCAGAACATCGGCATTTCAAGCTCCGTTTCGTAAGGGGGCGCCGTCAGTAGGCCAGACGGTTGGCGTTCAGACTTGTCTCGATGCGAGTGATCTCGTCACGCAGGCGCAATTTGAATTTCTTCAAGGAGCGGATGTGCTGAGCGTCCGGATAGGGGTGCCCCTCTTCTCGGCGGATCAGCGAATCCAGGGTGTTGTGCTGGCTGCGCAAGGATTTCAGTCGGTTGTACATGGCTTTCCTCCTCTTCCGGTTGGCTCACTCTGTGGACACACTGGATATGGGAACAAAACCGGCATAGAGGAAATACATTGTTTGTATTATTGTGATAGAGAAAATCTATCGCAAGGGAGGTCGGCATGCGGTTCCGTCCGTCGCCACGACAACTGGATTATTTCGTGGCACTTGCCGAGACGCTCCACTTTGGCCGCGCGGCCGCTTCATGCCACGTGTCGCAACCGACTTTGTCTTCTCAATTCAAGCTGTTGGAGGATCATCTCGGGGTCGCGCTGCTGGAACGCGGGGCCGGGGGCATCTCCCTCACCGCAGCGGGTGAGCGGCTGCTGCCCCTGGCGCGTCAGGCCCTTGAAAACCTCGACGAAATCGTGACGGCGGCCCAGGCGGGCCAGGACAATCTGGGCGGCTTGATCCGCCTCGGTGTGTCGCCCACATTCGGGCCATATTTCATGCCGTTCCTACTGCCGATTCTGAAACAAACCTTCCCGGATCTGGAGCTCTATATCCGCGAGGACAGGCCCAATCTTCTGGAGGAGGCGCTCGCGTCCGGCAGCCTGGATTGCATCCTGACGCCGGATATCACGCCGTCGGAGGTGTGGAGTGCAAAAATTCTCTGCCATGAGAGTGTTGCCCTGGCGGTACCGAAATCCCACCCGCTGGCGGGCCTCGACGTCATTCCGATCGACATGCTGAAAGGGGAAAAGCTGCTTGCCCTCAGCCAGGGCTTTCGCCTGCATGACGACGTTCAGGCGCTTGCCCGCGCTGCAGGGGCGGAATTCCGGCAGGATTACGAGGGCACGAGCCTCGATGCCATGCGCCAGATGGCGTCGATCGGCATGGGTCTGGCCCTGTTCCCGGCGGCCTATATTGCTTCTGAATTCGGTAAGGAACCGGATCTGTTGCTCAAGAAGGTCGACGGCCTGCCGATGCGCCGGCTGATGTATTTTGTCTGGCGTAGCGGCAGCTCGAGGACGGGGCACTATGAAAAACTGCTGTCATTGGCGCAGCAGGCCGTTGGCGAGATGGCCGTTGAGGGGGTTTCGCTGGAAGGCGAGGTCTACTGACACAAATCCTTCGCCCCACGTAATCCTCCCCATGTTGTCGGCAATTCCAAAACGTGCCAGCCTCTTCTGACCGACCGAGGAGGAGAGTCATGCCTGAGATTTCAAGTGACCGCGATTGTCAGACCGTTATCACGACCTTTGAAATGACACCGGGGACCTGCTTTGATCTGCTGGATGAGCTGAAGGACGCCTATGAAAGTTTCATTCAGCACCAGCCCGGTTTCATCGGCGCGGGGCTTCATGTCAATGACGCCCAGACACGGATCGCCAATTATTCGCAGTGGCGGCGGCGAGAAGACTTCCTCGCAATGCTCAGGACACCGGAGATGCGCGAGCGCAACCGGCGTATCAGTGCGCTTTGCAAGAGCTTCGAACCTGTCATGTATGATGTGGCGGAGAGCTTCAACTAGCCGCTCTCGCGGCAGGATCACGAAGTGAATACAAAAACGGCCGCCCGAGGGGCGGCCGTTTCATCTTGTCGCGTTTGGCGACTTATTCGTATTTCGCCAGGATCTTTGCCTGGGTGCCGTCGTCGATCATGGACTTCAGCGCATCCTGCATCTTCTTGACGTTGTCTGCATTGGTGCCCGGGTTACAGGCCATCGACAGGACCGTTTCGGAAAGAACCACTGCGAGGTCGACGTCTTTTCCGTCCTTCTTCAGGCTGTTGTAGAAGGCCTCGGAAACGGCAACCATGTCGACACGGCCGGCGTCGAGTTTCTTCAGGGTTGTTTCCATGTTCTTGGCGGCGTCGATTTTCGGGAAACCCTGCTGTTTCAGGAGGGACTCCGTATAGTCCTGAGACTGGGTGCCGACGGTGAAGGCCTTGGCGTCGTCGATGCTGCCCGGATTGACATCAGAGCCGGCCTTCTTGATCAGGAGCGTCCGGTCGACGTTCAGCGGCTCGACCCAGACAAATTTCGGATCGCGTTCTTCCGTGTGCGACGCGGTGAAAACGCAGTAGTCAGCTTCTTTCTCAGCCAGGCCGATCGCGCGGGACCATTGTGCCATTTCCACTTCATAGGAAAGGCCGGCCCGGTTCATGATTTCGAACACCTGTTCAGCGCCGAAGCCGACAATCTTGTCGCCATCCATGTAGTTGAAAGGCTTGTACTCTTCTGTGGTCAGGTTGACGTCGGCGGCCTGGACCGGTGCAGCCAGTACGAAGGCAGACAGGGCTGCGATGCCAAGAACATGTTTCATGGGGGTTCCTTCCTGAAAGGTGGAGGCAAATCTGATTGTTATGATCTTGTTGGTAACGCCGGGAAGTGACGAAAAGGTTACTTTGAGGAAGTAATGAAAAAGAAAAGAAGTTAAATCGATTAGTGAGTATTTAACAAAGAGTACGGTAGGTTGAATGTTTTTCTTTCTCGTGCCTCGGTGGAGCTTGTTGAATATTGCGATAATTACGGTACATTTTTTAAGATGAAACAGGGAATGCTCGGGAAAATTGCCATGAATTATCGTATTTCCGATTGCTGCGACCTTGCGCCGGCGCAGTTATGCGCTGCAATGAATGCCGCGTTTTCAGATTATGTGATCCCGCTCAAATTGTCTGAAACAGCGTTCAGGACGTTCCAGCGCCAGCGTGGTTTTTCAGCTGAGCACTCTTTTGTGGCTCGTCAGGGGGACGACATTGCCGCATTCTGGTTTTCCGGAAAGCCCCGGGCGGAATACGGGTCGCTGGCCTATACGCTTTCCGTTGGCACGCTGCCGGATCACCGGCGCAAGGGACTGTCGCGACAGCTTCTGGATGCTGTGACCGCGCAGCAGCGGCTTTCCGGCTCAAAAGGTCTGCAGCTGGAGGTTATCACCACCAACGAGGCCGCAATCAGCTCCTATGAGGCCATGGGGTTCTATCGTCACCGGACTTTGCGGGTCTTGAAGCTGTCGTCGGAACCGGCTTCGCAAAGCCTTGATTATGTGCCGCATCCACTGGATCTGTCCCGAATTCCAACTGAGACCGACGGGTTTTTCGACACCGAGCCGACGCCGCAAAATGGCCGGTGTGCCCTTCAGGCGCTCAGTCCCGATCATCATCTGCTCGGTATCGAGGTGGAGGGCGAACTGCTCGGTTGGGGGGCGGTCTATCCGGACGGTGCGGTGGCTCAGATTGCTGTCCATCACTCCGTCCGCAGAAAGGGGCTGGGCAGGGCAATCCTGCGGGCGCTATGGCAGGCAGCAGGTGAAGACGCTCTGACATTCGTCAACGTCGATGAAAGTGCGGCGACGCAGAACGGATTTCTGGAACATGTCGGCGCTCAGGAACTTTTGCAGCAATACGAGATGCAGCTTCGTTTCTCCTGACTGAATCGTACTTTCCGTCGGTGCAGCTATTCCGCCTTGCGGAAGGGCGCATGTTCGGCAAGAGCTTCGTTCTCCCGCTCAACGGCGCGGCGCTCGTGCTCCAGGAAGTCGGCGACGGCATCATGCAGGCCTTCATGGGCGATCCAGTGCGCCGAATAGGTCGTCGTTGGAAGGTAGCCTCGGGCCAGCTTGTGGGCGCCCTGGGCGCCTGCTTCAACACGCTTGAGACCGCGGGCAATCGCGAAATCGATGGCCTGGTAGTAACAAAGTTCAAAATGCAGGAAAGGGTGGTGTTCCGTGCAGCCCCAATGGCGTCCGAACAGGGTTTCTGAGCCGATAAAGTTGAGCGCACCGGCGATATAGCGTCCGTCCCGCTTGGCCAGGACCAGCAAGGTGCGCTTCGCCAGACGCTCATTGATCAGTGAAAAGAAGGTCCGGTTCAGATAAGGACGGCCCCATTTGCGGGAGCCGGTGTCCATGTAGAAACTGTAGAACGCATCCCAGTGTGCCTCGGTCAGGTCTTTTCCGGTGACCCACTCGACCTCTAGTCCTTCCGCCTTCAGCGCTTCGCGGCGTTCTTTCCGGATGGCCTTGCGCTTGCGAGATGCAAGGTCCGCCAGAAAGTCCTCGAAACTGTCATATCCCTGATTTTCCCAGTGAAACTGCTGATCTGTTCGCCGGAGATAGCCCAGTTCACCGAGGCTGTTCCATTCCGGCCTGGTGAGAAAAGTCGCATGAACAGAGGAGGCGCCGGACCGCTGGCAGACCTGGACAAGCCCGGCGGCAAGCGCCTGCAGCCCGGCCTCCCGGTTGATGCCGGCTGCCGTCAGAAACCGACGCCCGGTGGCTGGCGTGAAAGGAACCGAGATCTGCAGTTTCGGATAGTAGTCGCCGCCCGCCCGGTAGAATGCATCCGCCCAACCGTGGTCGAACACATATTCACCCTGGGAGTGGCTCTTCAGATAGGCGGGAACAGCACCAATGATCGCGCCGGACGATTCCTGCAGAACCATGTGTCGCGGCAACCAGCCGGTCTCGCTGGTGGCGCAGCCAGACGTCTCCAATGCCTCAAGAAAAGCGTGTGACAAGAAAGGGTTGAAGTCGGTTTCTTCAGAAACGGCTTCATCGTCGGAGGGGATTAAGCTGGAGAGATCGTCTTCGGACAGACCGGGCGCCTGTTTTTCCAGGATGCCTGCGCCGGACAGTTTCCAGCCCGGGTTCGCCACGCGATCCCAATCGGCGGCGGAAATGTCTTTCAGAGACGACAGGATGCGCAGCGTGACGGCATCCTGAGCGCGCGATGCGTCCGTCGACGTGCCGTGTTCGGGCCCGTGGGTTGTCATGCCTTAGAAGAAACCGACCAGTAAACTCATGCCCTAGATGTAGCGCATTCATGTTGCGGCGCAAGGGCGCCGGGACATCGCCCGGATGTCTGCCGTCATGTGGCGGATTTGTCCGGATCGAACCCTTCGAACACGATCTGGTCCGCATAGCGGGCCGCGCGCTCGCGCTGATCTCTTGTCCGAACGGTCCAGCACATCAGGGGCAGCTTGAACATCGACCGCAACAGGCTCGGCCCGGCCTTGGGCAGGTCCTTGACACCATAGGAAACGAAATGCGGACGTGTACGCGGAGCATGCAGGATATGGCGTAGAATGAACCGGTCGACCCGGCCATAGCGGACATAATCCGGACCCGGCTCGGCGCCGTCGGCAACGATGCCGCGCAACACATTGGGCTGATGACCCCTGGCAATCGACAACATGTCCGGGTCAAAGGACTTGATGCAGGCCGATCCCTTATAGGCGGCGACCTGATCGGCAATGTGCCGGACAAAGTCGCCCTGGGCATCGCGGCGCAGCAGGGACTTGATTTCGATGACCAGCGGAACCTTGCCGTCAACCAGTTCGAACAGGTCCTGAAGCAGCCACAACCGATCCGTCCCGGTTTTCATGTGGATTTTCAGAAGATCAGCCGACTGCTGTTCGATCACGCGTCCACTGCCTTCTGCCAGGCGATCCAGCGTATAGTCGTGAAACACCAGTGCCTGGCCATCGGCTGTTTCCTGAACATCGACCTCGATGGCGAAATCATGCTCGACAGATTTCTGGATGGCGGAGGGGGTGTTTTCGATAATGCCATCATCGGCATTGTGATAGCCACGATGAGCAATCGGACGTGCGAAAATGGCTTCTAGATCCGGGGTCATGACAACGGTCTGCAGGAACGGGCAGGAGGCGCCCCGTCCGGGGCACCGGGCAAAATATCAGGCTTCGATCTCGAAGATGGCTTCGATCTCGACCGCAACGCCGAATGGCAGGGAGGCTGCGCTGACGGCAGAGCGAGCGTGACGTCCCTTGTCGCCCATGGCTTCAACAAGGAAGTCGGACGCGCCGTTGATGACCTGCGGCTGGTCACCGAAGTCGGCAGTGGAATTCACGAACCCGACGATCTTCACCAGACGAACGACTTTTTCCAGGTCGCCGGTTGCGGCCTTTGCCTGGGCAAGCAGATTGATGGCACACAGCCGTGCGGCTGTTTTGCCATCTTCGATGCTGAGCGTATCGCCGAGCTTGCCGGTGACCTGGATCTTGCCGTCTGCCATCGGCAGCTGTCCGGAAATGAAGAGCTGATTGCCGGTCTTCACGAAGGGCACATAGTTTGCCGCCGGTGCGGCAGCTTCCGGCAGGGTGACCCCCAGATCGTTCAAGCGGGCTTCAATCGTGCTCATCGGCCGTCTCCTGGTTCCAAAAATCCTGGCGTGTCTTGGCCCAATTCGGCAGAGGTGACAAGGCCAAAAACGACATTTTGGAGCGCGTCCTGGCTGGCGGTCCTGTTGTGTTTGAGGGCGGAAAGCGCTGCAGTTGAACCCAGGCGCGCAGATGAACGGGGGGAAAGAAACGGTGGCGGTACTATTCCATGTGGCGAAACACGTCTTTTGCCGCATAATGGGCCTCGAGGACTGGTCAAACAGGCCGTCTCAGGACGAGTTAAGAGGAAATTTGATGCAAGTCGCTCCGAAATCACTGCCGCTCTCTGTAGGTGCTTTGTTCTGTGCCGCAGCTTTGGTGATTGGACAGGGGACGCCGGTCCTGGCAGCAGGCGCAGGGGCGTCTGCAGGGCAGAAGCTGGCGCCGCACAGGGCCGTCTATGACATGAAGCTCGGCGACACCGAAGAACAGGCCGGAATCGCAGGGCTGAGCGGGCGCATGGTCTATGATTTCTCCGGCAATGCCTGCGAGGGATACAGCGTCAATTTCCGCTTCGTGACGGAGTTCCAGGACACCAACGGCGGCTCCCAGATCACGGATCTGCAGACGACGTCGTTCGAGGAGCCGGCGGCCGCAAGTTATCAGTTCCTGTCCAAGACCTTTGTTGATCAGAAGCTGGTTGAGGAAACCCGCGGGACGGCGCATGCAGGCGCAGATGCCAGGACGGTTGAGTTGAAACAGCCGGCGGAAAAGTCGCTGGAAATCGGCGGCGACGTGTTGTTTCCGACCGAGCATCTTCTCGCCATATTGAAAGCGGCAGACGAGAATGTGCACTTCCTGGCGGCTGACATCTATGACGGCGCGGAGACTGGCGAAAAAGTCTATGCCACAACCACGGTCATTGGCACCAGAGCCGTCAACGACCTGCAGGGAAATGCGGACGCAGTGGCCGCGTCGCTGGATGGCGAAACCTACTGGCCTGTCACCGTCGCCTATTTCGACCCGAGCAAGGATGACGCGTCAGGCGAGTTGATGCCTGTCTACCAATTGGCTTTCCGCCTCTATGAAAACGGTATCAGCAGCCATCTGAAACTCGACTATGGCGACTTCACCATTCACGGAAAGATGGCGTCGCTTGAACTCTACGAAGAAGGCGACTGCCCGCAAGACTGATCGCCGAAAGACTGGTGGTGGTCAGTTTCCGCCGGTCTTTTTGGCTTGTCCTTCGGAACGGGCGGCGTGAGTCAGGCCGAGTTCCACAGCCGACTTTCCGAACTTGTCGCGGAGCCGGTCTACCGCCAGCTCCGCATTCTTGCGCCGTTCGGCATCGCGATCGACAAGATCCTGCGGGTCTGCCTGCTCGGCCGTTTCCAGATCGCTGACGCCGATGCCTATCAGCCTGAACCGCCTGCCATCCGTTTCTGCTGCGAGCAGATCCTCGCCCGCTGCGAATATGCGGTCGGCAAGCTGGGTCGGATCCTGCAGGTGGCGCGCACGCGTGATGGTCTTGAAGTCAGCCGTTTTCAGCTTCAGCGTGACACCGCGTCCCGAGAGCTCCGACTTTTTCAATCGCGCAGAAACTTTCTCCGACAGGTTTCTCAGGATCGGGCGCAGCGTCTCGAAGCTCGAGATATCCGTCCGGAAGGTGGTTTCGGAAGACACGCTCTTGGCGCCGCGCTGCGGTGTGACGTCCCGGCTGTCGTCGCCATGAGAAAGCCGAGCCAGTCGCAGACCGATCGATCCATAGCGGCGGGCCAGATCGGCGGCGTCCATCTCCTGCAACTGGCCGATGGTTCGGATGCCGTCCCTTTCAAGCTTCTTCTGGAAGACCTTGCCAACACCCCAGATCCGACCGACCGGCATGCCCGCCAGCACCGTTTCGGCTTCGGTTGCTCCGATGACGGAGAAACCGCGTGGTTTTTCAAGATCGGACGCGAGTTTTGCCAGAAACTTGTTGGGGGCGAGGCCGACAGATGCAGAAATGCCGATCTCGGTTTCAAGGTCGCGGATAAACCTTGCCAGGATCTCAGCCGGCACCGCCTTGTGCAGCCGCTCGGTGCCGGTGAGGTCCAGGAAAGCCTCGTCGATCGAGATCGGTTCCACCAGTGGTGTGAGAGCCCGCATACGCTCGCGAATGTCTTTTCCGATCCTGGCGTATTTTTCCATGTTCGGCTTGATGACCACGGCCTGCGGGCAGGCTTCCATGGCCTTGAACATCGGCATGGCGGACCGCACTCCGTAGATCCGGGCGATATAGCAGCAGGTGGAGACGACACCCCTCTGGCCGCCGCCGATAATGACGGGCAGATCCTGCAGCTCCGGATTGTCGCGTTTCTCGACGGCTGCATAAAAGGCGTCGCAATCGATGTGGGCGATGGACAGCTGGTCCAGCTCGGCATGGCGAACAAGCCGGGGGCTGCCACAGGTCAGGCAACGGGCGCCCTTATCTTGCGATCGGGCGCCGCAATCCCGGCAAAGGCTGAGATTGGATATAGGGAGCTGTGTCACCGGTCCGGCTCTTCTTGGTCCAGCGCTGTTCGTCAGCGCAGGATATCGCCAATGAAGTTCGCCGTCTCCTGCCAATCTCCGGTGAGCAGGTCGATGTGATCTTCCTGGCGCATGTTGGCCCGGAACCTTGCATCGGCGATGAACTGGACCTGCACCGACGAGGGCAGGGATGCGTTGACGGAGCTGTGATTGGTCGGGCTGTCGTCAATGAAGACGACCGGCTGAGCACGCTGCGCGGACAGTGCTGCAACCGCACCGCCCTTTGGGCCGGAGTTGGTCACCACCGGAAATGGCACGCCGAGACCGGACAGCAGTTTTTCCCGAGCCGGTTTGTTGTGCCCTCCCGGCAGATTGGTCAGGAGCACAATGTCCCAGTCGGTGGAGAGTTCCTTCAGCGCCGTTTCAGCTCCCGGAACAATCTCCTGTTGATGGCTGACTTCGTCGAAGAATGTGTGCAGGTGACGTTTTACATCGTCTGCGGGCAAAGGGGTATCGGTGTCGTGAGGGCCGATATTCCCCGTAAGACGGTACTGGTGATTGAGAAATCGCAGGTTGCGCGCGTTCAGATAGTCCTCCAGATGCGCAATCATGTGAAGAATGACTTCATCGACATCGCAAATGATGAGGGGGCGGGAGGAGGTGGGCAGAGCGTGAATCTGTGCCAGGACCTCCGGCAGCACCGGGGTCGGTTCAGGCATAATCGGGCTCTCCTCCGGCCAGGGCAAAACGTGCAGCGGCAATCATTGTCGGTCGAATTCCGGCATTTTCGCAGAAAGTAAGCAGAAGCGCTTCGTCGGCCATGTAGAACTCAAGAACTCCTGCAAGAAATCCGGGTTCTCCGGCCGCATCGCGAATCATCTCCGGTCCAATTCCTGAAAAGGCAAGAAATCGGCCGATTTGCTCGGGTTCCCGGCTGAGTTGAAGCAGCGCTTCTGTGGCAATTCCCTGAGCTTCTTCAACGGACAATGACTTGCCTTGCATATTTTTCATTGTGTTTTTTTGCCTTTCTGAAACGATTCCGGGTTAGAAGAAACCTAATGTGGACCGGGGAAGGGTTCTACTGCAGGCTCAGCTCTGCAAAAAGATAAATGGGACCGGCAAGCCGCCGGGTGAAGGGCCGGACTTATGGCAAAATCGGTGTTGATCGTAGAAGACAACGAGCTGAACATGAAACTGTTTCATGATCTGCTCGAAGCGCACGGCTACAACACCTTGCAAACCCGGACCGGTATCGAGGCCCTGCGTCTTGCGCGTGAACACCATCCCGACCTGATCCTGATGGACATTCAATTGCCTGAAGTGTCCGGGCTGGAAGTGACTAAGTGGATCAAGGAAGACGAGGATATCTCGTCCATTCCGGTTATCGCGGTCACCGCCTTTGCCATGAAGGGCGATGAGGAACGCATTCGCCAGGGTGGCTGCGAAGCCTATATTTCCAAACCTATTTCGGTGGCGAAGTTTCTCGAGACGGTTCGGTCCTATCTCGGCGAGGCGTGAGCGTCGCACCGCTCAGCTCAGTTTTCAGACCAAGATTTGTACAAGTTTTCGAGCTCTAAGCAGGGCTGAAGTCGCTTGTGTTGCGCAGAATCACTTGGCGGACCTTGGTGCGAGCTTCACATTAAGGTTACGGATTTACTAAAATCGCATTGTTTCTGTGTATATTTTATGGAAATTATTGCATTCGGGTTACAATAGGGTAGTGTGATCACAGGTTAGGAATTTTCCTGATCGCCTCATTGACGAGGTCATAATTGACCTAACGTTAAGTTGGCAAAGTAGTTTCCCCTCGGAGTGCTCAGGTCCGCCGCATCTCCTGGGTCCGTGGGGCAGGTCGGCTGGGAACCGGCCGATGAGTGGCCTCCTCGAATGCCGTGTTCCCGCCGACCACTAATTCCTCCGCCGTAATTGTGCTTAGAAATCAACCGCTCGAGACGGCATGTCCGGCGCTGGAAAGCGTGCGGGATTGTGTTTGCCGGGTAATGAGCGTTGCCGTTCGGTCAACAAAAAACCCGCCGTCGCCGGCGGGTTTTTGATGCAACTTTCAGCAAGCAAGATTACTTGATCTTGGCTTCCTTGAACTCGACGTGCTTCTTGGCAATCGGGTCGTATTTCTTTTTGACCATTTTTTCGGTCATCGTGCGGGAGTTCTTCTTGGTGACATAGAAGAAACCGGTATCCGCCGTGGAGAGCAGCTTGATTTTGATTGTTGTCGCCTTGGCCATGGCCGTGGTTCCTGTTCTTTGTTGTCGGGCAAAGAGTTCTTGTGGCCAGATGGGCTGGCGAGGAATCTGCCCCAATGTCTGAAATCAGCGCGCAAACTACTCATCGTGGCGCGAAAGTCAAGCGATTGCTGGTACTCGCCAGTTAAAAAGTCCTGCACGTTCAGCGGCTGCGCTCCTGGGTGATCTGCAACACCAGGCTATGCGAAACACCGGCTCACAAGTTCAGCTGGAACTGGGCCTGCGGCAGGCAACCGCCTTGATTTCGATGACGGTGCCTTCGCGGACGAATCCGGCGACTTCAATGGCTGTCCAGGCCGGGTAGGGCTCGCGCACATAGTCAGCACGGACGGACTTGAACAGGGCAAGATGATCCCGTAGCCCGACGTGGTAGGTGGTCATTTCAACAAGCGCACTGTAATCCAGTCCCGCTTCTTCCAGAACCAGACCGATCTTGCGGAAGGCGTTGCGCATCTGTTTTTCCGGATCGGTGGACAGGGTGCCGTCGGCATCCGCACCTGTGAAACCGGTCAGGAACAGAAAGTCGCCGCAGGCCAGTCCCGGCGACATCTTCCAGTCGCTGTAGAAGCTCTCTAGCTCGTCCGGGACGATGGCAGTCTTTTCCATGTGTGACCCTTTTCAGGAAAACAGCGGGCAGGGCGCCTGGGGCCGGCGTTCGTGGAGGTATCAGAGCGTTTCTCTGACAAAGCCGCCCTTACGGAAGAAGTAATAGGGAACAGACGGTGCCGGTGTCAGCTCCGGATCGGCCGCCAGACGCTCTTCCAGGTCTCCCAGGATCTTTGTGGTGATCATGGGCAGTTCCTTTGCCCGCGCCTCTTCAAATGTGAGCCAGGCACAGTCTTCCAGTTCGCCGGAGGGGCCATGGCCTTCGGGCAACCTGTCTGCAATTGCATCCGCCCAGACGGCGAGAAAACGGGTATCGAACCGCCTCGGGCGCTGCGGCGGGGTGATCGCTCTGGCGATCATGCGCAGGCCGCCTAGGTCGGGCTGGACGTGCCGCTCGGCAAAGGCTTCAAACCCGGCTCCAAGACGAAGGGGAGCGGCCTCGGTCTTGCGCCCGATGAAGAGGCCCGCCTCCTCATAGGTTTCACGAATGGCTGCCAGGGCGAGCGCGCGGACCCGCGCCGCCGACTTGGCGTTTTTCAGATCCTTGAACAGCCTGGATTCCACATCCGGATGATAAGGCAGCACATTGGCGATACGGGAGTCGCCCGGGTCCACCCGGCCACCTGGAAACACGAATTTGCCGGGCATGAATGTGTGGCGCATATGGCGCCGGCCCATCAAGAGGCGGACCGTTCCCTTGTCATCCCGGTCGAGAATGAGCAGCGTCGCTGCATCCTTCGGGCGAATATAGGGATAGTCTCCCGCTTTCTCGTCTTTCGCCAGTTGCTTCTCAAAGGTGCCGGTCATGTGGTCCTTTCAGACGGTGTCGGAGCCGGTGGCGGCAGGTCGTCTTCCGCATCCGGATCGAAGCCGTGCATGTAGAGCGCCCATTGCAAACCCACCAGGGCTCCCTTGATCGGCCGCATCAGACCCAACGACAGGATCAAGGTCAGCGGTATCCAGATCGACATGTGGATCCAGAGTTCCGGGCGCCACAGGACCTCGACGATCAAAAGGCCGGGGATCACGATATGGCCGACAATGGTGATGGTGAAATAGGGCGGCGCGTCATCGGCGCGGTGATGGTGAAACTCTTCACCGCATTTTGCACAGGCATGGCGGGTTGTCAGGAAGCCGTCGAAGACCTGGCCCTCGCCGCAGTTCATGCAGCGGTTCCGGGCACCGCGCAGCATGGCGGGAATGATCTTGCGCTTCGGCTTTTCCGCAGGCGGTTCGGGAGCCTGCATCGTTTCGTGCATATCGTAACGGACCGTCACGAAGTCCTCCTTCGACCCTTGTTCTTCGAGGAGGAGGTGTTGCGTTTGCCTTTCGGCGGACCGCGACGGGCCTTCGGGGCGCCCTTGCGAATGCGTTTGCCGGCAATCCGCCCGTGGCTGAGCAGTTCAAAGGTCAACGCGCCTGCAAAGGGGGCCGCTTCCACAAGCCGGACCTCCACTTGATCGCCAAGTTGGTGGGTCTCGCCGGATTTGTCACCTATCAGGGCATGCGACCCTTCGTCATAGCGATAGTAGTCGAGGCCGATGGTGGACGCCGGCACGAAGCCGTCTGCCCCGGTCTCTTCCAGGCGCACGAACAGACCGGACTTGACCACGCCGGCGATGCGCCCCTGGAAGGTTGCGCCGATCTGGTCGCTCATCCACAGCGCAATCAGCCGGTCGATCGTATCGCGTTCGGCCAGCATCGCGCGGCGCTCAGCACCCGAGATTTCCGCGCCGATGGCTTCCAGCTTGCTTTCGATGCCATCCGGCAGGCCGTCATTGCCCAATCCGAGCGCCGAGATCAGACCCCGGTGCACGATCAGGTCTGCATAACGGCGGATCGGAGAGGTGAAATGGGCATAGCGCCGCAGGTTGAGGCCGAAATGGCCGATATTCTGCGGGGCATATTCCGCCTGCGCCTGGCTCCGCAGCACGACTTCATTGACGAGATGGGCCTGTGGGCTGTCCTTGACCTTGGCCAGAATGCCGTTAAAGGCGGACGGTCTGAGACCGCCCGAGGAGGGCAGTTTCATGTTCAGCGTCGACAGGAAGTCTTTCAGGCTTTCCAGTTTTTCCGGCGTGGAGGCGTCATGGATCCGGTAGAGCAGGGGTGTTTTCTTCTGCTCCAGCGTTTGCGCTGCCGCAACATTCGCCTGGATCATGAATTCTTCGATCAGCTTGTGCGCGTCCAGCCGCTCCGGCACATAGACGTGATCGACAGTACCGTCTGCCTTCAGCTTGATCTTGCGCTCCGGCAGGTCGAGTTCCAGCGGTTCGCGGGCATCACGCCCTTTCTGGAGCACCGCATAGGCAGCCCAGAGCGGCTTCAGGATGCCGTCGAGGATCGTTTCGGTCTTCTCGTCGGTGACGCCGTCGATTGCCTTTTGTGCCTGCAGGTAGGAGAGTTTTGCGGCCGAGCGCATCAGCACGCGATGAAACGTGTGACCGGTCTTGCGGCCGGTCTTGTCGAAGATCATGCGCACAGCAAGCGCGGGCTTGTCTTCCTTTTCCCTGAGCGAACACAGCTGGTTGGAGATCCGCTCCGGCAGCATCGGGATCACCCGGTCCGGGAAATAGACCGAATTGCCGCGCAGGTTGGCCTCGCGGTCCATCGGTGAGCCCGGTGTCACGTAATGTGCGACGTCGGCAATGGCGACATAGACAATGTGCCCGCCTTCGTTCTGCGGGTCTTCATCCGGTTCCGCATAGACGGCGTCGTCATGGTCCTTGGCGTCCGGCGGGTCGATGGTGATCAGCGGTACCTGGCGCCAGTCCTCACGCTTGCCGAGCTTCTCCACCGGTTTTGCCGCTTCGGCCTGTGCCTCGACGGCTGCCGGGAAAACATGCGGGATGCCATGCGACTGAAGCGCGATTTCGGAAACGGCCTTCTCGGAGTTCATCGAGCCGAAACGCTCGACAATCGACGCGCGCGGATGGCCATACCGGCCGGAACGGCTGACCTGGACACTTACCAGGTCCCCGTCGTCCGCTTCCTTCATCTCGGCCGGGTCGACATCCAGTTCGCGCTGCTTCCTGTCGATCGGCTCGAGATAGGGCGGGCGGTTGCCGTCCCGTTTTCTCAAGATGCCGAGAATGGCGCCCTGACGCTTTTCCAGGACTCGAATGACGCGGGCCACATGGTCAGCCTCCGGCCCGGTTTCAGCCTCCGTCAGCCGGATCAGCGCCCGGTCGCCGAGACCGGGCTGGGTGGCCTTGGTCTTGCCGGTCAGAACAAGGATCTTGGGCGGGTCGCCGGCCTCGTCGTCCCAGTCAACGGGCGTGCCCAGCAATTCGCCATCGCGGTCACGGGCCGCCAGATGAGCGACAAAAACCGGTGGCAGGTCGCCGGGCCGGATCATGCGCTTGTTGCGCTTTTCGATCAGGCCGTCATCGGCAAGGTCCTTGAGCATCTTCTTCAGGTGAATGCGCGCGCCGCCGATTATCCCGAAATGACGGGCAATCTCGCGCTTGCCGGCGCGGCCCGGATTGTCGGCGACAAAGGCGAGAATATCCTCTCGCGAGGGCATCTCACCTGGAACCTTGGCGTGTTTACGATTGCTGTGTTTGCGCGGCTTTATCCGTTTTGCGCTCAAGTGGCATCATCCCAGGGCACCTCTTCGGACGACGTATCCACCTTGGCCTTGGCGGTCTTCTTGGCGGTCGTCTTCTTGGCTGCCGTCTTTTTTGTGGCCGGCTTGTCTTCACCGTTGGCCGATTTCTTGGCTGCTGTCTTCTTTGCTGCAGGTTTCTTGGCCGCGGCTTTCTTCTTGGTGCCACCCTTGGCCGCCTTGGCAGCGATCAGCTCCAGCGCTTGTTCCAGCGTGACCGCCTTCGGGTCGCTGTCCTTTGGCAAGGTCGCATTGATCTTGCCGTGTTTGACATAAGGACCGTAGCGGCCGTCATAGACATTGACTGGCCCGCCTTCATCCGGATGTTCGCCGAGCTCCTTCAGCGGTGTTGCGGCCGCGCCGCGCCGACCGCCCCCCTTGGCCCGCTTTTCGGCCAACGCATCAACCGCGCGGTTGATGCCGACGGAGAAAACCTCGTCCGGGGAGGACAGGTTGGCATAGGTGCCTTCATGCAGGACAAACGGTCCGTAGCGGCCGATGCCGGCCGTGATCATCTTGCCGTCTTCCGGGTGCGGTCCGACTTCGCGCGGCAGCGAAAGAAGCTGCAGGGCCTTGTCCAGATCCATGTCGGCAGCCGACCAGCCCTTGGGAAGAGAAGACCGTTTCGGCTTGGCTTCTTCGCCGAGCTGCACATAGGGGCCGAACCGGCCCGTGCGCAATGAGACATCCAGACCGGTTTCCGGATCCTGACCGAGCACCTTCGGGCCGTCGTCCACACCGCCATCTTCGCCGCTCGGCTTGCCGAGTTGGCGGGTATATCCGCATTCCGGATAGTTGGAACAGCCGATGAAGGCGCCCCAGCGGCTGACTTTCAGGGACAGCTGGCCGCTGTCGCAGGACGGGCATTTGCGGGCGTCGGAGCCATCTTCCTTCGGTGGGAAAATATGCGGACCCAGCAGCTCGTTGAGTGCGTCGATGACTTCCGCGACCCGCAGGTCCTTGATTTCGTCGACCGCGCCGGAAAAGCCGGTCCAGAAATCGCGCAGCACGTCCAGCCAGGACAATTCGCCGGCGGAAATCTTGTCGAGCTGTTCTTCCAGACTGGCGGTAAAGTCGAATTCGACATAGCGCTGGAAGAAACTTTCCAGGAAGGCGATGACGATGCGGCCCTTGTCCAGCGGAACGAGCTGTTTCTTGTCGAGTTCGACATAGTCGCGGTCGCGCAGGGTCTGCAGCGTGGAGGCATAGGTGGAGGGCCGGCCGATGCCGAGCTCTTCCATTTTCTTCACCAGGCTGGCCTCGGTGTAGCGCGGCGGCGGCGTGGTGAAATGCTGGCTGGATTCGATCGGGTCCGACTTGCCGTCAACGGATGCCGCGGTCAAAGCCGCGCCCTGATCCACCGCAGGCAAGCGCTTGGAACTTTCATCTTCCTCGTCGTCGCGGCCTTCCTGGTAGAGCGCCAGGAAACCGTCGAACCGAACGACCGAGCCGGTCGCACGCAGATTGGCGCGTTTGCCGGACCCGTCAGCGAGGATTTCGATCGTCGTGCGTTCCAGAACCGCAGATTCCATCTGCGAGGCCATGGTCCGCTTCCAGATCAGCTCATAGAGTTTCGCCTGGTCGGGATCAAGGAAGCGGGCAACGTCCTTCGGGCGACGGGACAGATCGGTCGGCCGGATGGCTTCGTGCGCCTCCTGGGCGTTTTTCGCCTTTGACGAATAGGCGCGCGGCTTTTCCGGAACGTAGTTGTCACCGAAGTCCTGTGCAATGACGGAACGCGCGGCCGCAACGGCTTCACCTGCGATCTGGACACCATCGGTACGCATATAGGTGATGAGGCCGGAGGTTTCTCCGCCGATGGCGATGCCCTCATAGAGCTTCTGCGCGACCTGCATGGTGCGCGACGCGGCAAAGCCGAGCTTGCGGGAGGCTTCCTGCTGCAAGGTCGATGTGGTGAACGGCGCCGCCGGATTGCGCCTGGCAGGCTTGGAAGCAACACTGTCGACCTTGAAGCTGGCGCTTTCCAGCATGGTCTTGATGGTTGTGGCCTGGGCTTCGTCCTTGATGTCGAGGCGGCCGATCTTCTGGCCGTCGAAACCGGTCAGGCCGGCCTGGAACATGTCCCCGGCCGGCGTTTTCATGTTGGCAAAGATCGACCAGTATTCCTGAGGCGTGAAGGTCTCGATCTCCATTTCCCGGTCGCAGATCAGACGCAGCGCCACGGATTGCACGCGGCCTGCGGACCGGGCACCCGGCAGTTTGCGCCAGAGCACGGGCGAGAGCGTGAAGCCCACGAGGTAATCCAGGGCGCGGCGCGCCAGATAGGCATCAACCAAGGGCGCATCCAGCTGACGGGGATTGTCCATCGCCTCCAGGATCGCCTTCTTGGTGATCGCGTTGAACACGACCCGCTCAACCTGCTTGTCCTTCAGGACGCGTTTTTTCTGCAGGACTTCCAATACGTGCCAGGAAATGGCTTCCCCTTCGCGGTCGGGGTCAGTCGCGAGAATGAGACGGTCGGCTTCCTTCACCGCATTGGCGATTTCTGTCAGCCGCTTCTGGGACTTGCTGTCCACCTGCCAGCTCATCGCGAAATCGTCGTCGGGTTTGACCGATCCGTCCTTGGGCGGCAGATCGCGCACGTGCCCGTAAGAGGCCAGGACCGTATAGTCGGAGCCGAGATATTTGTTGATCGTCTTGGCTTTTGCCGGCGATTCCACAATGACGACGTTCATTCTTACCCAAATAATTTTTGCCGGAAACGGAGCCCCCGCCCGGTGGAGAAGGTGATCTTGGCGATGATCAGATGGCGCAGACGATCACGGATCAGGCGCCGCCTGTCAAATGGACCTTTGCGGCATCCGGGTCAAGCGGTCCGCTCCAGATACCGGTTATCCACTGAGAAACAAGTTAAAACTGTCCTTCAATAAAGAGCGGAGATTTTGTTGCCGGCATGCCGCTCAATCCGTCCGGCAAGCTCCAGTTCCAGCAAAACGATGTGGACGGAGCGCGCATCGCCATCGCTGAAGCGGATCAGTTCGTCAAGATCGACGGGGGTTGGTCCGAGGGCTTGCAGGATCTGGTCGCGGCATTCCTGATCCGGATCCGACAAGGTTTTCGCGTTCGTTGAAGCCTCTTTTCTGATCAATCTGGACGGATCCTGCCGGAATATTGGCAACTCCGGTTCAAGACGGTCCGACAGGGCCTCCAGCACATCTGCTGCCGAGGTGACCAGCAGGGCGCCTTGCCGGATCAGGCCATTGGCGCCTTCCGAGCGCGGATCGAGCGGAGATCCGGGGACGGCGAAGATCTCCCTGTTCTGCTCCAGGGCGTAACGGGCCGTGTGCAGGGAGCCGGAGGCCTTGGCAGCTTCGATCACGACCACGCCGAGAGAAACACCGGAGATCAGGCGGTTGCGCCGCGGGAAGTCTCGGCCACGGGGTTTCAGGCCGAAAGGCATTTCACTGATGGCCGCGCCGCCCGCATCAACAAGGTTTTTCAGCAAGCGGTCGTGCTCAGGCGGATAAAGGACATCAATGCCGCCGGCAAAAACGGCAATTGTGCCGGTCTGGATCGCAGCCTCATGGGCGGCTGCATCGATCCCGCGTGCCAGTCCCGAAGCAACGGCAAATCCTTCCCCGCCCAGTCCTCTTGCGAAAAGGGAGGCCAGTTTGCGTCCTGAAAGAGAAGCATTGCGCGCTCCGACGATGCCTATCATGCGCTCTCTGGAAAGCGCCGCGCCACCCAGCACCGACAAAAGCGGTGGAGGCGCATCGATGTGTCTGAGGTGTTGCGGATAATCCGGCTCATCCAAGGCAACAAGTCGGGCACCGAAGCGCCTGTGTGCTTCCAGTTCAGCTTTGGCGGCTTCTGGAGGGCAGATCCGGTAGCTTTTCCGGCCGCCACGCCGGGAGAGTTCCGGCAAGCGGTCCAGCGCTTCCCGTGCGCTTCCGCAATGGGACAAAAGGTCGACGAAGGTTCTGGGGCCAATGTTTTCCGACCGTATTAGCCGAAGCCAATCGATCCGTTCTGCCTCCGAGAGGCAGCTTGTTTTATCGTTGGCCGGGCCGCTCAAGCGCTCCCGTCACCCGGAGGGCTTGCTGCCTCCGGAGCCGGTTTGGACTTCGCGCCGATCTTGCTTTCCTGGCCCCGCAACAACCGGCCGATGTTCTCGTGATGCTTGACCCAGGCCAGCAGCGTGAGGAGCGCAAACATTTCAGCCATCTGGAACTGGTGGAACGCGAACCAGAGCAGAATAGGTGTCAGCAGGGTCATCGTCAGTGCGGAGAGGGAGGAATAGCGGAAGACGGCAGCCATCACGATCCAGATCGCG
Organism: Labrenzia sp. VG12; assembly: GCF_002237595.1. Lineage (NCBI taxonomy): Bacteria > Pseudomonadati > Pseudomonadota > Alphaproteobacteria > Hyphomicrobiales > Stappiaceae > Labrenzia > Labrenzia sp. VG12. The sequence continues at coordinate 761,441 of NZ_CP022529.1, forward strand.
GCGGCGATCAGGAACACCGGCCAATAAAGCCCGAGCAGAATACCGAGATAGGTGGCGACTCCCTTGCCACCCTTGAACTTCAGCCAGATAGGGAAGAGGTGCCCGAGAAAGGCGCCGAGACCTGCAACGATTGCCATGTCCTGACCATAGGCGTAGCCGACGATCAGGACTGCGACCGTGCCCTTGAGGCCATCTCCCAGCAAGGTCGCCAGCGCAACGGACTTTTTGCCTGTCCGCAACACATTGGTGGTGCCGATATTGCCGGATCCGATCTTGCGAATATCTCCGAGCCCGGCCATGCGGGTAAAGATCAGGCCAAACGGGATAGAGCCCAGCAGGTAGCCGAAGACTATGGCCGCAAGATAGTAGGGCCAGGCGAATTCCCAGCTGATCGGATCAGGCAACCTCAGGCACTCCGGTGACATTTGTAAGAATTGTCATGGCAATGTACCGGCATGGGCGCATGGATCAAGAGAGGCAACAGGTGTTTTCCATCTCTTTAAAAATGCCGGCAGGCGAAAGACCCGTCAGCTTCACCTGGACAGCTTGTATTTCTCCGCCTCGACGACAAGCGATCCGAAGGGCAGGGAGATGCTGGCTCTCAGGGGCACGAGAAAGGGTTTGTCGCCGACGGGCGCCAGCCAGACTTCCATCGACTTGTTGGCGGCCAGCTGCTGAATGGTTTTTCGGTTGGGCCGATGTCCCGCGACAGGCTCATAGCGAACACCGCACACCAGCACGTCTCCCTTGAACCGGCCGTCAGCGGTCCGTGCGGAGCGGCGGGACTTGTATCGCATATGGACGTCGTAACGCTCCTTGCCGTCATAGATGCGCAGCGTCCTGTTGCAGCTTTCCTTTGCAAGCCCCTTGGGGGCCGGCAGCAGAGCGGCGCTCAAGGGGTCGAGGACGTCCTTGAGATGCGCGGAGGTGACCTTGATCCGCTCCTTCATCCGGTCCTGGGGCGGGTTGACCGCAACCTTGTCCACCTTGCCGGCTTTCATGTTCAGGGCAACCGTGCCGGTCTCGTCCTCGCTCTTGAGGTCAAGCGCATAACGGGCGGGGGCCAGCGACAGGTTCTTGACCTTGCCGCTGGATTTGACAGCTCCCTTGCCATCTGACACCAGCTTGCCGAAAGCCGCCGTCTGTCCGTTGGCGCTGAGAGAATAACCATCTTCGTCAGCATCCAGATTAAGGACACCGGAGCCGATCGGCAGGCTCAGCGCATAGAGTTTGTATTTCATGTAAAGGTCGGCGGCCGCCGCCGGGTTCCCCAGCAGGGACACCATCAAGGGCAAAATGAAAATCGAACGCATCTGGTTCATCCGCATTGTTCAAACACCCGACAGCTTGGCGACAATTGTGGCGCCAAGCAGGTCGGGGTTCAAAAAACCTTGCGAATGATCCGGCGGGACCCGGCTTCAACTATGCGAATAAACGGACCTGCCGGCCACAACGGTGCGCAGCACCCGGCCGGAGAACCGTGCATCTTCAAAGGGTGAATTCTTCGACCGGGAACGGATGGCGCTCTTTTCCAGGACCCAGGGCCGGTCAGGGTCAAAAACGGTGACATCCGCCGGAGCCCCCTTGGCAAGCCGGCCGGTTTCAAGCCCCAGCCGGTCCGCCGGACGGCAGGTCATCGTGGCCAGGAGCGTGACAAGGTCGACCTGCTCGGAATGATACAGCCGAAGCGCGGCCGCCAGCAGTGTTTCCAGTCCGATCGCACCGTCCTCGGCCTCCGCCCAGGGATGACGCTTGGTTTCCACGTCCTGCGGGTCATGGTTGGAACAGATGATGTCGATCGTGCCGTCGGCGACAGCGGCGATCATCGCCTGACGGTCGTCCTCATCGCGCAGCGGCGGCGACATCTTGAAGAAGGTGCGATAGGCCCCGATGTCGTTCTCGTTGTGGGTCAGGTGGTTGATCGAGACCCCGGCGGTGATGTCGAGACCTTTTGCCTTGCCGGCGCGCACCACATCAGCGCTGTCTGACGTCGAGATCAGGTTCGCGTGGTATTTGCCTTTCGACATGGCGACCAGGCGGAGATCCCGCTCCAGCATGATGATTTCAGCTTCCCGCGGCACGCCCGACAGGCCCTTCCAGCTGGCGTTCAGGCCGGCATTCATGACGCCGCCGGCAAGATCCGGGTCTTCCGTGTGGTGGATGATCAGCGCATCGAAATCCCGCGCATAGGTCATCATGCGCCGCATCACCTGGGCGTTCTTGACCGACCTGTGGCCATTGGTGAAGGCAACGGCACCGGCTTCCTTCAGAAGGCCGATCTCGCTCATCTCGTTGCCCTGCAGCCCCTTGGTCAGGGCCGCAAGCGGCAGGACGTTGACGCTTGCCGTGTCGCGGGCGCGCCGAAGGATGAAATCCACAAGGGCAGGATCGTCGATCACCGGATCGGTGTCCGGCATGGTGCAGATCGTGGTGATGCCGCCGGAGGCCGCAGCATCGGATGCGCTGGCAAGCGTCTCGCGATGCTCGGCGCCGGGTTCACCGACGGAGACACAGAAATCGATCAGGCCAGGGCAGGCGATAGCCCCCTTGCAGTCGACGATTTCCGCGCCGTAGGGGGCGCCCTGATTGGCCGCTTCAGGTCCCGCCGCAAGGATGGTGCCATCGGCAATGATCACCGATCCGGGCGCATCCAGGCCACGTGCCGGATCGATCACTCTGGCGTTGGAAAGGACCAGAGGTTTGGGTGTGTCGAGTGCCACGTTTTCTATCCTCTGGTCGGTCAGTTGTTCGGCAGGTTTGCAGCAAGCGCTTCGAGAACCGCCATGCGGACGGCAACGCCCATTTCCACCTGTTCGCGGATCAGGCTCTGAGCGCCATCCGCAATCGATGCGTCGATCTCGACACCGCGGTTCATGGGACCCGGGTGCATGACCAGGGCGTCGTCCTTGGCGTAGGACAGCTTCTCCGCGTCAAGGCCGAAATAGCGGTAATACTCGCGCACCGAGGGGACGAAGGCTCCGTTCATGCGTTCGCGTTGAAGCCGGAGCATCATGACAATGTCGGCGCCCTTCAGCCCCTCGCGCATGTTGTTGAAGACCTCGGCCCCCATCTGGCCAATGCCCGAGGGCAGCAGCGTTGACGGCGCAATGACCCGGACACGTGCACCAAGCGCATTGAGCAGGATGATGTTCGAGCGGGCAACGCGAGAATGTGCAATGTCGCCGCAGATCGCGACTGTCAGGCGGGCGATCTTGCCCTTGTGGCGCCGGATGGTCAGCGCATCGAGCAGGGCCTGGGTCGGGTGTTCATGCGGTCCGTCGCCGGCATTGACCACCGAACAGCTAACTTTCCGCGCCAGAAGATGCACGGCGCCGGCAGCGTGATGGCGCACCACGAGGAGGTCGGGGTGCATCGCATTCAGTGTAGCCGCCGTGTCGATCAGGGTCTCGCCCTTTTTGACGGAGGACTGGGACACGGCCATGTTCATGACATCCGCCCCGAGCCGCTTTCCGGCCAGCTCGAAGGAGCTTTGGGTGCGGGTGGAATTTTCGAAAAAGAGATTGATCTGGGTCCGGCCGGCCAGCACATGCTTGCGCTTGTGCACCTGGCGCGAAACTTCGACGGCCTCTTCGGCCCGGTCCAAAAGGCCCAGAATTTCGTGGGGGTGAAGGCCCTCAATGCCCAGCAAATGACGATGGGGATAGGGGCTGTCTCGATGGGGGTCTGTCGCGGTCATCGAGACCATTCCTATAGGGGGAATCGGATCGTTTCACAAGACGCGAAATGGCGTCATGCCCGCAGTCCACATCTCGGCTAAATATTTGAGCAACTGGACAAAAAATGACGGAGGTGCTTCAACGCTCTGTCAAACGAAAGCGGCGCCCCGAGAGGCGCCGCACAGGAAGGTCCCGCAACCCTTCCCGGAGAAGATCAGGTGCGAATCTCCGCCAGCACCTTGTCGTAATAGTCGCAAAGGTCCTGGACATTGCCGGTGGTCTGCAGCTTGGCAGCCTCCGTCTGCATCTCCTGGGTGATCTCCTGGAAACGGGTCGGGTCCTTCTGGGCGAAGGTCTGCAGTTCCGTCGCAACGTCGAGTGCCTTCTGCTGGACGCTCTCGATGGTGCAGGCATCGGCCAGCGCTGGAACGGTGAAACCGAGCATCAGTGCAAAGGCAAGCAGTGTCTTTTTCATATTTGGTCCTTGTCAGAAATTCAGTGACTGAAAACGGCGTCATTGTTTCGCCGAGAACGGTCCTTCGACAACTGACAATCGCCTATGCCTCTGAAATTGCTGACACTATCTGCCAAGAACGGGAAGCAGGACAGGCGTTCGGCGCCTTCGTGCGGGTCTCGGCACGGGGCTTGGGCTGCTAAGCCGGGTAACCAGCTCCTGCCAAAGGCAGGTGAACGTACGATCTCAGGTGAAAATCAAGAGCGCGAGTGGAATCGTTACCGTGGCCGCCAGGGTCTGCAGGGTGATGATTTCGGCCATCAGTTTGGCGTCGCCGCCCATCTGCCGGGCCAGCAGATAGGAATTGCTGGCACAGGGCACTGCGCTTGCGATGATCATCACCGCGAGGGCAGTGCCGGTGACACCAAAAAGGCTGCCGAAGCCGAAGGCCAGCAGCGGCATGAAGACTGGCCGCAGGAAGGTCCCCATGGTCAGGGCCGGGCCCGGGCGGCGCAGTGAACTCAGATCCAGTCCCGCTCCGACGCAGATGATGCCGATGGGCAGAGCTGCCCTGGAAAAGATCTCCAGCGTATCGTCGATCATCGAGGGCAGGGCGAGACCGCTAACATTCCAGACAACACCCGCGGCGATCGAAAGGATGAAGGGGTTGGTGTAGAGATCCCGCGCGATCTTGGCGCTGCTCGGCGCGGTGCCGCTGGCATAGCGCGACAGCACGAGGATACTGGCGATGTTCAGAACCGGGATCAGGAACACCATGGCAACGGCTAGCATTGCCAGTCCCGTGTCGCCGGCAACATTGTCGGCGATCGCCAGAGCGATCATGGCGTTCCAGCGCAAGGTGCCTTGAAAGATCGAGGTGTAACGGGTCGGGCCGATGCCCCAAATCTTCTCGATTGAGGTTCTGGCCGCCAAAAGGACGAGCGCCATCACCGAAATGGAAGCCAGCAGACCGCCCCCCATGTTGAGTGTCGGAAAACTGGAGAAATCCGCCAAGGCGATCGTGCGAAACAGAACGGCCGGGAACAATGCGTAAAAGGCCAGCTGTTCCACACCCCGCCATTGTTCACCGGTGATCAGGCCGGTGCGGGCGATCAGATAACCGGAGGCGATGACGAGGATCACCGGTACGAGGGCGGACAAGGTCGTCAGCATGAACGGGCTTTCGCGTTTGATGGAAACCAAACGTCTGCAGGCAGCTCAGGCGTCCGGGAAGGAATGCCGCCTTTTACGACGGAAACCGGTGGACGGAAAGGGGGGATTACCCCCCAAGAGCCCCGATATCCGGCGCTGACAGGTCCCCACGCAATATGGCACGCGTGCGCATCAGCGCAAAGCCGAGGAGGTTCGCGCCCCGCCACTTGGTCGGGTCGTTCACGTCAGGATTGGAGGCGCCCATGCCAATTCCCCAGACCCTGTCCCTCGGCGCGGCTTCAACAAGCACGTCATCCCCTGTTGCTTCGAGGATTGCGCGCAACTCCTCAGTCTGACCGAATTTTGCGACGTTGCCGCAGGTGACAAGGTCAAATCTAAGTTTGGCCCATTCTTCTTCTGAAAACGGACTGACCTTGCGCCCCAGGGCCTTGCAGTCCTTCGGCGTCTCGGCTTTCAGGATTTGCTCAAGAATGTCCGTGTCATCAAAGAGCCGCGCCTTTCCGGCCATCATGAACTGCTCGGCCCAGCGGTATGTGGTGCCGTTGACGGTGAACTCGGCTTCGTAGAACTGGCTGAACACCTGCTTCCCGGGCTTTTTCCCGGCGGTTACCGTGTGACCGAAAAAGGGGTGAAAGGAGAATGTTTCACCAGCGCGGCATCTTTCCTGCAGGGACGCCAGATCAAGCGGCAGATCCGCAGTGGCAGCTACATCTTGCTTGCTCTCAATGTTCGCTTCGCCGTCCGTCAGACCCAACTTGCGGGCAATTTCGTCGGCGCTCTCCAGAACCGAATAGCTGACGGTGTCGTCTTCCAGATCAAGCAGGATCTCGGCGCCCTGGGCTGTTCCCTTGATGACCGCAATGGTCTCTGTCTTCAGGAAAAGCGGAAAGGTCTGGTTCTTCTTGTCATAATGCAGCTGGATGAAATCAGGCATGTCTCGTCTCATTGAAAAAGGGGCTCGCGCTTCAATGTCTCGCGCAAGGGAAAGCCTGACCTATACCGCTTGCAATTGTCGTTGTTAAGACGGCCTGCGGATTGCCGTCTCAGTCACGGTCCATGAAGCCGAGCCTGTCCAGAAAACCTTGCAAAATGAAGGCGGCGGCCATCTTGTCGACGGCTTCGGCCCGCTTGGCGCGGCTGGAATCGGCTTCCAGCAGGGTGCGCGTTACGGCAGCGGTCGACAGGCGTTCGTCCCAATAGGTGATTGGCAGGTCGGTCTTCTGGGAAAGATTGCGGGCAAAGGCGCGGGTTGCCTGCGCGCGTGGACCTTCACTGCCGTCCATGTTGAGTGGCAGGCCGAGAACGATTCCGCCCACGCCCTGTTCGGCGCAGATCTGCAGAAGCCGCTCCGCATCCAGCGTGAATTTCTTGCGTCGGATGGTCTCCATGGGCGAAGCAATGCCGCGTCCGAGATCAGACAGGGCCAGACCGATGGTCTTTGTACCCAGGTCTAGACCGATCAGACGGGTGTTTTGCGGCACAGTGGCCATGAAATCTTCGATGAGGAGTCCGGGATCGTTTGCCATGCGCTGCCTTTATCAGGCTCGATGCGGATGATCCAGCGCGAACCGTCTCCGACCGTTCGCGTGTTCTCTAGACCGCTCTTGATTCCGGTCGCAGATAGAGATGTCCAGCCGGACCCTTTTGCAAGTCCAACCAGTCGATCAGCTCATCGACAGGCAGGCTTTTGGTGAAGAACTCGCCTTGAAGACAATCGGCCCCCAGATGAGTTGCAAAATCTGCCTGGTTCTGGGTTTCGATGCCTTCAGCAACCGTGAAACAGTCGAGTTTCCCGGCCATGTCGATCGTGGAAGCCAGGATCGTGCGGATCCTTGGTTCCCTGCTGGCACCTGCGATCAGGGAATGGTCAATCTTGAGGAAATCCACGGGCAGACTCGCGAGCCGGGTGATGTTGGAGTAGCCGGACCCAAAGTCGTCAATCGAGACCTTGTAGCCAAGGTCCTTCAGGCTCGCAAAGGTCGAGAAGGCGCGGTGTTCGGATGTGAACAGCGCATCCTCGGTGACTTCGATTTCCAGCTGGGTGCTGTCGAACTGTTTCTCGGCACGAATGGTCTCGAGCGATTCCACGAATCCGGAGGACATGAAGTGGTTTGAGCCGACATTGACTGCAACCCAGAGATCGTGCCCACCATTGGCCAGGATTGCATGATCGGTCATGGCCTGTCGAATGACCCATTCGCCAAGCCGGGTCATCGCATGAGACCCGTTCAGGAGCGGAATCCAGTGGTCCGGCAAAAGACAGCCGAGCTCGGGATGGTTCCAGCGCACCAGTGCTTCCACGCTGATAACAACGCGCCGCCTTGTGCAGATCTTTGGCTGATACTCCAGAAAGAGCTGGCCTTTCTTGATGGCTTCGTTGAGATCACGTCGGGTTTCGGCAGCCGATTGTGTTCCGATGTCTGGCGTATAGAGCTGAACCCGGTTCTTGCCGGCCCGTTTGGCATGATACATGGCAATGTCCGCGCGCTTGGTCAGGTCTTCCAGGTCATTGCCATCGAGGGGAAAGCGGGCACAGCCGATACTGGCACTGGGCGTGATGCTGAGTTCCGGGCTCGGTTCGGAGACGGCCAGTTGGACATCGGCAAGGAAAGATTGAATGTCAGCTTCCGAAACCAGTCCTTGAACAAGCATGATGAATTCGTCGCCACCAATCCGCGCGACCAGGGGCGGGGCAAAGCCGGCTGTGCGTGTGAAACTCGGGCTTTTGTAGAGCTTCTCCGCGACTTCGCACAATACCCTGGCGCAGGCCATCAAATGAAGATCACCGGCATGATGACCGTGCAGATCGTTGATTTCCTTGAAATTGTCCAGGTCAACCAGCACCACGATCCCGCCATCCTCGGGAGAGGTTACAGCCGCCAGGATCGGTTCTGCCACCGCCTGCAGATGATCGCGGTTGGGCAGCCCCGTTACATGGTCGCTGAAGGCAAGTTTTTCGATCTGTTCGCCGGCCTGGGTCATGCGTGTGACCATCCGGTTGTAACTGTTGCAGAAGTCGACGATTTCCTTGAAGCGGATCATCCCGTTTTCCGGGTCCACCCTCGACAACTTGCGGTTCCTGGCACTGGCGCGCATGGACCGGGCCAGTTCTTCAAGCGGGTGCGACAGTGACCGCGCCAGGAGCAGGCCAAGCAGGACGGTGGCCAACAGCGCCGAGGCGACGATCAGAAACAACGAAGACTGGTTCTGGGCAACCTTGTCGTAGATCTCAGCGACCGGCTGTGGAACCATGACGCCCCAGCCGGGGCCTGCCACCGTTGTAAAGCCGGCTATCATGTCTTCCTCCGCGGCCGGCGAATAAAAGGTCTCTATACCGGTTTCACCTCGCATCATGCGCGCAACCGGGGAGACTTTGGCGATGATCTTGCGGTCCGCAATCCAGTCGGGGCGAGGATGCGCAATGACTGTTCCGAAACGGTCGACGATTGCGGCATGTCCCTTTTCGCCAAAGACGATGCTCTTGCCGAGATCAATGAAGAACTCGGGCGACACCAGACCGAAGGCATAATACCGTTCAAGTTCCTGCACGATGAAGAACCCGTTGTTGCCATCGGGAAGAACCGAGATGCCTGAAAATGCCGCTTCGTCTGGTTGGGCAATCGATTTGATCTTGGCAAAGGAAACCGCGGGAATGGCTTTGCCGATGTCGGATGGGTCAAGACTGTGTTTGATGCGTCCCGTGGTCTTGTCCGTCAGATGAATGCAGCACATGTTCAGCCGGTAGAGCTGGCCGGAAATGTCTTGCGGACTTTGACCGCGTTGGAGCTTCGTGCTTGCGGTTTCAAAGGCGGACACGAGATCCTGATGATATCGGTGAAGTGTGGCGGCGGCCTTGCGGGCCAGCAACAGGTGCCTGTCTTCGACTTCCGCGATTTCACGCGAGACGGCGTCCCGGTACGACCAGACGCTGAAGATCAATGTCGGCAATAGAGCCGCAACGAGAAAACAGAAGACCAGATAACTGCGGATCTTCATTTTGGTATCCCATGCCCAGCCAACTCGGATACAGAAGTGTCGACCTGCCCATAGGATCGATTGGTCTTCTGTTCGTTGTTTCAAAAAAACTTGATCGATTATCTTTTTGGTTCAGTATTTTCTGAATGCAACCGTAGCAAAAACGGCTGTAACTTAACATCGGTAAAGCTTGCAATGGCGCGCGCCGAGAGCCGATTGGTAGGGTCTGTGAATACCGACAGGGGTGATACAATCACATGAAACTGACATGGTACGGCCACTCGGCCTTCAAAATCGAGATCGATGATGCATCGATCCTGATCGATCCGTTCCTGACGGGAAATCCATCATTTCCGGAGGAGCTGTCCGCGGAAGAAGTTGCCGACGGAGTGACCCATGTGGTGTTGACACATGGTCATGACGATCACATTGGCGATTCCGTCGAAATCCTGAAAAAGACCGGTGCACAGCTGATCTCGAATTTCGAGATCTGCATGTGGGCGACGCGGCAGGGCGTTGAAAACATCAATCCCATGAACACCGGCGGTATGGTCGATACCGGTCCGTTCAAACTCGCGCTCACCAACGCAGTGCATTCGTCGTCCAAGCAGGGTGAGGGAGAAGCAATCTACCTTGGCAATCCGCATGGCGTGATCATCGAGGTGCCGGGACAGAAAGTGCTTTATCACATGGGCGACACCGACATTTTTTCCGACATGGCCCTGATCAACGAGATCCATCGTCCGATGATCGGGATCGTGCCGGTTGGCGACCGCTTTACTATGGGCGGCAAGGTCGCGGCGTTGGCCTGCCGGAAATTCTTTAACTTCGACACAATCGTGCCGTGCCACTATGGCTCTTTCCCGATCATAGACCAGACGGCTGATTCCTTTATCAACGCTCTGGGAGAAGACGCCGGCAAGGTTGAGCGGCTTGCTCCAGGTGGCAGCTTTCAGGTCTGAGCCGGGATAAAAATAAACCGAATTGGAACGACGGAACCAAAGCATGTCTCTGACCAGATTGACCGCAGTTTTCTGCCTGACCGCCGTGATCGCGGGCGCCCCGGCACTGGCGGCCGACAAGTCCATCACGCCGGATGGCAAGCCGGCGCCTTCGCAGCCCAATGCCAAGCCGGGATCAAAAGCGGCAGAACAGGCGGAAGCCGCGGCGGCGACCGCTTACCAAAAGACCCGCGAGGTGTTTGCCGGCGACACGACGATTGCCGGCGAGAAGGTTGCCTTTCCGCAGGATAATCCGTCCGTCCGTGCCATCGAGATCACCATGGAGCCAGGCGAGGTCACGGCGTGGCACCAGCACCATGCGCCGCTGTTCGCCTATGTTCTGGAAGGTGAAATCACCGTGACCTACGAGGAAATCGGCAAGAAGGTCTATCGCAAGGGCGACGGCATCCTGGAAGCCATGAATGTCACCCACCGCGGGGCAAACACCGGCGACGGGCCGGCAAAGATCCTGGCCGTGTTTCTCCTGGGGGACGGGGAAGCGGCCGTGGTAGAAGAAGAGGCTCCAGGTGCGAACAAGGCCAAGGTGGAGTGATCTGGTGGCGCCGTGGTTTCCGGACGCGGCAGTCAAAGATGTTTGTTTTGGATGTCCAGGGAGTTTGATGGCTTGAACTGGCTCAGATGTGTTTTGGTGACAGCCGCCTTGCTTCCGGGCGTCTCTGTGGCAAGCGCCAACGGGGATTTTACCCGTGTGGAAGGTGGCACTTTCACCATGGGTTCGGAGAGCCACTACAAGGAGGAACGGTACCGGCACAAGGTCACCGTCAGCTCTTTCCTGATCAAGACAACCGAGGTCACAAACGCCGAGTTTGCCGCTTTTATCGAGGCAACCGGCTACGTCACCACCGCGGAGAAGGACCTGGACCCGAAGAAGTATCCAGGTTTTTCCGATGACCTTCTGAAAGCCGGCTCCATGGTCTTCGCGCAGCCGAAGGAGCAGGTGGACCTGAACGATTTTCGCCATTGGTGGCGCTATGTTCCAGGGGCCGACTGGCGTCACCCGGAAGGGCCCGGCAGTTCGATCGACGGTCTGGAAGACCATCCGGTGGTGCAGGTATCTCCGGAAGACGCAGCTGCCTATGCAAAATGGGCGGGTGGTCGCTTGCCGACCGAGGCCGAGTGGGAATATGCGGCCCTCGGCGGCTTGGAAAAGGCGAATTACACGTGGGGAGACATCGACCACGATCCCGCCGAAGGCTGGAAAGCCAACACCTGGCAAGGTGTGTTTCCTGCCGTCGATACCGCCGAGGATGGTCATCATGGCACCGCCCCGGTCGGGTCCTTTGCAGCCAATGGGTATGGCCTTTATGATATGGCAGGCAATGTCTGGGAGCATGTATCCGACTGGTGGGTTCCGGGTCATCCCGGCAAGGCTCTGACAGATCCAAAAGGCCCGCCGGTCGAGCTCGCGGCGCAGTTTGCACATGACGCCGTTGGTCCGATGAATGTGGTCAAGGGCGGGTCCTGGCTCTGTGCGCCGTCCTATTGCCTGCGCTACCGGCCGTCCGCGCGGCAGCGGGCCGAGCGCAGCATCGGCTCCAACCATATCGGCTTCCGGATCGTGAAGGATATCGACTAGGTCGAGGCCACGAGCTGTCAGCCCGGTGCGCCGCAGATTGCGGCGATGGCGGGTGTTGTCGGCCCGAGATAAAACAACTGGTCGAGCCCGAGGGCAAAGATGGAGATGCCAAGCAGGCTGTGCTCCAGCCAGACTGCAGCAAGCGACTCGTATTTTCTGTAGGTCCTGTAAAAGGACAGGCCGGCGACGGCGGTCAGGACCACCGACAGCCAGGCGCCAAACAGAATGTGAACCCAGCCGAAGACCAGCGACGAAATCAGCAGGGCAGGCAGGAAACCTGCCCCATAGGCGTCGAACCTCCAGGCCGCATAGCCACGAAAGGCAATTTCCTGAGGCAGCACGGAAACAAGTCCGTAGAAGGCGACGATTGTGGCCATGAGAAGCGGGGCGGCGCGGGGAATGCAAAAAAGCCGCTCCGGGTTAAGCTCCAGGACAATCGCGGCAATTACAGCTGACCCAACAAGCCAGCGCAGCAGGATACTGGGCAGGGCCGCCCGGCATCCCGGCCAGTTGAAACGGAGATACCGCGCGCGAACACCGTTGGCGCTGAGGCGCCAGAAACAATAGCCCGCGACCAGAAAGACGGTCGAAAAGCGCAGCAACTGGATCGACAGGCCCATCAAAAGGACGGGCCCGACGATCAGAACGGAAAGTTCGGCCGCGAGCAGCCAACGGTCGGCCGTGCTGCGCGGGGAAAACCGGAGCGCCACGCGTCCGGTTCCGCCATCAGAGCCGGTTCAGCAAGGCCGGCGTCGGCCAGGCATCGGCCGGCATGCCAAGGCGCTGCTGCACCTCCTGAACGGCTGCACGCGTTCCAGCGCCCAGAATGCCGTCGATCTTGCCGACGTCATAGCCCATATCGCGCAGTCTGGTCTGTAGCTGCTTCATCTGGGCGTCGTTCAGGCCCGGATCCGGGTTACCGGCATTGTAGCGCGGGGCCCCCGCCAGACGCGTCGCAAAATAGGCGGCCGTTGTCGTGTAGATGAAGGATTGGTTCCATTCCAGGTAGATGTTGTAGTTCGGATAGGCGAGGAAGGCCGGACCCTTGCGACCTTGCGGCAGCAGCAGCGACGCCGGCAAGTTGGAGGAGATCTGCCCCCAGCGCGACGTCACGCCGAGCGCTGCCCACTGGCTGCCGCTCTTGGTCTTGCCCAGTCCCGTTTCGGCCCAGTTGAGGTTCTGCGGCACGGTGACTTCCTGCAGCCAGGGTTGGCCACGCTGCCACCCAAGATGCTGAATGAAGGCGCCCGCCGTCATGATCGCATCTTCCGCGCTTTCCTTGAGCTTCACATGGCCGTCGCCATTGCCATCCTTGCCGAACTTGATGATGTCCTCGGGCAGCATCTGGACCATGCCGATTTCGCCTGCCCAGGCGCCCGTGGTGCGCTGCGGATCGAGATCGCCGTGCTGGACCATCTCGATGGCGGCAATCAGCTGTGGCCGGAACAGTTCCGGGCGACGGCAGTCATGGGCGAGCGTGGCAAGCGCGTTGACGGTGTTGAAGTCGCCCTGGACAGCACCAAAATCGGTCTCCAGAGCCCAGAAGGCGGTGATGACCGGAGCCGGAACACCGAATTCAGCTTCCTCGCGCTGAAAGACGCTGGCGTATTTCTTCATGTTGGCTGCGCCGTTTTTCATGCGGTAGCCGGAGATCACCCGTTTGGAGAAATCCAGGAACGTCATCTTGAAGACGCCTTGCGCCCGGTCACGCGACAGCACCTTGCGGTCGATCTGCGCGCCGGCCAGCGTCCGGTCTGCCGCCTGCGCCGACAGGCCCTTGGAAATCGCTTCCTGCTTCACCCCCGCCAGAAACTGACGAAAATCCCCGCCGCATTGCTGGGCCAGCACAGGCGCGGCGGTCATCAGGATGCCGGCAAAGGCGGTGGCAATGGAGCGGGTGAAGCGAGCACGGCGGATCATGAAATAGTCCTGCGGTTGAGGAGCCACGGCCTGGGGGGCAAGCCTGAGCCTTCGAAAAATCGGCCATAGTTGACTGTGCTTCGCCAGCAAGGTCAACCGCTGACATGCATGAAAGACGGCTCGTCCACGGCGGTTAAGCAGTCTGCGAACACTGCCTGACAGTGACTTGAAAGGTTATTGGCAACTGCCCATGCCGGAGCCGGCCATGATGCCGCCATCGGGTGAACGTTTGAACGGTGCATTGACGCTGGCCGAGGATCTGCAATTGGTGCCGGGAGCCGACAGGCCGGGGGAGCCGTAATAAGGGGCTGCATTAACGCCGGACGTCTGTTGCTGGCACATCTGGTAGGCCATGTCATAGAGCGCCTGCCAGCCGCCGGGCATGGAGCCAAGATTGTCCAGCACGCCAAGCGCCGCTCCGGCCCGGGCGCCGCGAACCGCACCTGACGGCCCGCGCCACGCACCGCCGACAACGGCCCCCGCCATGCCGCCGGAAACAGCATCCCCGACCGGGTCTCCACTGCCCATATGAGCGTTGGCATAGTCGGTGGCGTATATGACGCAATCCGTTCCGTCCGCCCAGGCGGTCGAGCCTGCGGGCCACAGCGTTGCAAGGGCGACTGCGAGAATACGGGTGGTGCGACGGCCAATCATGAGCGCTCTCCTGCCGGAAGTCTGAACAGCAAGACTGAGGGACGGGCTGCGGCAAATGCCGGCAGCCACGTTTCCTTTCAACAGGATAGCGGGGCGCGCTTAACAAGGCGCTACCCCGCTGCACCAAATTGTTGCGAGCTATTGCGTCCTTTCCAGAAACTTCTGCCCGACAAATCCCGTCTGGCCCTCATAGGACACGCCGCACCACCAGGTGCCGCAACTGTCATATCTGACCTCCGTGCCAGCCGGGATCGTGGTCAGGATGGTGCCGTCCTTGTCGTCGCTCTGACGCAGATTGACGGCGGCCTGGATCGTGCCGGTATTGGGATAGTCTTGGTTCTGGTTGTCAGGCAGCGGCGAAGTCGCGGGCTCTGTCACCGTCTCGGCGGCAGTAGGCGTGCCGGTTTCAAACTCGGGCGGTTCGGCGATCGCCGGAACGTCGTCTTGTGCAGCCACAGCATATGCCGGAAGAACGATGGTGCTTGCATCGGTACTGGCAAGACGGGGAAGGGAAGCTGGCACGTGAGGCGAGACAGTGCCCTGCTGGTCGGGCCCGGCCGTCCTGAGCCGCGACTGTTCCTTGCCAATGTCCGCGACCTGATTGCGCTGTTGCGAACTGGCAAGTGTTGCTGTCGTGTCGGAGATCGTGCCGCTTGCAGCAAAGGCATCCCGGATCCGGTTCTTGGCGCGCGTTATCTCGGCCTGGCTCGGCGCATTCGATTGGGCTGGCTTGTCAGCAGCAATTGCAGAGCGGTCGGCCTCGATGAGACTTTCAATGGTCGGTTCGGCGGTAATCACTTGCGTCTCGACGTTGCGGCTGTCCGAAACAGGGGCAGGCGAGGTGGGCATCAGAAGGAAAACCGCCGATCCAACGGCCGCAACCGCCAGAACCGTGCTGGCAAGCAAGGCCTTGAAGCTCGGTCCGGAACGGGCCGAAACGCGCGCCTCAAAGGTATCGGGCTGCGGTACTGAGGACGGTGCAAGCTTGACGTTTTCCGAAGACGTGTCGTCTCGCTTGAGGACACCTGGGATGTCGAAGGCCGTCTCTTCACTGTCGCCAACAAGTTTCGGTGGTCGGCGGTTCCTTCTTTCAAACGTCTCGGATGTGGCGTGCAATTGCAAAATGCGGGCAGCCAGTGTGCTCGGGTCGGCCTCGGTGGTTTCTACCGGACCGGCGGCGAAGGGAGCTGGCATTTCGACAAGTCGGAGATCGGTTTTTGAAGTGTTTTTGGATGCATTGTCCGGGGGACTGCCTGGCTGGTCGTCGCAAGCGGCGGCTGGCACGGATACAAAATACATTTGGCCCTCCTGAGTTTTGCGGGGTCAGGCACGCGGGGTGCGTTTGCCTTTGGGGACAGCGTGGCATTAACCTTTGTTAATGCGTCGCCACACGGGCCGGATTGCGGCGTCTCTGAGGTATTTTTCGTCAATTGTGACAGGGGTGTGTTTTTGAGGGCAAAAGCGCGCTCTGTTTGCAAAAGCCTAACCAGTCTTGGCCACACTGGTGAAAAGCAGCACCTCCTTATTGAAGGGCGCGGGGGCAGGGGATTGGCCTTGGCGCGCCCAACTCAAAAGCAAACAGGCAACGGATCATGAAACGCTGGCTTTCGCATTTCGTCACTCAAGCGGCCGCACTGGCAATAGGGCTTACCGTGACATGTCAAGCCGCCGTGGCGCAGGAGGTGCAGGAGCTGAAGATCGGGCTGATGGGAACGTTCTCCGGTCCGGCGGCCATTTATGGCAAACATATGCGTGATGGTTTCATGCTGGCGGTACAGCAGTCCAATGGGGCGCTGGGCGGGCTGCCGACCAATGTTCTTGAAGTCGATGACAAGCTGGATCCCAACCTCGCACTGGAACAGGCGACAAAGCTGATCGAGCAAAATGGCGTCGATATCATCGTTGGCGTGAATTTCTCCAAAGTCATGCTTGCCGTCCATGATCCGATCGTGCGGTCCAGGACGCTCTTCATCGGCACCCATTCCGGACCGGCCCCGATCGCCGGCAGGAACTGCAGCCGGTATTTCTTTTCAACCGCGTTTCAGGACGACCAGGTGCATGAAACCATGGGCCGCTATGCCAGCCTGAAAGGCTATCAGCAGGTCGTGACGATCGCACCCGATTACGAAGCGGCGCGCGATGCGGTCGCTGCGTTCCGTCGGCATTTCAAGGGGCAGATTGCGCGTGAACTGTTTCCGAAACTCGGCCAGACAGACTTTTCCGAAGAATTCACCCAGGTCGACGAGATCGAGCCCGATGCGGTTTATGTCTTCATGCCCGGAGGCATGGGGGTTGAGCTGGTCAAACAGTTCCACACGTCCGGCCTCAAGGGCATCGTTCCCTTCCTTTCGGCCAACACGGTCAATGCACTGACGCTGCCCCATACCTCGGAGATGGCCGAAGGGCTGTTCTCGGCAGCTCACTGGGCGCCCAATCTCGACAATCCGGCCAACAAGCGTTTCGTGCGCGAATTTGGCCGGACCTTCAAATATGCACCGTCTGTCTATGCCGCCCAGGGCTACGACGCTGCCAAGCTGATCCACTTTGCTCTTGAGCTGACCGGTGGCATCAAGGAACAGGAAGCAATGCTGTCGGCCATCAGTGCAGCGCCGTTTGAAAGTGTGCGCGGTGATTTCCGCTTCAATTCGAACCAGTTCCCGATCCAGGATTTCTATCTCGTCGAAGGCGTGCGCCGCACCAGCCGCCTCTACGAAATGGAAGCAATTGCGCGCGTTTTCGACGATGTCGGCGATGCCTATTCCGGGTCCTGCCGGATGTAATACTGCTTGCGGGTACACCGGCTTTCCAGCTTTTTGAAACGGTCAGTCCAAAAACCGTGTCGCGGCTCTTGTATTCTGGACCACAGAGTCCATATCAGGGAACATGAGCGAGACAGACAGTCAATTTGCCGGCGCCGAAAAGCGCCCTGCCGGACCGGGTCGACCGCGCAGCTTCGATGAAGCCGCCGCGCTGGACGCCGCGATGCAGGTCTTCTGGCAGAAGGGCTTTGAAGCGACCTCCCTTGATGACCTGACCAAGGCCATGGGGCTCAGCCGGTCCAGTTTCTACGCCGCCTTCGGCAGCAAGCAGACGCTGTTTCTGCGCGCCGTCGATCACTATTCCAGACGCGGGCTCCGGTCCCTGAAAGAGGTTGCAGAGACCGCTGAAGGCGATATTGTCGACGCCATGTTGCAGGCTCTTGCCAACCCGGAAGGCGGGTCCAGAGGCTGTTTGCTGATCAACTGCATCACCGAACTTGCTCCCCATGATGATCAGGTCGCCGATATCGGTCGCCGTCACCTGGAAGCCATAGAAGACATGTTTGCAGCCGCCTTGAACCCAGAAAATCCGGAATCTGCCAGGGACAGGGCAAGTGCCTTTTCCTCGCTGGCCATCGGAACACTTGCGCTTCGCAAGGCCGGCATTCCGGCAGAACGGATTGAAAGAACCCTCCAGCAAGCCAGATCTGTTCTCCCGGACTAGGGAGAACAACAGCCATGACCTCTACCCCTCCATAATCCGGCGCATGCCTAATTATGGACTGATCATTCCAAAAAGTGCTGCGTGCACACCCCAACAAGAAGGAAGACGACCATGTCGGATCTCAAACTCTTCTCCCCCACCAAGGCCGGTGCTCTTGAGCTCAAGAACCGGATCGTCATGGCGCCCCTGACCCGGAACCGGGCGCGGGCCGAGGACGATGCTCCGGTGGATCTCACCGCGACCTATTACGAGCAGCGCGCGGATGCCGGGCTCATCATCACCGAGGCCTCCCAGGTTTCCCCGCAGGGCAAGGGCTATGCCTGGACGCCGGGGATCCATTCGGACGCTCAGGTCGAAGGCTGGAAGAAGGTCACCGATGCCGTTCACGCCAAGGGGGCAAGATCGTCATCCAGCTGTGGCATGTCGGCCGCATTTCGCACCCGGTGCTGCAGCCCGGCAATGCCGATCCGGTCGCGCCATCTGCAATCGCGGCCCAGTCGAAAACCTTTGACGGAGAGCAATTTGTCGACACGCCGGCACCGAGGGCACTCGACATCGACGAAATTCCCGGCATCGTCGAGGATTATCGAAAGGCAGCTGAAAACGCCAGGCGCGCAGGATTTGACGGTGTCGAAATCCACGCTGCAAACGGCTACCTGATCGACCAGTTTCTCAGGGACGGCTCCAACAAGCGGGATGACGCCTATGGCGGCCCGGTGGAAAATCGTGCGCGTTTCCTGAAAGAGGTTCTGGACGCTGTTGTCGGAGTGTGGGGCGGTGACCGGGTCGGTATTCGCCTCAGCCCGTTCTCCAACGCCAACGACATTGCCGACAGCAATCCGCAGGCGACTTTCTCGCATGCCATCAAGCTGATCAACAGCTACGGCCTGGCCTATCTCCATCTGGTTGAAGGTCAGACGGGCGGGCCGCGCGACATCCCCAAAGGCGGTGACCTGGCGGCTTTGTATGCTCTTTTCGACGGCGCACGCATGGGCAACAATGGCTACGATCGGGTATCCGCCATCGAGGCCGTTGAGAGCGGTGCCATCGATTTGGTGGCCTTCGGACGTCCGTTCATTTCCAATCCGGACCTGGTCACACGCCTTGTTCAGGACGCACCGCTCAATGCGCTGGATCCGGAAACGCTCTATGGCGGCGGCGAGAAAGGCTACACGGACTATCCGACCTTGTCGGAAGCCTCGGTGGCCGCTGAATGATCCTGTTTCAGGCTGCCTGACATCCACCCCCCTCCTGGGCAGCTTGAAGGACAGCCGGTGCGTGGCGAAAGCCCGCACCGGCTTTCTTTTTGTCAGGTGGCGTGAAGGGAAACCGGCCTTGCAGAGGCGGCCAGCAACGCGCACCAGCTGCCAAGGCCAAATTCCACCGCCATGGCAATGACCAGGGAAACCGGTGGCAAACCGTCAAGCGGCAGGCTGATCAGGCGGCCCACCCCGTAGGCGAGAAGCAGGCCGGCCGAGACAAGCAGGGCGGGACGTTCCAGCGGCTCGCGAAGGAGGCCGGCAATGGCAATCCCGGCTGCCAGCAGAATAAGCGCGCCCGGCGCGCGGATCTCGCTCATCAGGGCTGCGGACGGGTCGAGCTGAACCTGGTTCAGGCCGAAGAGGAAGGACGGGGCAAAAACGATCAGCCCGCCGATCGAAACAAAGGTAAGCGCGGACAGGGCAAGGGCAACTTTCGGGGCAGCTCTGGACATCTGGTTTCTCCGTGAAGTTTGGGGTGACCGGAATATTGCCTCGGGCGTCAGGATGATCCATGATGCGAAGTGCGGAAATACTTGCAGATCGTCCAAAGTTCGCTGGCTGGAGCAATCTGTGTCGCGCTCGAACCAACAAACAGCAATGCCCGAAATGGAGCCGTCATTGGAGCCGGACCCGCTGGCGGACGTTCTGCATCTCCTTCGCCTGACAGGAACCTTTTATTGCGTGCCGGAGCTCACCGCGCCCTGGGGCATTGCGGTGCCGGATCTGGGCGACCAGCTTGTGCTCGTGGCTGTCACGGAAGGGTCCTGCCTCTTGCAGCTGAAAAGCGGGGCGCAATTCTGCCTGCGGCCCGGACAGATGGTGCTGCTGACACATGGACAACCGGTCGACCTGAAGAGCTACGAAGAGAGTACTCTGACGCCCTTGTTCGATATCCCTGCGACACGCCACACGCCGCAGTTCGAGACCATGGTGTTCGGCGGGGGCGGTGACGTCACGCGCATGACCTGCGGTGTGCTGCGCGTGGATCATGCCGCGGCCGGTCATCTGACCGGACTTCTGCCGGAAGCGATTTTCCTTGATGGATTCGAAGCGGCCTCCGGATCCTGGGTCCAGAGCACGCTGAATTATCTTGCCGAGGAAGCGCGCCATCCGAAACCGGGCGGGGAGACGGTCCTGACCCGCTTGACCGACATTCTTGTCGTTCAGGCAATTCGTTCCTGGCTGGAAAATGGCGACGTTCCCGAAACAGGCTGGCTGGCCGCCTTGCGGGACAGGAAGATCGGACGGGCCTTGCAGGCCTTTCATCGGGCGCCGCAAGAATCCTGGACGATCGAGACGCTGGCGCAGCAGGCTGGCATGTCGCGCTCCGCCTTTGCGGCGCGTTTCAGGCAGATGACCGGAGAAGCCGTTCTTCAATACGCAACACGCTGGCGCATGCAACTTGCGCATCGGGCGCTGAAGGAGAGCGATCGCAGTCTGGCCGAAATCGCGGCGGACATGGGCTATGACTCAGAAGCTGCCTTCTCAAGAGCCTTCAAGAGAGTTCTGGGCTGCACACCGGGCGCTGCGAGAAAGGCCTGACAGAGAAGCTCAGGCCGGTGTCCGGGCAGGGGCTTCATCGGCAATGGTCTGATCGATTTCTTCAAGCGCAATGCCGCGTGTCTCGGGCGCAAACGACCAGGAAAACCAGAGACCAAAGGCGCAGCAAAGGGCAAACAGGCCAAAGGTCATGCCTTCTCCCAGTCCGGCGGCAAGCGCCGGAAACAGAAAAACGACCAGAAAATTGCAGACCCAGTTGGCCAGGGACGCAACCGCCATGCCCTTGCCGCGCAGGGCGAGTGGAAAGAGTTCGGCCATATAGAGCCAGGGCAGCGGGCCAAGGCTGATGGCAAAGAAAAAGACAAAGGCGAACAGTCCGGCCAGGGTGACGAAGGCAAGGCTCGGATCGTTCACCTCGAACAGGATGGCGATGAGCGCCAGGCTGACAAAGGCGCCCGCGAAGCCGAAGATGAACAGGGGGCGGCGGCCGAGCCGGTCGACAACGATCATGGACAGAACGGTGACGGCCACGTTCAGCGCGCCGATACCGGCTGTCGCGATCAGTTCGTTGGCCAGGCCGCTGAGCCCCGCACGTTCCAGGATCTGCGGGGCATAGGACAGGATCACGTTGATGCCGCTGAACTGCTGCAGGAAAAAGGCAGCGACCGAGAAGATCAGAAGACCGCGCAGACGCGGGTCCTTGAAGTTGCTCCAGCTTTCGCTTTTCGGATCCGAGGGCCGGCTGTCCTCGATCTCCTGAACGATCTTGCCGATGTCCTCCTGCGCCAGCTCCGGCTGGACGGATGTCAGCACCTTGCCTGCTTCGTCTTTTCGACCGGCCAGCACCAGCCAGCGCGGGCTTTCCGGCGCTTTCAGGATGCCTGCAAGACACAGGCAGGCGGGCACGAGGCTGAAGCCCAGCATCATGCGCCAGGCACCGGAGAACGAAAACGCCCAGTCGATGAGGAAGGCCGCGAGAATACCGACCGTGATCATCAGCTGAAACGCCGAGACAACGGCGCCGCGCACCCGCGCCGGAGCGATTTCAGCCAGATACATCGGCGCCACCAGCGACGAGACGCCAATGGCCATGCCGATGATCAGCCTCGCGGCAGTCAGCGACCAGACGCTGAAGGCAAGCGCCGCGGCCAGCGAACCGGCTGCGAACAGCAGCGAACTGAAGATCAGCATCGGGCGCCGGCCGAAACGGTCGACATAGAGCAGCGCGGCGATGGCGCCAAAGATTGCCCCGAACGGCACCGCCCCGGTCATGAAGCCTTCGCTTTGAACGGAAAATACGAAATCCTTCTTCAGGAAGGGCAGGGCGCCGGAAATGACCCCTTGATCCGTACCAAACAGAAATCCGAACATTGCCGCCAAAACGGCCAAAAGAATAAGCAAGGCAATCCTCCCAGAAACGCCTGAACCCTGTCTTGCAAACCGGTCCTGTTGAAGCGGGCGGTTGCAAGACCATCGCGCCTGCAGCGCCCCAAGGCAAGGTCTGATTGCCAGAGACACAGGTGCAGGCGGCGTTTGGCAACAATCGTCGGTGACCTGCTCTCCCGTAGGTCTGCGGTCAAAAGCTAGCTTTGTTCACGGTTGGGACTTCATTAGCCGAGCATAAGTTCAGGTGGTTCGAGAACTATGCAAGCGTTTCAGATGCATCTGACCTGGTCGTCGGCAAAACAATTACCATGTCGATGAAACGATGGGATGAAACTCAACTAGAAGAAGCGCCGCTCTGACAATGATCGGTCAGCAAAAGAGAAAAATAACCCAAAGTAATCGAGTGTCAGCGCCATGAAAAATACGCGATATAAATTGTCGAAAGATCGATTGGGTCCCAAGCCGTCCGGCACAGTTAATGCTTGAAAACGATCTGAAATTATCACATCCAATGGGGAAATTCTTAAAATAGAATCAAATAGAAAAACGGGTACTGATTGTGAAATTTGTAATTCGAGAACTACTGAAGTTTTATGATGAAAATTACAAAGTAAAAAAACACTCAAATTCAATAAAAAATCTATTTGGAGAGGAGTTGGGGATAGATTTGTTTGTCAATTTCCTGGGGAAGTATTACTATAAAGAATTAGAGTACTTCTGCTGTAGGGGGGGTGAGTATATTTTTGTTGGTGCCGAGGAGTACTCCGCTGGAGAATTCGGAACATGTTCAATCCCTACCAAAGTGACGCTATCGAATCCCTCAGACAACACAAGCAGTATTAAAAAATCTCACTCTCTTGACGGGATTGTTCGCTGTCCCCTCGAAAAAGTTGCCTATCTTCTAGAGGTCAAATCATGGTCGATTCACAGCTTGGGAGGACGTAGTTTTAATTTGAAAGAAAACTCAATTAAAAAGGTGGCCAAGAACGTGTGGGAACACCGGCCCAAGGAAAAAAATCACGCAGACAACATAAATCCAAGCTTGGCTAAAGTTCTAACGCTTCCAACAAATTCGCATCTTCGCGAATATTTAAAAGGTTACACTATCCAGCCGGTGATCGTATATTGGCTACCTTTACTTCCTGAACGTGGCTGTGTTTCTCTTGGGGCGCATGGAGAAGATTATTCAATCAAAGGTATACCTGTCGGTTTTGAACAGCAGATCAAGGATTCGCAGATGGGGGAATACAAAGACACATGGATCGCCCACGCAGGTAAGTTTGGTAACTTGAATCTATCAGATAAATTGATTTGGTTTTCTCAATCCGCATATTTGCGATGGCATGAGAATAGCGAAAGAAAAAAGCCAAACTCCGACTGCGGCGATACAGATTCTGATGCAACGTGCATTGACTTGCCTATGCCTCGTACACAAGCCAGATTGAAATTCATCAATGAGATGATTTCATCTTAGTCTTTGCACAAGGATCGCGATCGTCCAGTTTGTCCTGAGATTTTATTCCCCTGACTGTTTGCCTTTCAGCTGATCATCGGATCGGCATGTGGCCATGCCGCTCCAGAAGCTGCCAAGATAGCGACAGAAAGGACCGCCTATCTTTCCCGGAAGGCGGATGAAAAGCTTTCGGTCAGTGGCTGCACGAGATAGGCAAACAGACTGCGGCTGCCCGTGTTGACATAGACTTCCGACAACATGCCCGGCCGAATTGGAATGGGGGTTTCCTCATCGGAATCGAGTTCGATATGCACTTCGACATAAGGTTGACCGGTCAGCTCGTCCGTCCGTGAATCCGCCGCGACATAGGTCACCACTCCGGCGAGCGGATCGGGGTGAACATGTTGCAGCGCAGAGATGACGATTTTCGTCGTCTGCCCCGGTTTGATATCGCCAATATTCGTCGGGTTCACCCGGGCCTCGACAATGATCCCGCCTTCGGAAGGAACGACTTCGCCGATCGGCTCGCCGGGTTCGATGACGCCTCCGACGGTATTTGTCGCAAGATCCACCAGGGTGCCGTCGACGGGAGAACGAATGGTTGTCTGGTTCAGCGCCGCCTTCGCGACATTGATCTGTTCGTTGACAGCCGCAAGTTCGGCCAGGACAGAGGACAGTTCTTCGGCGTTTTCGGCACGCCGTTCGGATATGAGCGTGTTCAGTCGATCCCTGGTTTCTGCGATTTGGGCCTTCAGCGTGGATACGCGCGCTTCCACTTCCAGAACTCGGCTTTTTTCCTCAAAGAGGGAAGCTTTCCTGTCGTTGTGCCGCGTGCGCGAAATGTATCCCTGCTTGACAAGAGGGGCAGTCCGCTCGATTTCCTCCTCGAGCAGACTGACTTTCTGCGACTTGACCGATTTCTGGTTCTGCAGACTGAGAAGTTCGTCCCTCAACCCAGCTTCGCGGTTTTTCAGCGCCGAAATTTCACTTTCGAGCTGACGGTATTCGGCATCGAACGCTGCCATCTGTTCCGTCAGAATTTCCGGACCATTGTCGACACGAACCTGGGCCCCGTCTTCTTGCAATGGCGTGCTGACGCCGCGCAGAGCCAACCCTCCCATTTTGGTCGAACTGGTGTCGACGTCGCGCATCTTGGTGTAGCGCAGCTTTTGAGCGACCAGCAGGGCCTGCCGGGATTCATGTTTTGCGAGTTCTGACTTTGCTGGCGTGGTGTCGATGCGCAAGATGACATCGCCCTTCTTGAGGAACGAGCCGTTGGAGGCGGTGATTTCCTCAACGACCCCGCCCGCAGGGTGTTGAAGGACCTGGTTGCGGCCATTGGAAACAAGTGTCCCGGGGGCGACAACCGCCGAGCTGATCGGGAAAACGACGCTCCAGACAAGAAACACGCAGAGCGTACCGCCAACCAGACGGTATCCATACCTTACGATATCTGTCTCGTCGGTCCTGACGCGCTTTTGCCAGGTGCCACCGCCCGCCGTGTCGCGATGGCCGGTGTTTCTGTCTTTGAAAAGCAGGGTCTCAGCCGGGAATGTGAGCTGCATTACGTACCTGCGGCCTTGGCAAGCGATTGTGCCGGCAGGGTGGCTGCTTTTGCGTCCCGCCTATCTCCTCGTGACGCCTGCGACTGAAGGTCGGTCGGGCGATTGAGGTGCATGGCGGTGCAGCGTCCCTCTTTCAGGGAGATGACCTTGTCGGCGAGCTGGTTCAGATGTCCCCGCTGGCTGATCGAGACAATGGTGACACCCTGGGTCTTGAGGGTCTGCAGAATTGAAACCAGGCGCTCCTCTCCGGCCAGGTCGAGATGGGCGTTGGCTTCATCCAGGATAAGCAGGGCAGGTTTCGTGTAGATTGCACGTGCCAGGGCGATCCGCTGAACCTGTCCGCCGGACAGTCGAATGCCGGAGCCGGAAATCTGGCTCATGTAGCCGTCCGGAAAACTGTTGATGAGCTCATGAACGCCGGTCGCCTGAGCGGCTTCGACGACGCGGGTTTCATCGGGTTCGATTGCCATCCTGGCGATGTTTTCAGCTATGGTGACCGGGAACAGCTGCAGATCCTGACCCACATACCCCACATATTGCCCCCACTGGTTCTCCGGCCAGTTGCGTCTGTCGCATCCATCCAGCATGACGCGGCCTTCGGTCGGATGGATGGCTCCGGCCAGAACACGCGCAAGGGTCGATTTGCCGGCGCCGGATGGGCCCACCACGCCAAGAAATTCACCGGATTGCAGGGTGAAGGACAAGTCATCGAGAAGCTTGGCCTCGCCAGCATATACCGAGACGTTTTCAACGCTCAGCCGCCCGGTTGGCTCCGGTTGCTGTATCGGCAGCACGGGCTGGCCGTGGTGTTCGAGAAAGTCTTCCACTTCCCGTGAGGCCTTGCCGGCGCGAACAATGCTTTCCCATCCGCCAATCACCTGTTCGATGGGCTGCAAGGCGCGGCCGGAAATCATCGAGGCGGCAAAGATCAGGCCACCGGACAAGTCGCCTCCCAGCACGAGGAAAGCGCCCCAGGCCATAATGAGGATCTGCAGGATCTGGCGGGTTGCTCGGCTGATGCCGTGAATGCGTGCGGTCGTCCGTGTCGCGTTCTCCTGCGCGTTCAGTGCCTTCTGGGTCATGCCGCCCCAGCGCTCGACAAGTGTGGGCATCAGCCCCATGGACTTGATGTCTTCGCCTCTGGACAAGATCGTTGAGGCAAAGCTGATCGCGTTCGAGTTTGCTTCGGAGGATCTGCTCTGCTCCTCCTCGCTGAGGGACTTGTTGGTAAGGGCCAGTGCCACGAGAATTCCGGCGCCAACCAGGGTGAGCAACCCGATCTGATAATGAACGGCGAACAGCAGCAGCAGAAACAGGGGCGCAAACGGCAGGTCGTAAAGTCCGATATGGGACTTGCTCGCCAGAAACTGTTTGGTCGTATTGAAGTGCCTGAGTATTTCGTTGGTTCTGGTCTTGTCTGGCGTGTCGGAACACGCAGAAAAAAGCGTCTCGGCCCGTTCCACGACATATCTGGCGGACTGGCGTTGTGCAATTCGGGAACGGATCGTTTCACACGCCCCGAACAACGCAAAGGCAGCGATTGCAATTAGGGTAATGTAAAACAGCGTGCTTTGGCTGCCGGAGACCAGGACACGGTTGTAGACCTGCATCATGTGCAGCGGAGCTGCAAGCATCAGGAAATTGGACAGTACGGAAAAAATGATCAGCGACCTGTTGAGGTGGGTGAGCTGCATGAAATCATCCCTCATTCATTGGGGATTATCCGGATGATTTCATAAAAAACCGTATAGCACCGAGCTTCCCTAAAGTTGTCGGAGGGCAGAACTGGCACGCCAGTTGCTAACACTGCTCGGCAGAAGCAACTCAAAATACATGCATCCCAAAACGACACAGAACCTTGAGAGAGGTGTTTCGATTTGGGACCGTCGTGGGAGACCGTTTTATGGATGCCAATATCAATGGTGAATGGACCGACCTGCAGCAATGGCCGCTCATCGGTCTGCATGCGATCGTGATGGACGACGGTCGTGTGCTGACCTTCGGGACAGATGACCGAGGCATGCAGGGCGGGCAATTCATCTACGATATCTACGATCCCAAGACCGGGCAGCATCAGACGCTGGAAAACACCACGCCGACGGACATCTTCTGCTCAGCGGCGATGATCATTCCCGGCACGAACAAGATCCTGATTGCCGGTGGTGACGCGAGACCGCTGGGATCGGTCAACAAGGGTGTGGCCGATGTCAATATTTTGGACATGGACACCGGAGAACTCTATCCGGCTCCTGACGGCGACATGGCCTTTCAACGCTGGTATCCGACCATGGTCAGCCTTCCGGACGGCAGAATGGTCATGTTGGGCGGCTCGGACATAAACGGCAGAGGCGTTTCCACACCGGAAATCTATACCTATGGAGAAGGATGGACGACGCTGACGGGTGCCGTTGACGGCGAAATCGGAAGAAGCTCCTCGTATCCGCGAGCGTTCGTCAATGACGAAGGCGACATCGTTTACATGGCCACCGGACGCGGGACCGATTCCGAAGTTGAGGTCATGAAGCTCAACGTGGACGGAAACGGGTCCCTGACTCAAATCGGCTCCGTGCCGTTCAGCATTGCCTGGGATGCACCAGCGGTGATGTACGAAGCTGGCAAGGTGCTTGTCCAGGATGCCCAGACCGGCCTCTGGTCAATGGACATCAACGGGGATCAGCCGAGTTTCACCCGCGTCGGGACACTGTCCCAGGAACGCAACTGGTCCAACATGACCACCCTTGCGGACGGGACCGTGCTGATCAACGGCGGGACCAGCAATGGCAACACGGAAGCGGGCGCGGATCATACGGCTGTCATCTGGAACCCGGACGACAATTCACTGACCTATACGGTCGATGAGGACAATCCACGCCTCTACCATTCCGCATCGGTCCTTCTGAACGACGGCACCCTTTTGTCGCTCGGTGGGGGCTCGGCCGGAATGGCTGAGAACAATTATCTCGACGGCCAGGTGTACCGTCCTCCCTACCTTTATGACGACAACGGCAATCTGGCGGACAGGCCGCTGGTCACCGATGCCCCGGAAGACGTGGACCCGGGGGAAACATTCTCCGTCACGGTTGATACCGCTTCGGATATTCAGCGTCTTACCCTGGTGCAGAACGGTGCGGCCACTCATGCGCTCAACATGGGGACCCGTATGGTCGAACTCGAGTTCACCATGGGAGAAGGCAACACGCTACAGGTCACCATGCCCGAGCTGGCCGATGGTGTGTTGGCTGGTGCCTGGATGTTGTTTGCCTGGAACAACGAAGGCGTGCCTTCGGTCGCGCCGATGATCAATGTCAATCCGGTGTTCGATACCGGTGGCAATCTCAATCCGGACAATCTGCTCGACAATGGAAGCTTCGAGGTTGCCGGAGTTGTCGAGACCTGGGAAACGCGCACCTATGTCCATGGCTGGGAATTCACCAAGCAAGGGGTCGAACTCTGGCGCGACGGACACAATGGCGTCGCCGCTACGGACGGAAACACCTTCATCGAAGTCGATGACTCGCTCGGCGTGATCTCACAGTCCGTGACCCTCGAAGCTGGCAAATCCTACCAGCTGTCGTTCGACTACAGCGGTCGCCCCGGACATGTTGCATCTTCCGAACTGGAAGTGTTGTGGAACGGCGAAGTGATCGCGACCATCACGCCGCAGGATGATGTTTCAAGGCAGTACGATTTTTCCGTCGTGGGTCTTGCAGGCGAAAACACCGTTGGCTTCCGGGCGAGACAAGCCGACACCGACACCGTTGGAGGGCTGCTCGACAACGTTGCGCTTGTCGTTGACCCGGACGGCGGTGAGGTCAAGGAACAGATTACGGCCGAATACTTTAATGTTGACGCCAACAGGCTGTCAGACATCGATTTTGCAGGGGCGTCGCCGATTCATACCGAAACGATGACAAGCATCGAGGAAACGACCGACGGCGCCTTCTATGAAGGCGGCAGGTCCGACTATTTTGCAGCGCGGTATACCGGCAGCTTCAAGGTCGTCGAGGCAGGGGTCTACACTTTTTATCTCAACTCCGACGACGGCTCCAACCTCTCGATCGACGGTCTGACCGTAATCGACAATGACGGGCTGCACGCAGCCAGGGAGGTCTCCGTGGACCTCTATCTGGACGCCGGCACACACGATTTCCAGGCGCTCTATTTCGAAAAGGCCGGCCTTGCGACAATGGAACTCGACTGGTCCGGACCCGGTTTCTCCCGTCAAATCTTCGATGTGACGGGACCGACTTCGGTCACGCCGAACCCGAATCCACCCACCACGGGTCAGATCACGGCCGAATACTTCAATGCGGACGCCAACAGGCTTTTCGACATCGATTTTTCGGCGTCGGCTGCCGTCCATACGGAAACGATGACAAGCATCGATGAATCCACCGATGGCGCCTTCTATGAAGGCGGCAGGTCCGACTATTTTGCCGCACGGTATTCCGGTGGTTTCGAGGTTGCCGAGGCGGGTGTTTATACCTTCTATCTGAACTCCGACGACGGCTCCAATCTGTCCATCGACGGCATGGTCGTCATAAAGAACGACGGCTTGCATGCGGCGAGGGAGGTCTCCGTTGACCTCTATCTGGAGGCCGGGACACATGAGCTTCAGGCGCTCTATTTCGAGAAGGCCGGCCACGCAACCATGGAGCTGGATTGGTCCGGGCCGGGCTTTTCCCGTCAAACCTTCGATGCCACGGGGCCGGCAATGGTGACGCCGCTGCCGCCCGTCCTGGGGCAGATCACGGCAGAATACTTCGATGCTGATGCCAACAGGCTTTTCGACATCGATTTCTCGGCGTCGGCTGCCGTCCATACGGAAACGATGACAAGCATCGATGAATCCACCGACGGCGCCTTCTATGAAGGTGGCAGGTCCGACTATTTTGCCGCACGGTATACCGGTGGTTTCGAGGTTGCCGAGGCGGGCGTTTTTACCTTCTATCTGAACTCCGACGACGGCTCCAATCTGTCCATCGACGGCATGGTCGTCATAAAGAACGACGGCTTGCATGCGGCGAGGGAGGTCTCCGTTGACCTCTATCTGGAGGCCGGGACACATGAGCTTCAGGCGCTTTATTTCGAGAAGGCCGGCCATGCGACGATGGAGCTGGATTGGTCCGGACCGGGCTTTTCCCGTCAAACCTTCGATGCCACGGGGCCGGCGATGGTGACGCCGCTGCCGCCCGTCCTGGGGCAGATCAGGGCAGAATACTTCGATGCTGATGCCAACCGGCTCTCCGACATCGATTTCTCAGGGGCCTCTCCGGTTCACACGGAAACGATGAAAAGCATCGAGGAAGCCACGGACGGCGCCTTTTATGAAGGCGGCAGGTCGGACTATTTCGCTGCACGCTACACCGGTGAGTTCGTGGTTGCCGAGGCAGGTGTTTACACCTTCTATCTCAACTCCGATGACGGCTCGAACCTGTCGATCGACAGACTGACCGTTATCGACAATGACGGGCTGCATGCGGCCAGAGAGGTCTCCGTGGACCTTTACCTGGACGCCGGGACGCATGATTTCCAGGCGCTTTACTTCGAGAAAGGTGGCCTAGCGACGATGGAATTGGACTGGTCCGGACCGGGCTTTGCCCGTCAGACCTTCGAGGTCACCGGCACCGGGGTCGAAACCGACCTGATCGTCAACGGTGATCTCGAAGCGCTTCCGATGACGTCCGGCACCTACTGGCAAGGTTACGCCAATGGCGAAGTGCCTGGATGGCAGAATGCGAGCGAAAACTACCTTGAACAGGTCACCTATGATGGAACCCAGGCGCTGGACCTGGATGCCCGTGGGGTTTCCGACATGATCTATCAGGATGTCCGGACTTCGGAAGGCCGTGTTTATGATCTGAATTTCGATGTCGTCAGGGCCGTTGCCGGGACGTCCGATTTCGAGGTGCTTTGGAACGATGAGGTCGTCGCGCTCGTTTCTCCCTCGAGCGGTGAGAGTTTCAATTTCGAAGTCGTGGGCACCGGCGGCGACGACAGGCTGGCGTTCCGCGAG
Organism: Labrenzia sp. VG12; assembly: GCF_002237595.1. NCBI lineage: Bacteria > Pseudomonadati > Pseudomonadota > Alphaproteobacteria > Hyphomicrobiales > Stappiaceae > Labrenzia > Labrenzia sp. VG12. The sequence continues at coordinate 792,557 of NZ_CP022529.1, forward strand.
ATTGCGTCCCAGAACAATTTCGATGGCGCTTATCTGGACAACATAGCCTTGTTGCCAACCGACAGGGTTGTGCCGGCCACCGGTCAGGCCCAGGAAGCCGGCTTTGCAGCGGCTAGACTGGGCGATGATGTCGTTGTTGACTGGAGCGCCGACAATTTCGACGTCACCTACGACAATGACGAGATTGTCTTCAACGGCCAGCCTGCGGACGCCGACCTGGTCGCTTAAGGCCCTCTCGTTCGCGCAACAGATGGGACGCTGCAAAGCCGCGCCGGTTTGCAGCGTCCCGTGTCCTTTTGAGCGAATGAAATCACTCCAGACGCCATGTGGAAAGCACGTCAGCACTTCAGTTGCTGGAGTGGGCGATTTCCTTGTTCTCGACCGGAATCCTCGCAATGCTCCGGTTTCCGGAAACCGTGCCTTCTGGGCCAGAAAGTCCGGTTTGCGGGCACACGGTTCGGTGCCGTGAGGGGCGCTTCGGACCTGCGTGGGCTGTCCTCGGGGGAGCCGTACCGCAGCGTACTCTTTTTTCACGATCCGGCCTTTCGCTCTCCGGAAAAAACTGCCAAACCCGCATCAAGGTAACCAGGGCGCTGATACCTGTCCGCTCGGTCGCGTGCGAACCATCGGGGAGGGCAGGGGCGCATCCAGAGAGAGAAACAATGCCTCCGTATCGTTCCAGAACCTCCACCCATGGCCGCAATATGGCCGGTGCCCGTGGCCTGTGGCGCGCAACCGGCATGAAGGATGACGACTTCGGCAAGCCGATCATCGCGATTGCCAACTCCTTCACGCAGTTTGTACCGGGTCACGTCCATCTGAAGGATCTTGGCCAGCTGGTTGCCCGCGAAGTCGAAAAAGCTGGTGGTGTCGCCAAGGAATTCAACACAATCGCCGTTGATGACGGCATCGCCATGGGCCATGACGGCATGCTCTATTCGCTGCCGTCGCGCGAGGTCATTTCCGATGCGGTGGAATACATGGTCAACGGCCATTGCGCCGACGCGATCGTCTGCATTTCCAATTGCGACAAGATCACGCCCGGCATGCTCAACGCCGCCATGCGGCTGAACATTCCGGTCGTGTTCGTTTCCGGTGGCCCGATGGAAGCCGGCAAGGTCGTCCTTGAAAACGGTGTCGAAAAAGCGATCGACCTGGTGGATGCCATGGTCGCTGCCGCCGATGACAGCATGTCCGATGCCGACGTGCTGGCGATGGAACAGAATGCCTGCCCGACCTGCGGCTCCTGTTCCGGCATGTTCACCGCCAATTCCATGAACTGCCTGACCGAAGCCCTTGGCCTGTCCTTGCCGGGCAACGGTTCGACACTTGCGACCCACGCGGACCGCCGCCGGCTCTTTGTCGAGGCCGGCCATCTGATTGTCGACCTGGCTCGGCGCTATTACGAGCAGGATGACGAGAGTGTGCTGCCGCGCAACATTGCCAGCTTCAAGGCCTTTGAAAATGCCATGAGCCTGGATATTTCCATGGGCGGCTCCACCAACACCATCCTGCATCTGCTGGCCGCGTCTTATGAGGGCGAAATCGGCTTCACCATGGACGATATCGACCGCCTGTCCCGGAAAGTCCCGGTCCTGTGCAAGGTCGCGCCCGCGGTCGAAAACATCCACATGGAGGATGTGCACCGCGCAGGGGGCATCATGGGCATTCTGGGGGAACTTGACCGGGCCGGTCTGCTTCATTCCGACGTGCCAACCGTTCATGCCGCGACCATGAAGGACGCCTTGGCGCGCTGGGACGTCACCCAGACGAATTCGGAAAGCGTGCATGACTTTTTCCGGGCGGCGCCCGGCGGTGTTCCCACCCAGGTGGCTTTCAGCCAGGAACGCCGTTGGGACGAGCTCGACGTCGACCGCAAGTCCGGCGTCATTCGCGATCTCGACCATGCCTACAGCAAGGACGGCGGGCTGGCTGTTCTTTACGGCAACATCGCGGAAGACGGCTGCGTGGTAAAGACCGCCGGTGTCGACGACAGCATCCTGAAATTCTCCGGACCGGCGCGGATCTTTGAAAGTCAGGACAGTGCCGTTTCGGCGATCCTGACCAACAAGGTGAAAGCCGGCGATGTCGTGCTGATCCGCTATGAAGGACCGCGCGGCGGACCGGGCATGCAGGAAATGCTCTATCCGACCAGCTATCTGAAATCGAAAGGCCTCGGCAAGGATTGCGCCTTGATCACCGACGGACGTTTCTCCGGCGGCACATCAGGCCTTTCCATCGGGCACATGTCCCCGGAAGCTGCCGAAGGTGGCGCCATCGGTCTGGTCGAGGAAGGCGATACGATCGTTATCGACATTCCGAACCGCGTGCTCAAGGTCGACCTGACCGACGAGGAGCTTGCGACACGCCGTGCGGCGATGGAGGCCAAAGGCGAGGTGGCCTGGAAGCCGCTTGAGCAACGCAAGCGCAAGGTCTCCAAGGCGCTGCGTGCTTATGCCAAGCTGACCACCAGTGCTGCCAAGGGAGCGGTGCGCGAAGTCGATTAAGGCCTGAAAGGTCGTTTCAGCCAGAAAGGCGGGTGTCCAACCCGCCTTTTTTTGTTGCAGGCATTGTCAGACCGGGGAAGCTACCGCACATATCCGGCTAATCTTTCTCTTGGCCTTTGACCGGACCCTTCATGGACTCACTCACGCAATTTGTTCTTGGCGCCGCTGTTTCCACCGCACTTCTTGGCAAGAAAATCGGCCCGCGCAAGGCTGCTCTTGTCGGTGGTGCGCTTGGCACCTTGCCGGATCTGGATGTTTTTCTGCCGTTTGACGATCCGATCGACAGCTTCGTCTATCACCGGGGCTGGAGCCATTCGATCTTTGTGCATGCCCTGGCCGCACCCGTGATCGGTGAGGGACTTGTTCGCCTTTTCAAGGCGTTGCGGGATGAGCGTGTCCTGACCTACCTGGCCGTCTATCTTGTTTTTGTCACCCACGCCATGATCGACGCCATGACGGTCTATGGCACACGCATCTTCTGGCCAATCTATCCCGATCCCGTCGGCGTGGGCTCCGTATTCATCATCGATCCCATCTACACACTGCCACTTCTTGGGGTGGTCATCTGGGCGCTTTGCCGGGGCACATGGTCGGAACGCCTGGGGCGCTGGACAAAGGGCGCCTTGATCGTCACGAGCAGCTACATGCTGCTCTCCATCGCGATCCAGCAGTATGTCGAATGGAAGGCGCGGGACATGTTTGCGGGCAATGGCGGACAGCCGGAGCAGGTCTATGCGATTGCCGCGCCATTCAATATCACCCTCTGGAAGGTGATCGGTCTCGACCAGGACCGGTACCGGAACCTCTACGTGTCGCTCTTCGATGGAGACCAGCCTGCCGAGATCTATGAGCATCCCCGGAACCCGGATCTTTCCGCGTGTCTGGAGCGAAGCGAAGCCTATCAAAAACTGGACTGGTTCAGCCGCGGCTATTTCCGCTCGGACCTGATCGACGGCAAGCTTGTCCTGTCCGATCTGCGCATGGGCCTGACGCCCGGCTACGCGTTCCGTTTTGTGATCGGCGAGTTGGGCGAAAACGGCATTGAGCCCGTCGATCCCGAGCGTTTCGTGGATTCAGTGCGCGTGGAGGAGGGAGATTTCGACTGGTTGTTGACCCGCCTTCAGGGGCTTCCGGCAGAACGTGTCGCGGAAAGCCGTTCGGAGAGCGACGTTAAACTCGCCTCGCTGGACGGATGCCGGGCCAGCGCGGGCGTCTCGGGCTGATTTTGCCTCCCGGGCACTGCGGAGTGCAGAGCTCAATTCTGAAGATCTGACTCAGACAGCGGCAGCAGCATTGTTCGGCTCATGAGCGCGTCGGGATCGTGAATCTCGGGGACCTGAGCACAATCTGGGGCCTGAGTGTCTTCCTGGGCAAGCGTGCCCATGAGGTCGGCGCAGATCGGAATGGCGGACTGCCGTGTGCCGCCGGCGGCGACCGTCATGACGTCCAGCAGCGACCCGTCCGTCTCTTCAAGTGCATGCGACAGGTGTTTGGCAAAGAGTGAAATGGTCCGGTCCGCCGAATAGTTGGCAGCCTGTCCGGGTCCGGATGAAATCACCAGGGCTTCCGGGCGATCCTTGTGGTCGACATTATGCGTCGCCAGAAGCCCGATATCGACCGCATGCGGGTTGTTTGTGTCCAGGATCAGGATGACCTCACCAGCCGGGATCGTATGCAGCAGGGCCGCAAAGGCAGAGGCAGACATCCAGGTGCCGTCGCTGACGGCTTTCAATGTTCCTTCAGGTTCCTCGGCAGCCCAAAGTTCCAGAACGTAGCCTTTTGCGTCGTCGGGGTTTGCCGTCTCGGCGAGGCCCAGCGGCACGTTTGCGTAGATGATCAACCGGTCATCTTCGTTGAGCTGGTTGGACAGCTCGGTCGCCTTGAGTTTCAGGGCGGAGGCGCTTGCTCCCTCGTTGACTAGCAGATGCTGGTGCTCGGGACCGGCGTCGAGACGCGGCGACAGGGCGGACAGCACCTTTTTCAGACTGTTCATGCAAACTTCAACCGACGGCACGTGCCAGGGCGGACAGGTTCCGATGGCCAGCACATGGTTCTGCATGGAGCCGCTTTCCTGAGAAGCGGCCGGAACCGGCATGAGCACAAGTGCTGTGGCTGCCAGCTTGACGGCAACACCAATGGCAGTCGCCCACGAACGAAGCGCTCGTGACAGCTTCCAGAAGGCGCATTCGGCCATCATGTCTCCCCAGATTCGATCAGCAGGATTCAACAACAATACTGGTCGCCGGTGAAAACCGGCTAAATCCGACTGCGTATTTCCATAGAACTCTGTTGCAGTCTGTTAATCAACTTTCTTTTGAAAGAATTGAAATCACAAGCACATCTGCGGCAGAAACCCGCCGGCTCTACGGAGCCAGTTCCATATACTTGCCGTAACGTCAAATCAGGGTCAGGCGCTCAACTGTTTCAACCGTTCGATAATCTGCTGGGTGTCGTCCGTCAGGGTGCCCGTATCGGCTTTGCCGACAGCAGTGACCATGCCGATCATGTCGGGCAGCGTGTCGCGACCGCCAAGAGCCACCGTGCGTTTGATCAGCCTGCGGATCATGTCGTCCGGGTTGGAGCTCTGGTTGGCGAGCCACTTTGCGAAGAGAAACAGTTCTTCCGCCTCCCGGAAGGACATTCCGAAGACAGTCGTCAGCTGATCCAGGATGGCATCCTGTTCGGCCTTGGAAATCCCGCCATCGGTCTCGGCGACGAGCACGAGAAGCGCAGCTCCCGTCACGCGCGGGTCGTCCACACCTTCACTCGGGTGCTGGTTGGCGCGGGTTCGAAAGCCGAAACGGCGAGCGGCGGCCTTGACGTCCTGTGCGGCTTCCAGGACGACACGTGTGCTGTCGGCAGCGACGCGAATGCGATAGATCCAGAAAGCGGCGGCGCCGGCAATGGCAATGACGGCAAGCAAAATATGCAAGGGAAAGCTCCTTCAGAAAACTGAGAGGAGCTATACCCTATTTCTCAGATTTAACCGTGACAAAAATCACAAGGCTTCGGCAGGCTGGCGTTCCTTGGCGGAGACCAGCCGGCTAACAACGTTCTCGATGATCTTGTGACCGGCGTCCTGATCCAGCGACATGATCGATTCGGGGTGGAACTGAACCGCAGCGATCGGCTCCTTCTGGTGTTCAAAGCCCATCACGACCCCGTCTTCCGTTTCCGCGGTCACGCGGAGATCGGCAGGCAGGCTGTCCCGCTTGGCGTAGAGCGAGTGGTAACGGCCGACGATGACCGGAGCGTTCAGACCTTCGAACAACACCGAATTGCCGGAGACGGAAACCGGTGACGGCTTGCCATGCATCGGCACATCCAGCTGTCCGAGTTCCGCGCCGAAATACTCCCCGAGTGCCTGCAATCCGAGGCAGACACCAAAGATGGGCAGCGCCCTGGAGCGGGCTCTGCCAATGGTGGCCGCACAATCGAAATCCTTCGGATTGCCCGGTCCGGGCGACAGGACGACAAGGTCCGGATTGACGTCATGGAAGACATGATCCGCAACGGGTGTGCGGTAGGTGACGACGTCGGCCCCGGTCTGACGGAAATAGTTCGCCAAGGTGTGCACGAAACTGTCTTCGTGATCGACCAGCAGGATCTTCAGGCCTTCACCGGGCTTTTTGACCTCAGCCTGTTCCGTTGTCCTTGTCGCCAGACCGGCTTCGCGGACGGCCGCGCGCATCGCTTCCGCCTTCAGCTCCGTCTCGGCTTCCTCGTCTTCCGGCACACTGTCATAGAGCAGGGTCGCGCCGGCCCGGATCTGCGCCAGGCCATCCTTGATGCGGACAGTTCGAAGCGTCAGGCCGGTGTTCATGTCGCCGTTGAACAACACGGCGCCGATCGCGCCGCCATACCAGGCCCGTGGCGACTTTTCGTGGTCCTCGATGAATTGCATCGCCCAGCGTTTCGGAGCGCCGGTGACGGTCACGGCCCAGGTGTGCGACAGGAACGCGTCAAGCGCATCCATGTCTTCACGCAGGATGCCCTCGATATGGTCCACAGTATGGATCAGCCGCGAATACATCTCGATCTGACGGCGGCCGATCACCTTGACCGAGCCGGGCACGCAGACGCGGCTCTTGTCGTTGCGGTCGACGTCGGAACACATGGTCAGTTCCGCCTCGTCCTTGGCGGAGTTCAGAAGCTTGCGGATCTGGGCTTCGTCTTCGATTGCGTTTTTGCCGCGCCGGATCGTGCCGGAGATCGGGCAGGTCTCGACCCGGCGGCCGCCGGTCACCCGGACATACATTTCCGGCGAGGCGCCGACGAGATATTCGGCATTGCCGAGATTGAAAAAGAACGAATAGGGGGAGGGGTTGATCTGGGCGAGGCGCCGGGAGACGGCAGACGGCGGATTGGCACAAGGCTCGTAGAAGGTCTGGCCAGGCACGGTTTCGAACAGGTCGCCACGGCGGAAATAGTCCTTGGCCTTGTGCACCAGCTTGGCATATTCGCCGGGTTCGTGATCGCCACGCCCCGGGTCACGGTTTGCCGGCGTGTACTGGTGTTTCTCGCCGGTCCGCTCCAGTCCCTTCGTGGTGCGGCCGCCGACGACAAAATCGTATTCCAGCACGTAGGCGCGCTTGCCGTGGTGATCGACGATCAGTATTTCGTCGGGCAGAAACAGCACCACGTCACGCTGGTCGCCGGGACGGTCGAGCTTCAGGTCAATCGGTTCGAACTGGAAGGCAACGTCATAGCCGAAGGCACCATAGAGGCCGAGCTGATCGTCGTCGCAGGCGAACATCTCCTTCATCGCGCGGACGATGGAGAAAGTCGACGGCTGGCGCGAGCGCTCCTCTTCGTTGAACAGCCTGTCAGGCACTTTCACCGTCAGGTCAATGCGGCTGTCATCGGCCTCGAAGCTGGCCACATCGGGATGAGATTTCAGCGTCTGGGCCACCGCGGGCAGGATGACCTTGCCGCGGTCGTTGAGTGCGCGGATCTCCACCCGGCGGTCAGCGGCTTCCAGCACCAGCGGCGGGTTGACGAGCGCCATGTCCCAACGGGTATAGCGGCCCGGATATTCATAGGAAGACGACAGCACCGCGCCGAGCTCGGCGTCGAGACGGTCGATCCATTCGGACGTGCCCGCTTCGTAATCGGAGGGGCGTGAGGTCCGCAGGATCGTGATCCCGCTCGGTGTTTCAAAGGTCTGGTCTGCCAGGGCCGGCATGGTGTTGTGTCCCGTTCTGGTGGCTGCCTTGGAGCTTCTGGCGGCCTTATAATGCACCAAGGCCGCCAGCGGTATCCCGCGGCGGCCTTTGGTAAAATCTTTGATCCGTTCAGAGCATGACTGATCGCTGGCCGCCTATTTCGCGCCGCGCCACCACCATGCTGCTTTCAAGATCATCTTCATGGACAAGAGCCTTAACGGAAGGGGATGAGGTTGGCAATGGGTTTGTTTTTGGCAACTGCGATACCGACGGTGAGCGTCAGTCAATCACGGTCTCTTCGCTTGCATGAACCTGTACCCAATCCTGCAGGCCGTAATTTTCCATGATTGACTGAAGTTCTCCGGACTTGCGAAGTCGTTTCATACCGTCGCCAAGCGCCCTGGCGATGTCGTGTGAATGGGCCTTTGCAGGCGACAGGGCGAGATAGAGATTGTCTTCAGTAAAGGTTTTTTCGAGCCGGAACTGATCGCCTATCCCCAATTCCGTTGCCTTGTAAGCGAAGGAGTTCACGTCTTCGACAATCATGTCCAGATGGCCGGCAAGAAGCGTCCTGATGTTCTGCTCAAGAGCCTTTGCACCGCCCGCATAGCGCCGTTCGGCAAACCGCTCCATCTGCAATTCGATGTCGTCCCCATAGGCATAGTTGATGATCAGGCCGACTTCCTTGCCCTTGAGGGAACTCGCCTCATCGTAGCGCCACGGATCGTCCTTGCGCACAAAAAGCCCGATTGTATAGCGCCCCTGCGGTTCGCTCGGGAAGACAAAGCCAGTCGCTTCCTCAGGCGTGCCGGCATAAACACCGTCATATTGGCCCTTCCGGGTCATCAGCAGCGCGCGGGCCCAGGTGATCTGCTGATAGTCGACCTGATAGCCGAGCGGTTCCAGGATCGCTTCGGCGATTTCGACCATGTAGCCGGGCTTTTCCGATCCTGGTGCGCAATTGACCGGGCACCATTCGTCGGCGGCAAAGGTCAGCGTCTGGGCGGTTGCAGCTCCGGCCGTCATCAGGCTCATGCCGAGCGCGAACAATGCTCCAAGGCGTTGGTTCACGAGCACACTTTCTGTTTGTTGTTTCTTTGCGCGCCAGTCTAGCGCGTCATTTGCGGAAAACCATGCGCCTTTGGGCGGTCCATCCACGCCTTTTGTGGTGAAATGCTTGACCCATTGAGCAAGATGCCGTCTTTGCGCAGCAGCAACACCAAAGGACGCATTTCAGAGCTTGAAGCGCGGTTGGTTGGGGCATGGTCCTGCGGACAGGTGGCAGTGAGGGGCGGATGGAACATTACGAACTGATCGTGATCGGCAGCGGGCCGGCAGGCCGGCGAGCGGCGATCCAGGCGGCAAAATTCGACCGCAAGGTGTTGGTTGTCGAACGTGGCCGCCGTGTCGGTGGCGTATCCGTCCACACCGGTACAATCCCGTCCAAGACCTTGCGGGAAACGGTGCTGAACCTGACGGGCTGGCGCGAACGCGGCTTTTACGGCCGCTCCTACCGGGTCAAGGATGACATCACCGCCGCGGATCTCAGAGCGCGTCTGCACATCACGCTCGACCACGAAGTAGAGGTGCTGGAGCATCAGTTTGCCCGCAACAAGGTCGATACCATTCGCGGCGAGGCCAAGTTCATCGATCCGCATCGCATCGAGGTGGAAGGCGAGGCGGGCGAGATCCACACGTTCTCGTCGGACAATTTCGTGATTGCAGTCGGCACCAAACCTTTCCGGCCCGACTATGTGCCCTTCGACGGGGAATATGTGCTTGACAGCGACGAAATCCTGGAGCTGAACGAGTTGCCACGTTCCATCGCGGTCATCGGTGCCGGTGTGATCGGTGTCGAATATGCCTCGATATTTTCTGCGCTCGATGTCCATGTCACCCTGGTGGAACCGCGCCAAACCATGCTGGATTTTCTCGATACGGAGCTGGTCGCGGATTTCACCCATCAGCTGCGCGATCGCGGCATCGCAATGCGCTTCGGTGCCAAGGTGGAGAAAATCGAAAAACACGGCCCGGGGGAATGTGAAATCACGCTGGAAGGCGGGCGCTGTGTGCGCTCCAACGTGGTTCTGTTTGCGGCCGGACGCATGGGCGCAACACCGGCGCTCGCACTTGATGCCTGCGGCCTGGAAACCGATCATCGCGGCCGGCTCAAGGTCGATCCGATGACGTTCGCCACAAGCGTCCCGCACATCTATGCCGCCGGTGACGTCATCGGTTTCCCGAGCCTGGCTTCGACCTCCATGGAACAGGGCAGGATTGCAGCGTGTCATGCACTTGGTGAAAAGGCCTATGACCCACCGGAATATTTCCCATATGGCATTTATGCCGTCCCGGAAATCTCAACCGTCGGCATGACCGAAGAAGAGATCCGCGAACGGGGGATCCCTTATGAATGCGGCGTGGCCCGTTTCCGTGAGACGTCCCGCGGACACATCATGGGACTCGACACCGGAATGCTGAAGATGATCTTCTCTTTGAAGACCAGGCGTCTGCTCGGCTGCCATATTGTCGGCGAAGGGGCGACCGAGCTGATCCATATCGGTCAGGCGGTGCTCAACCTGCGCGGAACCCTGGAATACTTCGTCGAGAACACCTTCAACTATCCGACGCTTGCAGAAGCCTACAAGATCGCTGCACTCGATGCCTGGAACCGCATGCCGCCGCTGGAGCGCTAGCAGATTTGCCGGGACCGCCTAGGCCACCAGCCGGCACGGCATTTCGCTGACGGAGCGCGTTGCACCAAGTCCGCGCAGTTGCGGTGGCGGTCCGGTGAGCACCGTCTTCGGAGCAAGCTGACAAAGTGCTGTCAGTGCTTCTTCCAATTCCGCGCGGGCCAGAGCCTCGCCAAGACACCTGTGTTCCCCGGCACCAAAGACGGGATGCCAGCGCGGGTGGTCCGTCCGGGAGATGTCGAACCTGTCCGGGGCCTCATAAACAGCCGGATCCCTCAGGGCCGCGACCACCAGCGGGCCGATCAGGCTGCCTTCCGGAATGGCGACGCCCTCAAACACCAGGTCCTTGGCGGCGACCCGGATGAGGGCCCCGATCACGGGGTCATAGCGTAGCCCTTCGGAAATGGCGCCCTGGATGTGTCGGTCGGTATCGGCGCAGAGCAGCTCCCACTGGTCCCGGTTCTGCATCAGCTGCGACAGGGTCGAGGTCAGGGCGCCGCGTGTCGTGTCTGACCCGGCCAGGACCAGTGTCACGATCTGCATGCGCGTTTCGATGCCGTCGAGCCCGGTGAGGCCGGCACGCTTCAGGTAGTCGCCCAAAAAGTCATGGGAACCGGCAGATTTGTGATCTTCAAGCAGGTCGGCAACATAGCTGTTCAGCGCAGTCAGGTCGTCCGCCGCTTCGGCGAGTACCTGGGGGGATCTGACGGACAACGCCCGGATAGCGGAGTAAACCAGTCGGGTGACCATGGGCAGGTCGGCGCGAGGGACACCCAGCACCATGGCGACCGTTCGCGCCGCGAGTTGCCCGCCAATCCGGTCGCGGAAATCGATCTCTCCGTTGTTCAATTGGTCTTCGATCAGGGCTCTGGCAAGCTGTTGCAACTTCGGCCGGAGCTGCCGGACAAGCGGCACGGCGAAACTTCTGGCAAGCGGGCCCCGGCGCCTGCCATGGGCCGGGGCATTGGAAAACAGCATGGAGTTCTGGAAGAGCTCGAAGACCGGGCCGCTCGTGATGCCCTGGATCGCCATGGTTTCCGTTTCCATCTGGCGCGTCAGGGCCGGGGCAACCAGCTGCTGCATGTGCTTCAGGGAAAAGGTGATGAAAATACCGTGCCGGTCCCGGACCACGGCGCCCTGCGCAGAGGCGTGCCGGACATAGTCGTGATCGGTCCAGCTCTCTTCCCGGGGCAGGATCTGCGGGGCGTTCATCAGGCTCTCCCTTTAGGTGCAGTCGCCGTTTGTTTTGGCGATCATTACGTAAAGGGAAACTTGCGGGAGTTGGTGCGATTTGACAACAGGTGAGTTCGATGGGCTGGTGGCTCAGCAGAGCCAGCACCCTTCGGGAATCTCTGCCGCGGCGATCTGATGGCCTTCACGGATCCAGTGTGCGATGCCACCTTGAACATTGGAAACATTGGTGAAACCGGCCTGCCCGGAAAGATATTCAGACAGGAGTTTGCTTCGCTGTCCTGTCTGGCAGATGAAGACAACCTCGTCGTTGGGTCCGGAGATCAACTTCTGCAATTCGGCCCCAAACTGCGGATTTGGATTACCGCTCCGGTCGAAGAACGTCAGCAAGTGACTGCCGGCAATGACGCCCGTCTGTTTCCATTCCTCTGGTCGACGAATATCAATCAGTGTCGTGCCGGCGGACAGCTTCGCTTTCAGCGCATCATTGCCGAGGTCCGAGAACTTCTTTGCCTTGACGTCGAGGAGTTCGATCTCGAATTTGAGTGTCGCGTCGGGCGGAATGACATCTCCGGCACCTCTTGCGCCATAGGCCATGTCGGGCGGAATGATCAGCTCGCGCTTGCCGCCGACCTGCATGCCTTCAACACCTTTTTCCCAACCCGGGATTACCCGGCGTTCGCCGAGCGTGAAGGAAAACGGCGTGCCGCGATCGAGACTGGAATCGAACTTTGTCCCGTCCATCAGCCAGCCGGTGTAGTGGACCACGACGGTTTCGCCGACATTGGCTTCCTCGCCGGTGCCTTTTTCAATGTCGCGTATTTGCAGGGTTTCCTGTGCCGCTGCCGGCAATGCCAGCATTGCGGTGACCGCCAGTCCCGCCAGCCATGACTTCAACATATTTCTCCACCTGAGTGTGTTTCGATCAAACTGCGCCTAGGTTGATGATTGCTGCACAGATTGCAACTCAATGCTACTTGATGGCTCCAGACTTTGAGGAAAAGGCTTCCTGTGATGCGTGTGCCCAATAGGATCTTTGCGGTTGCAACTTTGCTGCTGTGGTCGGAACAAGTGGTCGCGCAGGATCTGCAATTGTCAGTGCCCTTGCAGTGCAGCCTCGGCGTCGATTGTTTCGTTCAGAACTATGTCGATATCGATCCCGGTCAAGCGGTGCTTGCCGCAGATTGCGGCCAGGCGAGTTACAATGGTCACAAAGGCACCGATTTCAGGGTCCTGAACACCCGGGTAGCCGCAGACGTGCTGGCGGCGGCACCGGGCACGGTTCGCGCCCTGCGCAATGACATGGCCGACAGGCTGGTGCGCACGAAGGAAGATCGACAGGCTGTTCAGAACAGGGAATGCGGCAACGGAGTTGTCGTCTCACACGGCGATGGCTGGGAGACGCAATATTGCCACCTCCGCAAGGGCACAGTGACTGTCTCGGTAGGCGACCGGATCGAGCGTGGACAGCCGATCGGACAAGTCGGTTATTCCGGCTTGGCGGCCTTTCCACATGTGCATCTGACGCTCCGGCACAATGGCGAAACGGTCGATCCGTTTCTGGGCACCGTGTCTGAAACCCGACGGCGCGCACAGGCCTGCAAGGCAGGAGCGGATACCAGAGTGCCCATGGCGACAAGCCTGTGGCTGGATCCGGCGCTGGAGCTTCTGGACCATGCAAACGGAACTCTCATCGAGACCGGGTTGGCCGGCGGTCCGGTCGGGACGCTTGAGTTGGAAACGGCCTCGGCGCCTCCGGCTTCAGCAAGAGCGCCGGCCCTCGTTTTTTTCGCCAGGCTGATCAACCTGAAAAAGGGAGACCGCGTTGTCTTGAAGCTGACGGGTCCCAATGGCCTCATTGCACAATCGGATGGGCAGCCACTGGAAAAGAACAAGGCCCAATGGGTCGCTTTTACCGGCCGCAAGACCAAACCGTCTGGCTGGGACGCGGGTACTTATGTTGGCGAAGTTGCCTTGGTGCGGGACGGCAAGGAAGTGCTGAGCGAGACAACCGAACTTGATCTGACCGATTAGACCAGCAACCGCCCGGGCGCGGGGACCGGATGGCATGTCAGGCGTCGTATGCCGGGCAGATTGAGTAAGGCTGGAGGCTGGCTCTAGACCCCGAGATGCCGGTCAACGATCCGTTGCACCATCGGAGCGAAGTGCCAGAAGTCCGGCGTCTCCATGTCTGGCTGCTTGCCGGCCTCGTCGAGATAGCGCACCTGAATGATCTGTTTCAGGTTCGGGTTCTTCTCGAATTCGCGGACTTCCTCGTCATTCATCGGCCCGCCCTGAAGGTTGAGCGAATGAATGGAAGCATCCGAGAGGCGCTTGAAGTAGTCCGGTTTGGTCGCGCAAAGATAGCGCTTGGCGGCGACGTGGTAGCGTACGCAGTCGGTAATGACATCAGGGAAGAAACGGCTCAGCACGTCGGCCCCGGCCTCTTCGTGGTGCCTGTCTTCCGTATCATCCATCGAAAAGGTGCCGAACTCGGACGTGAAATGGCCGATATCATGGAGGAGGGCGCCGACGATGATGTCTTCCTCAAGCCCGTTCCGCTCGGCAAGTGTCGCCCCCTGAAGCATATGCTGCGCCATGGTAACGGGCTCGCCGAGATATTCTTCATCGCCGCACCGCTCGAAAATGTCTCCGAGGAAGGCAACGATTGTCTCGCGGGTCAGTTCATTTCCGTTCTGCTGGCTCATTCCGCAGCCTCCTGAACGCAGGTTTGCAGCGCCGCCAGGGTCGACATGAGGCCGTCCTTGTCGGCATAACAGCCCTGTAGCCAGCGGGTTCCCGTGCCGGAATAGGCCTTGCGTGCGTGCAGGACGCGGGTGTTGTCGACAAGGAAGCACTCGCCGGGTTCCAGGCGGAAACAGACCTCCATCGCAGGATCGTCGATGATCTCACCCAGCCGCCGGTACGCCGCGTAGTAGGTTTCCATCTTCTCGAACGGAACATCGGTGATCGCCGCGGAGGAGCGGTTGTTGAACCGCACAGCGATCAGTTCGCCGTCCGGTGCCAACTCGATCATCGGCTTGCGGGATCGCAGCCTGACACCGGCTTCTCCGGCATATTCGAACCTGGCGCAATGGCTGCTGAGCACGTCGAACCAGTCCGGGTTTTCCTGTTTGAGGCGCAGCGCGGCCGCAAAACCGTCCACGACCATGTTCTCGCCCCCGGCCGCCGAACTCTCAAGGCAATAGAGCACCTGAATGGTCGGGACGGGATCACGGTATGGATTGTCGGTATGGGCCTGAAGCCCAAGTCCGGTATAGGCAAGATTGGTCGGATTGACCTCGGTGCGCACTTCAAAGTGCCGGCCGTAATTGGTCTCGCGCACAAAACCGAACAATTTCACGACCTGCATTAGGGCCTTGTCCTCGACCGGACCACCCGTCAGTTTGCCGAAGCCGAAGCGGGCGACCTCTTCCAGCCAGTCACGTTTTGCAGCTGCGTTGGACTGTACGGCGGTAAAGTCTGCTGAGGGGACCCGGTCGCTCAGCTGACTGTCCCAGGTCTCGATATCAGGCGTCGTCCAGCCAAGGGTGTCTGCCGCCGGTCTGTCGTAGGAATGAACATGCAGCCATGAAAGGTCGTAGGCGATCGTCTTGTCTTCCGGGACAAAGGTAACCACAAGTGTTCCCGCATGGACTTTCGCCGCGCTGATGCGGATGTCAGGGGCAATGTCGCGCAAGGCAATCAGGCGCTGGCCGTTGCCCGGGGAGCGTGTTTCCGGGTCCACCGCATTGTCGCGCAACCAGACGGCATGAAAACGGTGGCTGCCACTTGCGGTGTTGAGGACAAGATATTTTCCATCCTCGTGAATTGAAACGTCAGACATGGTCCGGTCCTGTTGATCCTTGGTTGAAGGCTAGGATCAAAGCATCTATCCATAAAATCAAATTAGGAATTACCGGTCTGAGGGTGCGATTTGCTAATGGTTCGATCCAGGTTTGACAATATCCCGCTGGAATGGATCCGGGCCTTCGAGGCTGCGGCGCGGTGCGGCAGTTTCACTGCAGCAGCAGACGAAACGGGGGTGACCCAGTCTGCTGTCAGCCAACGGATCGACAAGCTGGAAAAACATCTCGGCACGCAATTGTTCCTGCGCCAGGCACGCAACATCGCGTTGACGGTTGAAGGAGAGGCCTGGCTGCCTCATGTCCGCTCCGCCTTCGACAGTTTGCGGGAAAGCTCCGAAGGGCTCTTCGGAGGAGCGCGCAAGCGATTGACGATCTCGGCCAGTTCAACCGTCATTGACCGCTGGATCGTGCCGCGGCTGGTGCAACTGACTTCCGGGATCGACACCCAGTTCTCCCTGCAGACCATGGTCCTGGCGACCGATGCCGCCCAGGAAGACGATCTGGTCAGGATCCGCTATGGCGCGGGCAACTGGCCGCAGGCCTACAAGATGGCCCTTTTTGAGGAGCGCATTGCGCCAGTGGCTTCGCCCGCACTCCTCAAGTCGATAATGCCCTGGACGGAGTTGCCGCGCATTGCCCTGTCCGGACCGCGCCCTGGGTGGACAGACTGGAGCGCGCGCTTTGGTGTGCCGACAACCCCATTGCCGTCGCTACGCTTCGATACGCTGGTGTCTGCATTGGCCGCGGCGCGCGCCGGGCACGGTGTATTGCTGGCGTCCCTGCCGCTTTGCCGGGACGAGCTGACTTCGGGAACGCTAGAACAGGTGACGACCGAAACGTTGCCGCATCACGAAACCTACTGGTTGCTGGCCTCCAGAGACGCAGTCACGCGCCGCCAATGGAGCCAGCTTGAAGCCGTGCTGCGCGATCGTCCGGCCTAGTCGGCCACCGCGCGGCGGGCAGGCAGCGGTCAGATCGTGTTTTTGGCGTTTCAAGGTGTCTTCTTTTCGTTGGCCGAGCGGATCAGCTTCTCCAGAAGACCCGACAATTGCTGCTGTTCTTCGCCGCTTAGCCCGTCAATGGCGGCGTGCTGTGTCGCGATATAGTCCGGGATCTTTGACTTGATCAGGTTCAGACCCTTTTCCGTCAGGCACACGGTAAGCGCACGGCGGTCCTCAGGGTGCGGGCAGCGCTCCACAAGTCCGGCCTTCTCCAGCTTGTCGACCCGCGCCGTCATGCCGCCCGAACTCATCATGGTTGTCCTGTAGAGCTCGGTTGGTGTCAGCTTGTAAGGTGGACCGGAGCGGACGAGCGTGGCCAGAACGTCAAATTCGCCTGTCTTCAAACCAATGTCTGCGTAGGCGGGGGCCAGATAATCCCTGCTCATGACCTGTGACGCCTCGTTCAGCCGCCCCAGCAGCACCATCGGCGACAGCTGGTCCTTGTAATCAGGCATTTCCTTTTGCCATTGCCGCCGTGCGCGCTCGGCCCTGTCGATGAGCAGATCCTCCGGGTCCCCAAACAGATTGTCTTTTGGCGGTGTCTGTATGGAAGAAGGTTTGCTCATGGTCTCTGGTCCGGAATTCTATCTTGTCTCAAGGCGCGCCTGACAAGAGGCGCCTCTCTAACGCGCTGAAAAATATCTTCTTTTCAATTCAGATCATTTCAAAAGGGGTGCGAGGTGTCAATCAAAATCAAGAATCTTGAAATAAAGTATCTTGAAATCAAGATAAATAATGTTATCTCTCCGACAGCGGGGGCGAGGTGCCTTTGCCTGATTTTGAAAGGATGTTCCGATGTCGGACACAATCAGCCGGGAGGAGAGGCAGGAAGCGGCTTTCCTGCATGGCCAAGAGGTGGCCTCAATGAAGCAGAGGGAAAAACTGCTGGATCAGCCGCTGGTCCTATTGCTGGTGGTCGGCAGTTTTCTTGCTGTTTCCACGGTGATTGCCAAGGCAGCCCCCCAGGTTGGCTGGCACCCGCTTGCTCTGTTGCAATGGTCCATTCTCGGAGGAGCCACCGGCCTTTACTTGATCACCAGGCTGGCCAGTCTCGGCAAAGGCGTGCGGCAAGGCGGAGCCGTGATTGGTCTGGACAGGCGGCTCGTCATATACCTCACCCTGAGCGGGTTGTTGTTCATCGCCCCCAACATGATTGCGGTGGTCGCCGCTCCCAGGGTCGGGGCCGGGTTCGTCTCTCTCAGTTTTGCCTTTCCGCTGGTCCTGACTTACGCCCTGGCCGTCTTGCTCCGGCTTGAGCGGCTGCAGGTCCTGCGCGGAGCAGGGGTGTTGTTCGGACTGGCAGGCGGGGTGCTTCTGGCCGTGTCGGGCGCAGAGCTTTCCGTTGAAGCCTCCTGGTGGTCGATGGTTGCGCTTTCCATCCCGGTGTTTCTGGCCGTCGGCAATATCTATCGCACGCTGAAATGGCCGGAAGGGGCAAAACCGGTCAACCTTGCGCTGGGCATGATGGCCACCGGTTTTCTGGCGCTGGGCGCCTTCAATCTCGCCATCGGCGTCCCCGTTGTGCCGCAGGACTGGTCAACGGCAGCTGTTGGCCTGCTGGTGGCTCAGATTGCAATCTTTGCGGTTCAGTATGGCCTTTACTTTCGGCTGCAGCAGACGGCTGGCCCCGTTTATCTCAGCCAGATCGGGTCCGTCGCTGCCGTTGTCGGCCTCGGCCTGGGGTATCTGGTCTTTGGCGAGATCCCGAACGCGGCGAAACTGGCAGCGGTGGCCTCCGTCGGGGCAGGTATCGTTCTGGTCACGCTCGGCCGCCGATTCGGCTGAACGGCTACCAAACCCCCGGCGGTGAAGCCGCGTCAAAAAGACGGTGCGCCGGGGTCCTGCATTTGCCGGAACGTGTTGACGGGGCTCCGGCTGTCGGATACCAGCGAAGCACTCTCAACCGCGTCAGAGCCATTTCCGCATGCTTTTCGATATCAACAAGACGAACTACAAATACCGGGAAGAGTTTGACGAATTTCCGGACATCGAGAAGCACACATTCGAATTCACGAAATGTACCTGCGGCGGCACGGAGGCCACAGTGGTTTCGACCGTGTCACGGCACCGCAATTTTCTGCCGATCGTCGCTTGCGAGACCTGCGGTACACTGCGCGCCAATCCGTATTTCACCGACGAGACAGCGGCCTATTACTACCGCAATGTCTATGGTAACGTGAAACGGACCGACCGGTCGCCGCAGCAGCTGTTTCGCGAGCAGCGTGCCTTGTCCATCGTGCCGTTCTTCAGCGACGTGATGGAGCAGTTTCAGACCGTGCTCGATTATGGCGGCGGTGCCGGCGGCAAGACAGCTGACTTTATCGAGGCCGGCAAGGAGCTGTCACTCCACGAGGTGGAAAACAACTACAGCCAGTATGCCTATGAAAACGGCATCAAGCCGCATGCACCGTCCAAACGGTATGACCTGGTCGTTGTTTCACATGTGATCGAGCACATGATTGATCCCGTCAAGGAGATGGGGGAGATTATTGACAGCTGCTGCGCTCCGGATGGGCTTTTGCTGGTGGCAACGCCGATCATCGACCGTCAACGGGCGCGCCAATGGCTGCAGCATTTCCACATTTCGCACAAATACTATTTCACCGAGGATGCCCTGATCGGAATGATGGCGGGCCTCGGTTGCACACTGGTGAAACAGAACAATGCCGACTCGTTCCTGTTCCGTGTCGGTGGCACGGTCGATCAGGAAAAAGTGGCCAGGCACTATCGGGCCGGCGCGGCAAAGACGCGCGCGGCCATCATGAGAGAGCTCAAGCCGGGGCTGAAAAAGGTCCTGAGTTCATTGAAATTCTGGCGACCTCAGCCCCACAACCAGGCCGCACCGCGCACACCCGAACTGTCCCCGTGAACCGCCTTGCGGATCGGTGTGTCGAACGTGTCTGAGAAGATGTAGGGCGCCATTGCCGGCGGCAGGTCTTCATAGAGCTCGTCGATGTTCGACATCCCGCCGCCCAGCACGAAGACATCCGGGTCAAGCAGGTTGGCGGACATGGCAAGCGACCGCGCAAGCCGGCTGACATAAGCTTCATAGACGGCTGTTGCGGTGGCATCGCCCGACCGTTTCAGCTCCATGATTTCGTGGCCCTTCAGCAGTGTTCCTGTCTTGTCCTGATAGTCGAGCTGGAACCCGGTGCCGGAACACCAGCGGTCGATGACGCCCTTGTGGCCGATCCAGCTGTCCGGGCCCGGAAACTCCTCTGGCTTGAGCCAGGGCACCGTAATGCCTCCCCATTCGCCGCCAATGCCGTTGGCTCCAAGGTGGGCCTTCGCGTCGATGGCAATGCCCGAACCACTGCCGGTGCCAATGATGATCGCGTGCACGATATGAGCACCCGCGCCGGCCCCGTCGGTGGCCTCCGAGACGGCCAGGCAGTTGGCGTCGTTCTGGATGCGCACCGGCCGGCCGAGAACGGCCTGCAGGTCCTTGTCCAGTGGCTTGCCGTTCATCCAGGTCGAGTTCGCGTTTTTCACCAGACCGGTCTTTGGGGACAGGGAGCCCGGGATACCGAGACCGAGGGTTCCGCTTTCACCTGTGGCTTGCTCGGCGGCGTCGACCAGATATTTGACGGCCTGGAGGCAGCCGTCATAGTCGTCGCGCGGCGTGTCCACGCGCTTGCGGAAGATTTCGTCACCTGTTCCGGACAGAGCGATGATCTCGATCTTCGTTCCACCCCAGTCAATTCCAAGTCGCATGTCAGTCCACCCGTTTCGGCAGTTCGAACGCGGCGGCCTGGCCGTCCGCCAGTTCCGCTGTCTGCTTGCCGTAGCTTTTGAATTTGTTCAGAATTCCGGTCATTTCCGCGTCATCGAGTATGACCGGGTCACCCAATGTGAGCGCGGACAGATATTGATCTGCCAGGTCTTCGACGCCCTCGGCCACAGCGAGCGCCTTTGAAAGGGTCGGGCCGCCGGCAATCTGGCCGTGATTGGCGAGCAGGCAGGCGTTGCGCTCGCCCAGTGCGCGGATCATTGCCTCGGACAAGGCTCTTGTGCCGAAACTCGCATAGTCGGCGCAGTCGATCCGGTCCCCCCGGCGAGAGCCACCATGTAGTGGAAGGCCGGGATGCCGCGCCGGTGGCAGGACAGGGCCGTCGCGCGCGGGCTGTGACAATGCACCACCGCGCCGCAATCCGGCTTGGCGAGGTAGAAATCCAGATGCATGCGCCATTCGGAGGAGGGCAGCACGTCACCGCGGTAACAGCCGTCAAGATCGAGCGCGACTATCTTGTCTTCCGTCAAAGTTTCATAGGGTGTTCCGGAAGGCGTCACCAAAAAACCAGAATCAGTGCGTGCACTTACATTCCCCGATGTGCCTTTGGTCAGTCCCAGCCGTGGCAGCGATCGGGCTGTCTCGATAATGTCTTGGCGCAGCGTGGCTGAATCGCCTGGAAAGGAGGACATCCTGAACCTCTTCAGTGCTTTGGGACTGTCAGATGAGACGGAATTGCGGGCAGGCCGCAGCGGCGGCCATAGATGACAGGTATCCGGTTGCGTTTTCAAGAGTTTGTATTGATAAATCCCGAACCCTTGACCATCCGGTCAGAAAGGATGCCGGTTTAGGTGACGATGTCAGGACTAGCGGACAGGATCAGGCAGTTATTGACGGCGGCGCGCACAGCACGGCCCGAGCAATCGCCAAAGGAACCTGGTGCGATGCGCTCCGGCAAACGCAATGCCGGCCCTCGCTGGGCGGATCAGGAAGACGATCCGTTCCAGCAACCGGAAGAGAGGCTGCAGGATCGGGGCGCAGCGGTGCACCGGTCGACAGGTGAGGGCAACGTCAGGCGACCGTTCGTAACGCCTTACTATTTCTGGGGAACGCTGGCCTTGCTGACGGCCGGATTTGCCGTCGGTGGAGTGACTTTAAATGTCCTGAAGGACTGGATCAGCCAGCCCGTCTCGACCGGCCCGGGGTTGCCCGATCCATTGCTGCCCTTGCAGGAGACCGCGCGCGAAGCGCTGCTGCGGCCGGCGCCGGAACTCGCCGCGGAGCTGAAACGCAGTTTTCTGGGCAAGCCGGACGCGCTGTGTGCCGAGCTTCAGCAGCTCGGTCTGACCAATCGGGGCTGGCGCAAGGCGCCATTTCACAAGGACCGCTGGCAATGCGCCTCCGATCTGGTGCCGCTGACCACACCGAGTGTCGATTATGGCGCAACGACACTGTTTCTCTTGTTGCGCGGCCCGGACGAAGACAAGATTGACTATCTGCGGCTGAAACTGGTCGTGGAAGATCCGCGTCAGAAGGAGATCGGCCTGGAAGCCGTCTGGCTGGTGATTGATGCACTGGCCGGGCGCTACGGCTGGACGGTGCCCGACACTTTCAGAAAGGCCGTCTCAGGGTTTTCGAAGCTGGAAACAAACCATCGCGGCGTGCAGCTTTCGGTCGCTCCGGAAGACCCGAACCTGACCGGCGACCCGCGCGCGAGCCGACGCATGAATATCATCATGGATTTCGGCGAGCCGGACCTGATCCGGCCCGCCGACAGATTTGAACAGGCGCCACCGCTCGAAAGCGGCTGGAGCGTCAGGGGCCCGGACGATCGGGCAGGGGAATGAATTCCTCCGCATCACCGGGGACCGTGTCGAAGCGGCCCTGTCTCCAGTCTTCCTTGGCCTGTTCGATCCGCTCCCTGGAGGAGGAAACGAAGTTCCACCAGATGTAGCGTTTGCCGTCCATCGGCTCGCCGCCAAGCACAACAAACCGCGCGGGGGCCGGAGAGTTGTTTTCGATCACCAGGTGGTCGCCAGGCTTGAACACAAGCAATTGAGCCGGGTCGAAACTCTGGCCGGCGATCGTGATCTGACCTGACACGGTATAAAGGCCACGTTCTTCCCATCCGGCGTCCAGCGGGATTCTGGCGCCCGGCTCCAGGCTGATATCGGCATAGAACATGTCGGAGGCGGTTTTCACAGGAGCCTTGTGACCGTAGAGCTCGCCGGCAATCAATTTGACCGACGCGCCCTTGTCGGCGAATTCCGGCTGGTCCTCGACCCCGTGATGCTGAAAGCTCGGGTCGCCTTCTTCCAGATGTTTGGGTAGAGCCACCCAGCTTTGCAGCCCAAAGAGCGGCCGTGTCTGCTGCAGCCGCTCCGGTCGTTCACGTTCGGAATGCACGATGCCCTTGCCGGCACTCATCCAGTTAAGGGCGCCCGGTGCGATGGCAATTTCAGTGCCGAGACTGTCCCGGTGATACATCTCGCCTTCGAAGAGATAGGTCACCGTGGCAAGGCCGATATGCGGGTGCGGGCGCACGTCGATGCCGCCGCCGACCAGCAGTTCAGCCGGCCCCATCTGATCGAAAAAGATGAACGGACCAACCATGCGCCGTTTGGCGGAGGGCAGGGCGCGGCGCACGGAAAAACCGCCGAGATCGGAGGTGCGCGGAACAATGATCGTGTCGATCGGATCGCAGCTTGCTGCATCGCCAGGGGTGGGATCGGGGCAGTTCAGCCAGCTCATGGGCCTCTCCTTCAATCGCTGTCATGTCATTGCCACCTAGATAGGGTGACGATTGCAAAAGTGTCCATTGAACAGTCTGTTTCCCGGTTTCAATGTCTTGCAATGCGTGTATAACCGCCGGCCCTCCTGACCCTGGAAGGTATAAAATGAAACGTGTCATGATTGTCGGCGGTCCCGGCTCGGGCAAGAGCATGCTTGCGTCCGCACTTGGCGAAAAAACCGGTTTGCCGGTCTTTCACATGGACAAGATCCACTACCGGCCGGGCTGGGTTGAGCGTTCCCGGGAAGAGAAAGACCGGCTGACGCACGAAGTGCACCAAAAAGAGCACTGGATCTTCGAAGGTGGTCATTCGAGCACGTATGCCGAACGGGTCGCGCGGGCGGATACCTTCATCTGGCTGGATGTGCCGGTCGGTCTGAGACTGTTTCGTGTCCTGAAGCGGTCGGTGAAATATTACGGGCGCAGCCGACCGGATCTGCCGGAGGGCTGTCCGGAGCGCTTCAACCTCCAGACCTTGGAATTCCTGCGTTTCATCTGGCGCACGCGTCACTCCGCCCGCGACAAGCTGGTGCGGATCCAGGACAATCCGCCCGCCCATCTGAGCGTTCACCGGCTGACCGATCTGGGGGAGGTCAGAGACTTTCTTTCTCGCGTGGGGACGACTGCTGTTTGAAGGCTGGCTTCTTGACAGTTCGAATACCGGGTTGCACAAGGAAACCACACCCGGGGTGCCCCACGAGGGGCTGAGATGCTGCAGAGCGCAATGCGCAGCGCAGGGACCCGACGAACCTGATCCAGGTCATGCTGGCGAAGGGAAGGTGCCTGCGATCCGTCCGGATCACAATTCCGCAGGATGCTGGCTCCTCTCTTGTCACCAGGCTGACCGTCTATCTGCCCGAGACCGTTTGTGGGTCTTTGCCGGAAGGAAAACACTTGGCAGTCGTTGGAGACCGTAGAGACGCATACTCCTGCACAAAGGGGACTTGGTGATGGAAGTCCTGGTTCGCGGTGCCGGTGTCGCTGGTCTTGCGCTGGCGCGGGAGCTTCTTCGGCGCAAGGTTAAGGTCCATTTGGTGGACAGGCGTTCGGATTGGAGCGGCAGCGCCTCCTGGCTTGCCGGCGGCATGCTGGCGCCCTGGTGCGAACGGGAGAACGCAGAAGAGCCGGTGCTGCGCTTTGGCAAGGGTGCCATCGACTGGTGGGATCGCGCCGTACCCGGCTTGTTACAGAGAAGGGGAACACTGGTGGTGGCACCTGCCAGAGATACCCGGGAACTCGACCGGTTTGCCCGAAGAACATCCGGCTACCGGCTGCTCGACCGCAGCGGGGTGACAGTTCTAGAACCGGAGCTGGAGGGCCGTTTCGCAAAAGGTCTCTTTTTCGAAGGCGAAGCCCATCTCGATCCGCGTGCGGCGCTTCAAAAACTCCTTGATGACCTGATCGCCGATGGTGTCGATTTTCATGTCGGGAGCGACTGCCCTCG
Source organism: Labrenzia sp. VG12 (assembly GCF_002237595.1). Classification (NCBI taxonomy): domain Bacteria; kingdom Pseudomonadati; phylum Pseudomonadota; class Alphaproteobacteria; order Hyphomicrobiales; family Stappiaceae; genus Labrenzia; species Labrenzia sp. VG12. The sequence continues at coordinate 816,948 of NZ_CP022529.1, forward strand.
AAACGTATCGGGTTTGACAGCGGATTGCACCGGCATGGCTGCCCGCGATCCGGACCTGCGCCCGGTTCGCGGCGAGATGCTGATCCTGCACGCACCGGACGTTCATCTGGCACGGCCCGTGCGCCTGCTGCATCCGCGTTTTCCGGTCTATGTCGTTCCGCGCGAGGACCAACACTTCATGATCGGCGCGACCATGATTGAAAGCGGCGACGACGGGCCGGTCACCGTGCGGTCCACCATGGAATTGCTCAATGCCGCCTACAGCCTGCATCCGGGCTTCGCCGAAGCCAGGATTGTCGAGACCGGTGCCGGGCTTCGGCCGGCCTATGCCGACAATCTGCCGCGTATCCGGCGTGCGGGAGACACCATCTTCGTCAATGGGTTTTACCGCCACGGCTTCCTGCTGGCACCGCATTTTGCGGGCCTTGCGGCACACATGATCACCACGCAACATCAGGAGACTCGTCTTGAAGCTCTTCATTAACGGCGAAGCGCGCGACGTTAAAAGCGCCACCCTGGACCTGCTCCTTGAGGAGCTGGACTATGAGCACGCTTTCCTGGCAACAGCGCGGAACGGCGAACTTGTCAGTTCGGAAGTCCGCAATGCCTGCACACTGCGGGAGGGCGACCGGATCGAGATCCTGTCGCCGATGCAGGGAGGCTGAGAGCGATGCCGGACTTTTACGGGGAGAGCATTTCATCGCGGCTGCTGCTGGGCACGGCACAATATCCATCGCCCAGGATCCTGGCGGATGCGATCAAATCCTCCGGTACGGAAATCCTGACCGTATCGCTGCGACGGGAGAGCGCGGGCAGCGGCGCAGGTGGCAAGTTCTGGGATCTGATCCGTGATCTGAAGGTGCGTGTTCTTCCCAACACCGCAGGCTGCCATACGGTTCGCGAAGCGGTGACCACGGCGCAGATGGCGCGCGAACTCTTCGGAACGGACTGGATCAAGCTGGAAGTGATCGGTCATCACGACAGTCTGCAGCCCGATGTCTTCGGCCTCGTTGAAGCCGCCCGGATCCTGAGCGAGGACGGCTTCAAGGTGTTTCCCTATACAACCGAGGACGTGATCGTCGGCGAGCGGCTGCTGGAGGCAGGTTGCCAGGTCCTGATGCCCTGGTGTGCGCCGATCGGCTCTGCCAGGGGGCCGGTCAATCCGGATGCCCTGAAAAGCTACCGCGCGCATTTCAGGGACATACCGCTTGTAGTCGATGCTGGCCTCGGCCGGCCTTCGCATGCGGCTGAGGTCCTCGAACTGGGCTTCGATGCCGTCCTGTTGAACACGGCCGTTGCCAAGGCCGGCGATCCGGTGGCCATGGCCCGGGCTTTTTCCGGAGCAGTCGAGGCCGGTCGATTGGCCTATGAAGCAGTACCTCTGGAACCGCGCGACATGGCGGTTCCCTCAACCCCGGTTATCGGAATGGCGGTGTTTGAATGAAACTCGATCCCTTCTACCTGATTGTCGACAGCTCCGACTGGATCAGGCGCCTGGTGCCGCTTGGCGTGAAGCTTGTGCAGCTGCGCATCAAGGACCAGCCCGAGCGCGTTTTGCGCGAAGAAATCGCGGCGTCGAAAGAGATCTGCGCCGAGCATAGCTGCCAGCTCATCGTCAATGACTATTGGCAGCTGGCCATCGATGAAGGCTGTGATTTCATTCATCTGGGTCAGGAAGACCTGGCTGACGCTGATGTCGATGCCATCCGCTCGGCGGGTCTCAAACTCGGGGTTTCCACCCATGACGGCGCGGAACTGGAAACAGCTCTCGCCGTTGCGCCTGAATATGTTGCATTGGGGCCTGTCTACCCGACCGTCCTGAAGAAGATGAAATGGGCACCGCAAGGCCTTGAGAAGATCGGCAGGTGGAAAGATCAGATCGGCGGTCTGCCACTGGTCGCGATTGGTGGTCTCAATCCGGAACGCTTGCCCGGTGTCTTTGAAAACGGGGCCGACAGTGCGGCGGTGGTCACCGACATCACCCGCAATTCGGACCCGGAGGCCCGGACGCGGGAATGGATCTCGGCAACCGCGCAGTGGCGATAGCATTCATCGCTGTGTAAAGGAGTGCTACCCGAATATGGCTTTGTCGCGCGCGACCTGGTCGCGCAAGAAGTCCTGCACGGCCGCCACATGGCGCAGTGGGCGGGAGCTTTCATGTGTGACCATCCAGTAGGCGCGTTTCAACTTGAGCTCGGGCAGAACGGCGACGAGCGTGCTGTCATCGCGCGCGATGAAGTCGTGAAGGATGCCGATGCCGGCGCCGCCGCGCACAGCCTCCGTCTGTCCCAGGGCGGATGCAATCTCGAACCGTGCTGTCCAGTCCCGCGAGATTTCCGCGCCATAATTGAGGGACGGGGAATAGAGCAGATCTTCCACATAGCCGATCAGATCGTGTGCGCTGAGATCGCTTGGTGAGTTTGGCGTGCCGTGTTCCTTCAGATAGGTCTTCGACGCGTAAAGGCCGAGCGAATAATCGACCAGTTTGCCGGCAACCAGCCGTCCTGTATCCGGCCGGTCGATCGTGACCGCGATATCCGCTTCGCGCCGCGAGAGGGAAAAGGAGCGGGGTACGGGCACGAGCTGCACCGTCAGGCCCGGATGGCGTGCCGTCAGCTGGCCAAGGCGCGGGGCGAGGTAGGCGACCCCGAAGCCGTCCGGAGCGCCGATGCGCACGGTGCCGGTAATGCCGGGCGTGTCGCCACCAAAATCCGCTTCCGCTGCGAGCGCTTCCGCCTCGATCCTTTCAGCCCGGTCAAAGAATCTTGTGCCGGCATCCGTCAGGACACAGCCCGAAGTCGAACGGTCGAACAGTCGTGTGCCGACACTGTCCTCAAGCGCTGTCAGCCGCCGGGCGACCGTTGCGTGGTTCAACCCCAGCCGCCGCGCCGCTGCCAGGATCTGGCCGGTGCGGGCAATCGACAGGAAAATTCGAATGTCGTCCCAGTTCATGGCGTGGCACTCTCCTGTTTCCTCGCAGGTGTCGTCCCCGCGAAAGCAGGGAACCGGTAAACTAAGGCATCAGTTGGCGCGAGCAGCCGCTGCGGCGTACTGGATCCCGGCTCTCTGCTTCGCTTCGGCCGGGATGACAATGAACAGGGATTGGATTTATCGTCACAACAACGAAGCGTCATCGCATCGTTCTTGCCATAACTATAAAAAATGCACAACAGGTCCGGAATACTGGGTCTTGTTTGTCGCAAAAAATAAAGTCAAAACAATGCCAGATCCGGCGGGTGCCCTAACGGCGCTGGACCGTCCGGCAGTTTGGGAGAAATGCGACATGGAAAAGATCGGTCATTTCATCGGCGGCAAGCGTGTGGAAGGCACGTCCGGCCGTTATGCAGATGTCTACAATCCGGCCACGGGTGAAGTGCAGGCGCAGGTCGCGCTCGCCAGCCAGGCGGAGATGGACGCGGCCATTGCCAATGCTGCTGCCGCGCAGCCGGCCTGGGCGGCCACCAACCCGCAGCGCCGCGCACGCGTGATGATGAAGTTCGTTGATCTTCTGAACCGTGACATGGACAAGCTGGCCGAGGCCCTGTCGCGCGAACACGGCAAGACCTTGCCGGATGCCAAGGGCGACGTCATTCGCGGTCTGGAAGTGGCCGAATTCTGCATCGGCGCACCGCATATGCTCAAGGGTGAGTTCACCGAAGGCGCCGGCCCGGGCATCGACATGTATTCCATGCGCCAGCCGCTCGGCGTTGTTGCCGGCATCACGCCGTTCAACTTCCCGGCCATGATCCCGATGTGGAAATTCTGCCCGGCAATTGCCTGCGGCAACAGCTTCATCCTGAAGCCGTCCGAGCGCGATCCGTCCGTGCCGATCATGCTGGCCGAACTGATGATCGAAGCCGGTCTGCCGGAAGGTGTGCTGAACGTTGTCAACGGCGACAAGAGCGCGGTCGATGCGATCCTGGACGATGAGACCATCCAGGCGGTCGGCTTTGTCGGCTCCACGCCGATCGCACAATATGTCTATGCCCGCGCAACGGCTTCCGGCAAACGCGCCCAGTGTTTCGGTGGTGCCAAGAACCACATGATCATCATGCCGGACGCTGATCTCGATCAGGCGGCCGACGCCCTGGTCGGTGCCGGTTACGGCGCAGCGGGCGAGCGCTGCATGGCTGTTTCCGTTGCCGTTCCGGTTGGCGAGAGCACCGCAAACGCGCTGATCGAAAAGCTGGCGCCGAAGGTCGAAGCGCTGAAGATCGGGCCGTACACCGCCGGCAACGATGTCGACTTCGGTCCGCTTGTCACCAAGGAAGCCCTGACCCGCGTCAAGGGCCTAGTCGATCAGGGTGTCAAGGAAGGCGCCAACCTGGTGGTCGATGGCCGCGGTTTCTCCATGCAGGGCTATGAAGACGGCTTCTTCATGGGCGGCTGCCTGTTCGACAACGTCACCAAGGACATGGAAATCTACAAGACCGAGATCTTCGGTCCGGTCCTGTCGGTTGTTCGCGCCGAAAGCTACGAAGAGGCCCTCGATCTGCCGCTGAGCCACGAATACGGCAACGGCACGGCCATCTTTACCCGTGACGGCGACACGGCGCGCGATTTTGCGTCCCGCATCAATATCGGCATGGTCGGCATCAACGTGCCGATCCCTGTGCCGCTCGCCTATCACACGTTTGGCGGCTGGAAAAAGTCCGGCTTCGGCGATCTCAACCAGCACGGTCCGGACGGGTTCAAGTTCTACACCCGCACCAAGACCGTCACGTCCCGTTGGCCGTCCGGCCTCAAGGATGGTGCGGAATTCGTGATCCCGACCATGAAATAAGCCTTTGAAGGCTGAACGAGCAGGGCGCCCCACCAATGGTCGGGCGCCCTTCTTTTTTGACTTGGAAACAAACTTGGTCGTTGCGTCGCTGAGGCCGCAGCTCAAAAAACGAGCAGATACCAGGTGATGGCGACAACCAGTGCTGTAATTGCCAGAGCGCAAAGCAGGAAAAGCGGCCAGAACACCCCCGGTTGCCGCGACCGGTTGGCCATTCCGAGCAAATTGGAGGGCCTGACCGGATCGAGGGTCAGGACCAGTTGCTGGGCGGCGAAGGCAAGAATGAGAAGAGACAGCAGGCCGCCGGCGGCCTGCAGGTAGTAGCCAGCCAGAACAAGCACAAACGAAATGCTCACGGCAAGGGCGGCGATCAGGGACGCGAACAGCCGGCCGGCGATGATATAGCCGAAGTCGCCAAGCCCTGGTTTTCTGTCCTTCATGCCGCTCTCCGTTTCCGTTGACCCTGAAGCCACAAGTCTCTTCAGCGATACTGCCATGGAAACCGGCCCACAAGGCATGCTTTCTGATTTCGGCTCCGCGAACCCGCGTTCACGGAGCCTCTGGAAGGGTCAGGCTGCGACGGCGTCAGCGGTGACCGTCCGATCGGCTTGATAGTGCGACATGGTCACCAGACCGTCGATTTCCGCCATGATGGCTTTGAAGCCGGGATCCTTCATGACCTTGTCCGCAGCGGCCTTGGCCGCGTTCAGGTCACGCCATAACACAACGTCGGCGAACAGGCCCTTGTCCTCGCAGGCTTCATAGGCGGTCCAGGAGAGAAAACCGTCATAGGTGCTGACGGTGTCCTGTGCAGCGCGCCGGGCTAGACGCGCCTTGTCGGCATCCTTGACTTTGAAAACGACGAGTTCGAGGCAGGGTTCGGTCATTGGTATCTCCATGAATTTGAAAGGGGATATTCCCTTGCCCCTTCATGGCACAGCCGTCCTGACAGCCTCCTGTCAGGAGAGTTTGGCTTTTTTGTCCGGAGCAATCCGCGAGCGTGGCAAGTCGCCCCTTGAAATTCACAGTCGAGCGCGACATCAACTAATCGATGGGAAAACACGGGCGCGAACCAGATCATTATGCGAACCATGCTTCGGCGCGGCGCGAAGGGATTGCTGAGATCGGGAAACCTTTACCGGCTGACAGGAAGCGCCTGAAAAGGGCAGGCCTGCTTGTCGCGGCATCCGATCTTTTCTGGATTCCACAGGCCGGATTGATCGCCCTTGCGCTTGGAGCCGTTTTTTCCTCATTGCCGGAAGTGTCGAGGCCAGCCGGTTTTCCTGCAGGTCTGCTTCCTCAGACGATTGTCTTTGCTGCGTGTTTTGCCGGCCTTGCGCTGGTGCGGGCTGGTCTACAGTATCTGGGGGCACGTCTTGCAAGACAGGCCGCGCGGGAGCTGCAAAGCAGGACGCGGGCGGAGTTGCTTGCTGTGGCTTCCAAAACGTCACCCGCCGCACCGTTTCCGTCTTCCGGGGCGTTTGCCGCCCATATCAGCGAACAGGTGGATCTGCTCGGTCCCTACTACCGCAACTACGTGCCGCAGCTTCCGAGACTGAAGATCGTGCCCTTGGCGATTGTTCTCGTAACGCTCTGGCACAGCTGGCTGGCCGCCCTGATCCTGCTTGTGTGCGGTCCGGTCATTCCGCTCTTCATGGCCTTGATCGGTATGCGCGCTCAGGCGGCAAGCGCCGGTCAGCAGGAGGAACTGACACGGCTGAGCGGGGTTTTGCTCGACCGTATCAAGGGGCTGGAAACACTGGAACTGTTCGGGGCCCTGGAGCGGACCCGCAACGATGTCGCCGAGGCAGGGGAGCGCTTCCGGAAGGGCACCATGAGCGTTCTCAAGATCGCCTTTTTGTCGTCCACTGTTCTGGAACTCTTCTCCGCACTAGGGATCGCCTTTTTGGCGGTCTTTATTGGTTTCACGCTGCTGGGCGATCTCTCCGTCGGCACCTGGGGACAGCCGCTCGGCTATTCTGCCGGGCTGTTCGTCCTGCTGCTGGCGCCTGAATTTTTCGCCCCGCTCAGAGCATATGCTGCGGCCTACCATGACCGGGCCGCAGGGCTTGCCGCGCAGGAAAAACTGGCTGGCCTGCTGCAGAGGAATCGCGCCGAGGGGCCTTCCAGGTGCGGCAAGGTAAATCGCAATCCATCGGAGGCACCAGCTGCGCCTGCCATCCATGTGAAGGATTTGAAGCTGGAGCTGGCCGGAACGCTCGTTTTTGAGAACTTCAATCTCGACATCGCACCCGGGGAGACGGTGTTTCTGACAGGGCGCAGCGGAAGCGGCAAAACGAGCCTTCTCGATTGCCTGTTGGGTTTTCATGTGCCCCGGTCAGGGATTGTCCAGATCAACGGGTCTGCACCAAGCCAACTGGGACGCAGCCTGTTGCAGAACGTGTCTTGGCTGGACCAGGCTCCGCGTCTGTTTCATGGAAGTCTGAAATCGAATCTGCTGATGGGAGCCGTAGATACCCAATCTGTCACGGATGCGGATCTTTGGCGCGCGTTGCAGCTGGCCGGGGCGAAGGCGCTTGTCGAGCGTTTGCCACAGGGGCTTTCAACGCAACTGGGAGAAGACGGCTTCGGTCTTTCCGTCGGAGAAATCAGGCGGGTCGCGCTTGCCCGGGCCGCCATGCGCAAAGACGCCGGACTGTTTCTTGCAGATGAACCGACGGCCGCTTTGGACAGGGAAACTGCGGGTCTGGTGATCAGGGGACTTGAGACGCTTGCAGCCGGGCGCACGACCATCATCGCGACGCATGATCCTGCGGTGCTAGCTTTGCCGGGCCGCGTGGTCGAACTGGAGAAACAGGACGTGCGGGCCGTTGGAGAAGAGGTCTCATGACATCTGTTTGGCGGATCATCCGGTCTCAGTATCAACACGACCGGCTTTCTTTCACGCTCGGCATTCTTGTTTCGCTCGTTCCCGCCGCGGCCGGGCTGCTTCTGCTCGGCGTGTCCGGCTGGTTCATAACCGCTGCCGCCCTTGCGGGCCTGAGCGGAGCGTTCTTGAACATTTTTGCGCCGAGCGCCATCATTCGTGCCCTGGCCATCATGCGTACCGGTGGCCGTTATGGTGAACGGCTGCTGACCCACGAGGCAACGTTCAGGTTTCTACTCCAGCTCCGCAACCAGGTGTTCGCCGGATACATCCATACCCGAAGGCGAGGCGCACGCTCGGCTGTCTCGCTCAACAGGCTGACAGTCGACATTGCCGCTCTGGATCTTGTCTATTTGCGCCTGGTCGTTCCGGGCACGGTTGCCATTGTCGCAGCGGTTGCGCTTGTTGCCTGGTGGGCGTCCGTTTCGATACCTGTACTGACATGCGGTTTTTTGCTGTTTTGTCTTTGGTCTGCCGTTCTGCTGATGCCGGTTTTTCGGCCGGATCTCAATACGGCAAGGCGGGCAGATGCCGCATTGGAGGCCATGCGGCTGAGATCGGCGGATCTTGTGGCCGGACGGCGGGATCTGAGCATCTATGGGGGGCTGGACCGTGCCGCCAGCAGCGTGCTGGCTGCCGAAGACCGCCTGCACAAGGCGGAAGACGCAGAAGAAGAGCGCGCCCTGCGTCTGACGGTCCTGTCCGGGTTGATCGGGCAGCTGTTTCTGGCCGCGTTTTTAATGGTCGCGATCCTTGGCGTGGCACAAGGGGAATTTGGCGTTGCCTTTGCCGCAGGTCTCGTGCTGGTGGTGATGGCCATGCCCGAGATCGTCAACCTGGTGCTGCCGGGCCTCATTCGGTTACCACGGGTGAATTTGGCTGCAAGGCGGGTTGGCGGTCTATTTGCCGGTGCGGAGCGACCCGGAGAGGACGGCGCTGAGGCCGGCGGGCAGCCATTGCCTGGACCAGACACGGATGTGCTTTGCTTTGAAGCTGTTTCGTTCCGCTATCCCGGCGCGCTTCGGGAGGCCGTTGAGGGGCTCAGCTTTCAAGTCAGGCCTGGCGAAGTCATGGCGGTCGCAGGTAGAAGCGGCTGCGGCAAGAGCACCCTTGTGGCGCTCGCCGCCCGGCTCCTCGACCCCGAGAGTGGAAACATCTTCCTGGATGGTGAGCCCTTGCGCCAGATCGCGGAACAGCGGTTGCGGTCCCGGATCACGGTCCTGGGGCAGAAGCCCTCCTTCTTCAACGATACGGTGGCTGCCAATTTGCGCATCGCCGGTGCGGGCGCGAGCGATGGTGAACTCTGGTCTGCCCTTGAAAAGGCCGCTTTGGCGGACCGGATTGCCGTCGGCCCCGCCGGACTGGAGACAATCCTGGGAGAGGGGGGGATCGGTTTGTCCGGAGGGGAGCTTCGCCGGCTGGCGTTGGCGCGTGCCTTTTTGACGCGCCCGGGCCTCTTCATTCTTGACGAGATGACGGAGGGGCTCGACGAGGAGACCGCCTCAGATGTACTTGGCCGTTTCTTTGCCGCCCGCGGGGACGCTGCGGTGCTGATGATTGCCCACAAACAGCGTGAACTGGACAGGGCCGACCACGTGTTGCATCTGGGCGCCCAATGAATGAGGCGCCGGACCCGCGTTCGGCAAACCCCTCGTTTTTCAAACAGTTCCTGCTCAGTTTTTCTCGCCTTAAAGTTGTTGTACTGCAAGTGTCGCATTGACCTTGCCAAGGGGCTGGGTCACCATCGACACATTCGAAGACTCGGTTTAGGTGCCGCCCTTGAAGAAGGGGCGGCGCAAGGGCTGGCAGCCAAAAGGGACGGTCTTTCGGTTGCCGGTGCAACGGAGCAGGGTCTTCACCAAAGCTTTTTGCTCAGGCTCTCGGCCTGAAAAGGGGGAATGCGATGGAACTCAACGTCGTTGACCTGTCCCGGCTGCAATTTGCCATGACAGCGCTCTACCACTTCCTGTTTGTGCCCTTGACCATCGGCCTGTCGATCCTGCTCGCCACCATGGAAACGGTCTATGTGATGACGGGTCGCGAGATCTGGAAGCGCATGGTGAAGTTCTGGGGCACGCTGTTCGGGATCAACTTCGTGCTCGGGGTGGCAACAGGCCTGACGATGGAGTTCCAGTTCGGCATGAACTGGGCCTATTTCAGCCAGTATGTAGGCGATGTCTTCGGTGCGCCGCTGGCGATTGAGGGCCTGATGGCCTTCTTCCTCGAAGCAACCTTTGTCGGTCTGTTCTTCTTCGGCTGGGACAGGTTGTCCAAGCGCCAGCACCTTGCTGCCACCTGGGCGGTTGCGCTCGGTACCAATTTTTCAGCGCTCTGGATCCTGATAGCCAACGGCTGGATGCAGCACCCGGTCGGAGCGGCATTCAACCCGGATACAATGCGCATGGAAGTGACCAGCTTCTTTGACGTCCTGTTCAATCCGGTCGCCCAGGCCAAGTTTGTACACACGGTGTCGGCGGGCTATGTCACCGCCGCCATGTTCATGCTCGGTATCTCGGCCTGGTACATGCTGCGCGGCCGCCATATCGCGATTGCCAAACGCTCCATGGCGATAGCATCCGCCTTCGGCTTTGCCTCCGCGCTGTCCGTCGTCGTGCTCGGCGACGAAAGCGGCTACGAGGCAAATCTGAACCAGAAGATGAAACTCGCGACCATCGAGGCCATGTGGCACACGGAGCCGGCCCCTGCCGCCTTCAATGTCGTTGCCTGGCCGGACATGGAAAAGCGCGAGAACGTTTTTGCCATTGAAGTGCCATATGTCATGGGCCTGATCGCGACGCGCTCTCTCGACACCGAGATTCCGGGCATTCATGAACTGGTGGACCGCACCAAGGACCGGATCCGTCAGGGCGCGATCGCGTGGGACGCGTTGCAGCAGATCCGCGAAGACCCGTCCAAGGCAAGCCAGGAACTGCGCGAGACTTTCATGCAGAACGAGAGTTCTCTTGGATACGCATACCTGTTGCTGCCCTTTACCGACGACCCGCTGAACGCCACGACGGAGCAGGTGGACGCGGCAGCCTGGTCGACGGTGCCGGAAGTCTGGCCCATGTTTTATGCATTCCGCATCATGGTCGCCTGCGGCTTCTTCTTCATCCTGCTGACGGCGATCTTTTTCTACTATTCCTCGTCCGGGCAGCTTGATGTCTTGCGCGAGAAACGCCGCTGGCTGCTTCATATCGCTGTCTGGGCCATCCCGTTGCCGTGGATTGCCTGCGAAATGGGCTGGTTTGTTGCCGAATACGGCCGGCAACCCTGGATCATCGAGAGCATGCTGCCGACGGCTGCCGCCGTCTCCAGTCTGAGCGTCACCGAAGTTCTCCTGACGCTGGCCGGCTTCATCGCGCTCTACAGCACGCTTCTGGTGATCGAGATCACCTTGATGATCAAGTACATCAAGATCGGACCGGACGATGGCGAGGCCGCGGAAACATTGCCGCCGCCGACCATGCGGCCCGCCGTTCCCAATTCAGCCTCGGTTCCTGCGGAGTAAGACGTCATGGTTCTTTATGAAATGATCGACTACTCGGTGCTGAAGATGATCTGGTGGCTGCTTCTGGGGGTGCTTTTGATCGGCTTTGCCGTGATGGACGGGTTCGACATGGGCGTCGGTGCGCTGCTGCCCTTTGTGGCCGACACCGACGTCGAACGCCGCGTGGTCATCAACACGATCGGCCCGACCTGGGAAGGCAATCAGGTCTGGTTCATCCTGGGCGGCGGCGCGATCTTCGCTGCCTGGCCGCCGCTTTACGCGATCAGCTTCTCCGGCTTCTATCTGGCAATGTTCGTGGTGCTGGCCGCCATGATCCTCAGGCCGGTTGCGTTCAAGTATCGCTCCAAGCGGCCGGATCCAGCCTGGCGCAACGCCTGGGACTGGGCGCTTTTCACAGGTTCCTTCGTGCCTGCACTCGTTTTCGGTGTCGCCGTCGGCAACGTCATGCTTGGCGTTCCCTTCACCCTTGATAACGACTTGCGCATGACCTACGAAGGCTCGTTCTTCGCTTTGTTCTCGCCCTATTCGGTGCTTTGCGGACTGCTCTCGGTGTCCATGCTGGTCATGCACGGTTCCGTCTGGCTGGTGATGCGGGCGAGTGGCGATATCGCCATGCGTGCGCGCCGTTATGGCACCTTTGCCGCCATGTTCGGACTGATGCTCTTCGCGCTCGGTGGCTACCTCGTTGCCTCCGGCTATGTCGAGGGTTACCGCATCACCTCCGAGATCGATCCCAACATGCAGGCCAATCCGCTTGCCAAGCAGGCCATTTCCGAAGGTGGGGCCTGGCTCTACAACTACACGGTCCATCCGATCCTCTGGCTGGCTCCGGCGTTTGGTTTTCTGGGCCTGTTCGGAACGCTGGTCCTGTTGCAGACGCGCCTTGAACTGCTGATCTTTCCGGTCTCGAAAATGGCGCTGTTCGGCATCATCTCGACAGTCGGCGTCTCCATGTTCCCGTTCATTCTGCCATCCTCCGTTCAGCCGGAGGCAAGCCTGACAGTCTGGGATGCGTCATCCTCTCACAGGACCTTGTTCAACATGCTGGTGGCAACGGTGATTTTCCTGCCGATCGTGCTCGCTTATACCGCCTGGGTCTACAAGGTCCTTTGGGGCAAGGTGGATGAGGAAACGATTGAGCGCGACAACCATACGGCTTACTGAGGAGACAGAAGAATGTGGTATTTTGCCTGGGTCCTCGGAATGCCGCTGGCATGTTGCCTGGCCATCCTGAACGCCATGTGGCTGGAACTGCGCTCGGAGGATGAGCGCCGCCGGCGCGAAGGACGCTGATTGGCCTGATCCTTGTTGAACGCTCGGGACAGAGCGTCCGGACATCGATGTGCTTGCTGAAACGCTCAACTTCTTGCCGGATGATATCTGTTCTCGCCCGTTGGGGCGCGGGCGTTCGCTAGGCGGTCAGCTGACTGAAGACAAGGATGCTGATCGCATATAGACCAAGAACAAGTGTTGTCCCCAGAACCGTCCGTTTTGTCGAGGCGCCGGTCTCCGGATCCAGCCAGAAACGCAGGGCTCGTGTCGTTATCGGCATGACGGCCCAGGTCAACAGGATCACGCTCAGGATGTTTGAAACAAAGATGGAAAGCGGCAGTCCCAGGGACGACATGAGCGGCGAAACGTAGAGCGTCAGCAGCATCACCGTCGGGTAAAGGGCCAGCAACACCACCATCGCCATCCTGATCTGCGATGGGCCGCCGTCGCGATCACCGGAAGCATTTGCAAACCAGTCTTCAAATCCGCGGCCGATCCGTCTGACCTGCACGTTTTCAAAAAACGGTTCCGCCTGTTTCATGAGCCGTTGATGTGTTTCGGACGCGAACCAGTCATCCAGGTTCTGGCTTGAATCGAAGCGAAAGATGACCACCCACTCGTTTTGCACACCCGGCAGCGGACTGATGAGTTCGGTGGCCTGAAAGCCGGGAAACTTTCTGGCGGCGCTATCGATTTCCTGTTGCCATTTCTGATAGGCCGCTTCACAGCCCGGTTTCACCTGTTGGGAAATCACGACAGTCACGGGCAGCGAAGAGGGTTTGCTATTGGCGACGACCTGTCTTGTTACCGGTTTACCGAAGGTCTTGTCGGATGCGGTCAGGGCGGTCTTGAACCTCTCATCATCGAGCAGCGACTTCAGACCGTCGATCGTATCAAAGGTGATCACTTGCACCCATTCGTCCTGAACACCGTCAATGGGTGTCTGTAGGTCGACGTCGAGCAACCCCTCATGCTGCCGAGCCAGTACGACAAGCTCCCGGTGCCAGTCCTTGTAGGCCGGCTCATCAAACGCGCCCTGGGCCCGTGACAGGATGAGAACGCCGGTTTTGGGTGTGTCCTGCATGCTCTGTGGACCTCAATGAACAGGAGTGCCGGTTTTCCGGTAGAGCAACTGTCCGCTCACATAGGTTGCCTCGACCGAGCGTTCGTCACCCAGCATCATCGTGCCGAAGGCATCATGTTCCATCCGCGCGCACTGGTGTTCTTCGCTGGTCTGATCTTTCCCGAACGGGTTGTTTTGTGCTCGAAAGGCGAGGGCAGGCGTCGGGCTGAGGTCCAGCACAACCAGGTCGGCATATTTGCCCGGATCCAGGCTGCCGATTTCATCTTCAAGCATCAGGGACTTGGCGCCGCCGAGCGTCGCCAGGTAGAGCCCCTTGAAGACCGACAGCTTTTGCGACTGGAGCGCCGCCACCTTGTAGGCGTCGTTGAGCACTCTCAGGATCGAGAAACAGTCACCGGCCCCCATGTCGGTCCCAAGACCGACGAGGACCGGCGTTTCCAGGGACTTCGCCTTGTGGATCATGAAGAGGCCGCTGCCGAGATAGAGGTTGGAAGACGGACAGAAGGAGATTGAGCACTTGGACGCCGACATGCGTTGAAACGCGTCGTCGCTCAGGTGAATGGCATGTCCGGCCGTGAATTTCGGACCGACGATGCCGGCTCGTTCATAGACGTTCAGATAGTCACTTGCTTCGGGAAAGGCTTCAGCGACCTGGGCGATCTCCTTGTGGTTCTCCGACATGTGTGTGTTGACCCACGCAGTCGGGTATTCCCCCTTCAGCTGACCGCATCGGTCGAGCTGTTCTCTCGTTGAACCAAGCGCGAAACGTGGCGTGATCGCATATTTGTTGCGCCCCTTCATGTGCCAGCGCTCGATCAGATCCTTGCTGTTTGCGTAAAAACTGTCCGCAGTGTCGCGATACTCCGCCGGGGCAAGTCCCTCCCGGTCGATCCCAGTCAATCCCGCGATCATGCAGATGTTGCGCTCGCTGCAGGCTTCGAAAAACGCGTCAACGGATTGCGGAAACGTCGTCGTGAACACCTGCGCCGTGGTCGTGCCATTCATCAGAAGCATGTTCAGGAAACGGTCCGCCACGGAGCGCGCATATGTTTTGTCCTGGAACTTGAGCTCCGTTGGAAACGTGTATTTCTCAAGCCACTCCAGCAACTGTTCCCCATAGGCCGCGATCATCTCGGTCTGCGGATAGTGAACGTGCGTGTCGACGAAGCCCGGCATGATCAGTCTGTTGGCATAGTGATGCGTGCTGACGTCGGCGTATTTCTCCGCGAGTTCATCGAAACGCCCGAAGTCCGCAATCTTTTCGCCGTCCATTACCAGGAGGCCGTCAGGCAGGTATCGGATTGCTTCTTGTTCGTCCCTGTAGAAAGGGTCGTGCAAAAAATCCAGAAAAGCGCCTCTGATTGCCTTCATTTCCGCCTCCATCGTCCATAGAGGCCACGATATTGAACTAGAAGTATTGGAAAAGTGTAGAGATTTTCAGATGTTGACGCATATGTTCGAACAAAGGCAAATAATTAACGGTCCTTTGCTGAAATGAAGCGGCAAGGTGCCATCCTGCCTGTAGTGACAATTGTGAGGTTCTGCAGGTCGCTCTAGGCTGGTGAAACGATGTTGCCGGGAAATGCGGCTTGATTACATGGAAAACGCAAATGTGTGTTTCCAACTTACTGTCCGGTCTTTCGCGGCGACTGCCCTGCAGTTTGTCGGACGATCGTTTGCGGCGCGTTTGGCCGGCACATGCCGTGTGCCTGATTGCGCTCCTTTTCTGCCTGGCTCAGCAGGCCCACGCGCAAACCACTGGCGCGATTGTCTTTAGCGGTCTCAAGAATGACGGTTCCTTCAATGAACTGGCGCATGAAGGTACAAAGCGCGCGATCGAGCAGTTGGATCTTGATATCCAGGAATGGGTTGCGACAGACGAGCAAGAGGTCTTTGGTGTGCTGCGCTCGCTGGCAAAACACGGTGCAGATCACCTTGTGACCCTCGGCTTTACAAACACCGAGGCCGTTCGCACGGTCGCCACGGAATATCCCGATGTCATGTTTACACATATCGACGGATTGATCGCTGACATGCCCAATGTCAGGTCCATCTTGTTTTCCGAACAGGAGAGCGGCTTTGTCGCCGGTTATGTCGCCGGACTGAAATCAAAGTCCGCCAAGGTCGGCACGATTGGCGGGACGGACATTCCTCCGGTGCGCAGGTTCATGTGTGGTTTTGCAGCGGGGGCGAAGCACGCTGACGGCTCCGTTGAAATTCAGGCGAGTTACGTAGGGCCCAACAGTGGCGCCTTCCGCGACATCCGCGGCGGCAAGCTCGCAGCCGAGCAGATGCTGACCAGTGGTGTGGATGTCATTTTTGCGCCAGCAGGCCTGGCCGCGGAAGGGGTCGCGAAGGCGGCGGAAGGTGCCGGAGCTCATGTCATCATGGTCGACGCAAACAGGAACGCCTTCATCCCGGGAACGGTTTTGACGAGTGCGCTGAAACGGGTCGACGAAGCAGCCTTCGCAACGTGGAAATCGGTCTCAAACGGAACCTGGACGGCAGGGGTCGAGATCATGACTGTCCGGGAAAATGGCGTGGACTGGGCGGTTGATGAGCACAACAAGGCTCTGGTTGTCGATATCGAGCGATCGGTATCGGAGGTCAAGCGAGCGCTTGCCGACGGCACACTTGTGATTGAGCCCGTGGACAACGTGGCCGGCTGCTCCGAAATCCTGTGACCTGTAAAAAAGCCCCGGCCAAAGGACCGGGGCAATTCGTTTTCAGCAATCAAGTGATGTATCAGGCGGCCTGCGTCTTGGCGGCCTGCAGTTTTTCCAGAATGTTCTGCGGCGAGGAAACGCCGTAAGGGTCGCTGTCGCAGTTGTCGGAGAAACCTTCTTCCTCGAACCACTGGTCGACAACACCATCGTTCACCACCGCGCCATAGCGCCAGGAACGCATGCCGAAACCGAGATTGTCCTTGGCGACCAGCATGCCCATCTTGCGGGTGAATTCGCCCGATCCGTCCGGGATGACCTTGACCTTGTCGATGCCCTGCGCCTTGGCCCAGGCATTCATGACAAAAGCATCGTTGACGGAGATGCAGTAGATCTCGTCGATGCCTTCAGCCTTGAAGGCGTCGAACAGTTTCTCGAAATCCGGCAGCTGGTAGGTGGAGCAGGTCGGCGTGAACGCACCCGGCAGGGAGAACAGAACGACCTTCTTGCCCTTGAAGTAGTCGTCGCTGGTCTTGTCTTCCCAACGGAACGGGTTCGGACCGTCGATGGATTCATCGCGGACGCGGGTGCGGAAGGTAACGGAAGGCACGTGTTTGCCGAGCATGATTGACTCCGAAAATTCTGAAATTGTCTGGTCAGTCCATAAGGTGTTCGATCGCAAGAAGAGACCGCACACGGCTGGAAGTGGACCGAAGAAGAGACACATCGCCTAGCGCATTTGTTGCGTTGCCGCAATCCGTTTTGCTCCGCAAAATCACCTGAAAGGTCAGCTTCAACACTGAAGCTGTGGATCTGTCAGAAATGACAATCACCTGCATCCATTCGTCAGCGTGCCCTGCGTCCGGAATGCTTCACAGGTTTCCCGACAAGATTTCTGGCAAATGCTTGTAAGACCGGATAATTTCGCATCTTGAGAGTCTTCGTTTTTCCTGGTCACCGTCTGCACCGGCGGCGGAGAGCAGGGAAATCGTGAAATGGGCGTCGGATGCAAAAACTGTTTCAGTGGGTGCGCTGGTTCTGCATGGGATTGGCCACCGTCGTTTTTCTCGGCCAATTGGCGATGGTGCTGATGCGCTATCTTCTCGGCATTGGCTTCCTGGAAGTGCAGGACGCGGTAAACTATGCCTTCGCGTCGCTCGTGGCCCTGTCCGTCATCGTGGCCTTTGACGCGGAAAAGCATGTGCGTGTCGATGTCTTCCGCCAGAACTGGTCAGACCTTTTCAACCGCCGGATTGATATGCTGGGCTATCTCGTCCTGGCGATCCCCGTGTTTGCACTGATGGCCTGGACGGCCTTTCCGCTGGTGCGCAGCTCCTGGGTAATCCTGGAAGGGTCGCCCGAGACCGGCGGTTTGCCGGGGCTGTTTGTGGTCAAGACCTGCCTGCTGGTCTTGCCGGTCCTGGTCCTGCTCTTCGCGGTCCGGCGGCTTGTCACGCTTTGGCGGCGACCTGTCTCATGAGTGCGGATATTCTCTGGCTGCTGGTGATGGCTCTTGCCGTCTTCGGTTTCATCCTGAGCGGTGTTCCTGTGTTGCTGGCGATTGCCGGTGCGCCGACGCTGGTCGCGCTGCTGGCAGCACTGTCAGGCCAGTTTGATCTGCTTTATTTTCAGGCGGTGCCGCAGCGCGTTTTCGGGATCATGACCAACCCGCTGCTGTTGGCGGTGCCGCTCTTTGTCTTCATGGGGTTGATCCTGGAGAAATCCGATCAGGCGGAGCGCATGCTCAAGAGCCTGACGGCGGCCCTTGGCGGACACCAGGCGTCCCTGGCGCTGGCCGTGGTGCTCGTCAGCGCCCTGATCGCTGCGTCGACCGGGATCATCGGCGCCACCATCGTGATGCTCGGGACGATCACGTTGCCGGCGCTGCTCAAGGCAGGGGTCAACAAGCACATGAGCAGCGGTCTGATCTGTGCAAGCGGAACCCTGGGTCAGATCATCCCGCCCTCCATCGTGCTGATCCTGCTCGGAGACCAGGTCTCGAATGCCTATTTCGAAGCCCAGCAGGAAGCCGGGAACTTCGCACCGGATCCCGTCACCGTTGGCGATCTCTTCGCCGGCGCATTGTTGCCTGGGCTTTTGCTGGTCACGCTTTACGGTGCTTACGTTCTGTTCCGACTGCGCGGTGGGGGCGAACGGTCCGAAAAACCCGTAGACCAGCCGAAAGCCTCGATCTCCGAACTCGTTGGCAGCATTGCACCCACGCTTGGGCTGATCGTGGCGGTTCTGGGCAGTATCCTGATCGGCATTGCAACGCCGACAGAAGCTGCCAGTGTCGGTGTTGCCGGCGCCATCCTGATCGCGGCATCGAGCCGAACCGGGACCAGCGCGCGCCTGGCGATGTTTTGTGCAGGGCTCGCGGTGCTGCTTTTGTTGCTGCGTCGCGCCGGATTGTTCGGCCTGGATTTCCACGAGGGGCAAGTTAGCTGGTCTGCCTTGACGGTCTTTTCCCTGTCCTTGACCACGCTGGCCTTCGGGCTTTTGCTGACGGCTTCAACGTCCTTGTTGCGCAGCGGTGTCTTGCTGCCGGCCCTGAAGGAGACGGTGACCATCACCGGCATGATCTTTGGCATCGTGATCGCCGCCAGTATCCTGTCGCTGGTGTTCCGGGGCTTTAATGGCGATGAACACGTTGCGGAACTCTTGAACGCGCTTCCCGGAGGGGCCTGGGGCATGCTTCTGCTGACGATGCTGGTGATTTTCCTGCTCGGTTTCATCCTGGAATTCGTGGAAATCATCTTCATCGTCGTTCCGATCGTTGGCCCGATCATTCTTCAGTCCGACATCAGCCCGGTCTGGTTCGCGGTTCTGATCGCGCTCAATCTGCAGACATCGTTCTTGACGCCGCCCTTCGGATTTGCGCTCTTCTATTTCCGGTCCGTAGCACCGGCGGACATCCGCACCACCGACATCTATGTGTCGGTGATCCCGTTTGTCGCCATCCAGCTCCTGGCACTTGGCCTGGTTGCCGCCTTTCCGGCACTGGCAACCTTTCTGCCTGAAGTTCTGTTTTGATGTTTGAAGGAGGTATCAGATGAAAAGACGCGATTTTCTGAAAGCAGGAGCGGTTGCTGCGCCCGCCAGCCTGTTGGCGGCCCCGGCCATTGCCCAGGGCAAGATCGAATGGAAACTGCCGACATCTTTTCCGGCCAAGGCGCCGGGCGTTGGGACCAATGTCACCACCTTTGCCGATCGCGTTGCGGCCATGTCCGACGGACAGCTGACCTTCAAGGTCTTTTCCGGAGGAGAGCTGGTGCCGCCTTTCGGTGTTGAGGATGCAGTGGAGCAGGGCACGGCCGAAATCGGTCATTCGACGCCTTACTACGCCGCGTCCAAGAACTCCGCGTTGCATTTCTTTTCCGCCGTGCCGTTTGGCATGACCGCTGTCGAGACGACGGCGTGGCTGCGCTATGGCGGCGGTCAGGACCTCTGGGACGGCATTTATGCCGAGCGCGGGCTGAAGCCGTTCTATTCCGGCAGCTCCGGAGTTCAGGCCGCCGGTTGGTTCAAGAAGCCGGTTGAAAGCCTCAATGACCTTGCCGGTCTCAACATGCGTATCGCCGGCCTCGGCGGTGAGGCCATGCGCAAGCTCGGCGTCAATGCCGTTCTGCTGCCGCCTCCGGAAATCTTCCCGTCCTTCCAGTCCGGCGCCATTGACGCCGCTGAATGGGTCGGGCCGATGCTGGACCAGGCATTCGGTCTGCAGAAGGTCGCCAAATATTGTTATGTGCCGGCCTTCCACGAGCCCTCCGCTGCACTGGAGATCGTGGTCAACAAGGAGGCCTATGAGGGGCTGCCGGCACACCTTCAGGCGATCATTGCCAATGCCGCCGAAGCTGCATCGGTCGAAACGACAGCCCAGTTCGACTATTACAACGTTGTTGCCATGAAGAAGCTCAAGGACGATGGCGTCACCTTCGGCGCGTTCCCGGAGGACGTGATTGCCGCCCTGAAACCGGCCGTCGCCGAGGTTCTGGCCGAAAATGCCGCCGCCAATCCGAAATTTGCTGAAGTCCAGAAGAGCTACGATGCGTTTCTGGAGCTCGCAAAGGATTATGCGACCGAGGTCAAGGCAGCGACCTTCACCCAAAGGGTGTGAGCCGAAAATCCTGCCATCGGATGCCGTCCGGTGGCAGGACACTCGTGCACGAAAGAAGTTTGTCAGAATTTCAACTGATGATAGTGTTTTCCTGGAAAAGCAATTTTGAGGGGTTGGGTTTTCCGGGGGGACATCATGAAACGGCTTTTGACTGCAGTGCTTTTGGTGGTTGGCTTAGGCGTGTCGGCAACGACTGCTTCAGCCCAGCAGGAAATGCCGCCACCCAGGTCCGATAGCTGGATCGCGCCGACACAGTTTCTGGCGTGTCACGGCAATGCCTACGCGCTTTGTTATTACTCCGGTCCTGAAAAACGGACGCCAAGCCATCGGTATTCCGATCCGCCCTTTTTGCCGTGTGAGCTGGATCCTGACAATCCTGGAGCCGCCAAGTGTACCTGCTATGCGGTTGAAGGAGAGCCGGTGGTGCCGAAAAGAGAATTGCTCGGGCTACGCTACCGTTTCAACTACGTGCTCATGACCAGCATACTCAACGAACAGGCGCTTGAGGAAACGCGGACCGAATGCGGCCCGCTCGGCAAGGAGTGCCTCAATCTCGTCAATATGGATTTGTGTTCCGAGTGGCAGTTCCGGCCGGACCAATGCAAACAGGCCCAAGTCTGCTCCAAGCTTGGAAACGCCCATACTGGTGAAAAACAAACACTATATCCTGATATGCCGGACGTCGATCTGATCTCGACCTTCAGTTTCGCGCATATCTCGGAACACAGTTTCGGATCAACCAGTTGCGAAAGCGGCCTTTATGCAGGCTGCATGACCGCACCTTGCACCGCCGAGGATGAAAGAGGGCTGACCACCTGCCAGTGCCCCACCTACACGGGCCCATTTCAGATCGGTCAGCGCGAGATGCGGTTGAAGGAACTGGACCTTGGCTGCGACATCTCGCCGAGGGTCTGGTCTGCGGCCAACCACATAAAGCCACAAGGTCAATAAGCGGTTCCGGACCGGACGTGGCTGCCGGGACAGACCATCCGGCAGTGGTTCAGCTTTCCAGCTTGCGTTCGCGCCAGACGATATAGATCCCGCTGGCGATGATGATGGCTGCCCCAAGATAGGTCGCCGTATCCGGGATCTCACCCCAGAGAAGATAACCGAGCAACGTCGCCCAGAGGAGGGCGGTGTAATCGAAAGGTGCCACCACGGCCGCTGGTGCAAACCGGAAGGCCTGGGTCATCAGCGTGATGCCGGCGGTGCCGAAAAAGGCAAGGCCCAGGAAAAGCCATGCGTCCTCCATGTGTGGCGTCACCCAGACAAACGGCATCACCAGCGTGCTTAGCAGCGCACCGGCGCCGACCAGGTAAAGCATCATGGTCCAGACACTTTCGCGCGGATCGACCCACCGGGCGCTGAGCATCAAAAGTGCGTAGAAAAACGCCGTGACCACAGGCAGCAGCGACGCTGCCTGGAACGTGTCACCGCCGGGGCGTACGATGACCAGAACGCCGGCAAATCCGATCAGAACCGCCGACCAGCGCCGCCAGCCGGTTGGTTCGCGCAGGACCAGCGCGGAGATCGCCGTCACGAAGACCGGCATCACGAAGATCAGCGCGGTTGCTTCGGCAAGGCCGAGATAGATGAAGCTGGTGAAGAACAGCGTGGCTGCAACGAGCCACAGGACACCGCGCAGAAGATGGGCGGCTGGTCGGTGTGTTACCAGCGCCCCGCGTCCGCCCATCTTGAGGGCTATCAGCATGGCAAAGGGCAGGGCGATGATGTTGCGCAAAAACAGGATCTGGATCGGCGAATAACCTTCCGTCAGCGTTTTGGCGATGGCGTCGTTGACACACAGGCTCGCGACCCCGACGGACATCAGCAGGATGCCCGTGGTTGCCTTGGAGGACGGGGCCGTCGCCACATTTTGCATTTGCTGATCTCCTGCGCGCATTTCAGGTAATCTTGAAACTCGGGTCGCGCAAGGTCATTTCTCGCAGGAAATGGCCTCGGTAAGATCGACAATTCAATTTATGGGTGTGGTTCGGTTGGATGTTTGCTACACTCAAGCATGCTCTTCAAAAGACTAATGCTGGTTTCGCTTCTGGTGCTGACGTTTTTCGGCAACGCTGCTTTTGCTGACAAACCGACCAAGATTCGCCTGACCAACGGGGAATGGGCGCCCTATCAGTCTCAGAACCTGCCCGAATACGGCGCAGCGTCTGCGTTGGTCACCGCCGCCTTCGATGCTGTCGGCATTGAGGTGGAATATGGATTTTTCCCTTGGAACCGGGCCATGATCGAAGTCGAGCGCGGCGCTTGGGACGGGACCTTCATGTGGGTGCTGACACCTGAGAGGCAACGGATCTACCTGCCGAGCGATCCGCTCTTCACCCTCGATGAAGTTGTTTTTTACAACAAGAACAATCCGATCGAAGCCAATGAGCCATCCGACCTGAAGGGCAGGGTCATGGGCGCGCTCGATTCCAGCGCTTTCGGAAGGCAATTTGCACCGCTGGTGGAGGACGGCTCGATTTATGTCGCGCGGGTTCGCAACAATCAGCAGTTGTTCGAGATGCTGGCCCGGGAGCGGGTGGACTTTGTGCCCGAGCTGAAAACCAGCGGCTATGATGCTGTTCTGGAACACCTGACGGAAGAGCAGAGAAATCGCATCGGCCATCTTGAGACGATGACCTATCCCTGGTCCTACCACCTGCTGATCTCCCGGCACATCGACGACGGTCCCTATTTCGTCGATGCCTTTAATCGCGGCATGGAGATCATCCGGGAAAACGGCGAATTCGAACGCATCATTGGACCCTATATCCGGCCGAAGGTCCTCAACTGATTTCAAAGAGCGTCTTTTCAGCTACGGATGCGGCTGCCTTTGCGTCTTTTGTCCGCAAATGATATTGAGCCGCCCATGACTGCAACAAACCGCCTCTATTCCGCCCACCTGCCACGTTTCTCCGTGGCCCCCATGATGGAGTGGACAGACCGACATTGCCGGGCCTTTCACCGGCAGCTGTCGCGGCATGCGCTGCTTTATACCGAGATGGTGACCACCGGCGCGGTCATTCACGGTGACAGGCAGCATCTGCTCGGCTTTTCCGACAGCGAGCACCCGATTGCCTGTCAGCTGGGCGGGTCGGACCCGCAGGACATGGCGGAAGCGGCCCGGATTGTCGCCGATTTCGGCTATGACGAGGTCAACATCAATGTCGGCTGCCCGTCCGACAGGGTGCAGTCCGGTCGCTTTGGCGCCTGCCTGATGGAAGAACCGGCGCTGGTGGCGGCCTGTGTCGAGGCGATGAAGGCGGCGGTCGACATCCCGGTTACCGTCAAATGCCGGATTGGCATCGATGATCAGGATCCGGAAGTGGCGCTTGATGCCATGGCCGATGCGGTCTTTGCCGCTGGCAGCGATGCGCTCTGGGTGCATGCGCGAAAGGCCTGGCTCCAGGGTCTCAGCCCGAAGGAAAACAGGGACATTCCGCCGCTGGATTATGACCGGGTGCTGCGCCTGAAGCAGCGCTTTCCGGAGAAGTTCATCGGTCTGAATGGCGGCCTGCAATCGCTCGACCAGGCCGAGCCTTATCTTGAAACGCTGGACGGTCTGATGTTCGGCCGGGCCGCCTATCACACGCCCGAAATTCTGGGCGAGGTCGATCGCCGCCTTTATGGAGAAAACGCGGACAATGTTTCTCCCTGGCAGGCCGTGAAGGCGCACAAGGCCTATCTGGCGGAGCAGCTCGAACGGGGTGTGAAGCTGGCGCATATGACCCGGCACATGCTCGGGTTGTTTCACGGCCGTCCCGGCGCGCGGTCCTGGCGGCGCATCCTGACTGTGGAAGCGATCAAGCCCGGCGCCGGTCTGGACGTGGTCGACCATGCGCTCGCCGCTGTCAGTCCGGCAGGAGGCGATCTCGCCGCGGCGGAGTAAGTCAGAAATACGATTTTGGCCAATGCGCGGGCGCCGGTTCAACCGCCAGGGAAGCCGTCACGGCGTTATGATCAGCCGGTCGCCTTCGATGCGCCAGCTGCGCAGCCTGTCAAGCGCACTCATGCCCAGAAGACTGGCTTCCAGGGAACCGTCACGGGCGACAAAGCCGCGCACATTTCGCAAGGTGTGATCGCCGATGGTGATATCGTCGATCCGCACGGGCGCAACCAGCGTGCGGCCATTGGCGGTTGAAACCGGCACAGTGAACAAAAGGTCCTCGTCCCGGTAACCGGCCCGGCGGGCATCGGCATAGTTCAGGACAACCGCGCTTGCGCCGGTGTCCAGAAGAAACTCCGTTCGCGCACCATTGGCGCGCCCGCTGACAACAAAATGGCCACCTGCATCGCGCACGATCAGGATCGTGCCGTCCTGCTGTGTGACTGCCATTCCGGGCGCGAGTGCGCCCAGAACCCTGTATCCCGCCTGAACCAGGTCGGTGCGATAGGTGTAGCCGACAACGAGCAGGGCGCAGAGGCCGCCCCAGAACAACGTCCCCTGAATCACTTCGCGTACTTTCGGCTGGCCGAAAATGAAGCTGGCGAGAAAGACAAAGGCCAGCGCGGACAAGGCAACGATGCGCGGGCCCCTGTCATCGAAATTGGCATTGGCCGGATCGGTCGGATCTCCGAAAAAGGCATAAAATGCGCCTGCCGCCAGGACGACCACCAGCACGACAACCATCAGGCCGCGAAAACGCTTGGGTCCGTTCATCCCTGGCCTCCGGCGCCGCGGGTGGGACGCTGTCTTGCCGGGAGGTCTGCAAGAATGTCAGACCTCTGCCGGTCACTGAACTGTGTCCAGGAGGCGATTTCATCGAGGGTCCGGTAACAGCCAAGGCAAAGGCCGGTTTGCCGGTCGATCTGACAGGTTTTGATACAGGGCGACTTCATGAGTGGGATATGGCGGCGGATTGTGGCTTTGCCAAGACAAAATGTGGCGGAAGTGACAGGCGTCAGCTGCTTTGATCAGGAACCGCCACCATAGGTGAAGGGCGCTGTGATGACCCGGATCGGCAGAGCGACGGCTGTCCCTGCGGCATTGCCGACAAAACTGCCCAGATCATTGCCGAGATTGGCGCCACGATTTTGATCCGCTGACGACGAAACAACGGAATTGCTCAGTGTCTTGCGCATTTCCGGCCTCAGTTGAGCAAGCTGCGCGAATTTTGAGTGATGGGCTCCGTCAAGCGATTCCAGTTCCGTCACATCGATCACGATCGCACCGAGTTCAGCCAGATCCTGGTCGTCCGAATAGGCTCCGACCCGTTCCTTGCCGCCGGCAATTGTCCTGGACAGGCGCAGCGCGCGATCGTCCTTGGAGACAATCACCGTATAGGGTTTGGGCGGCTTGCCGAGTTTGCGCAGCTGCGCCTTGAAGAGGTCGATATCGATATCCGGCGCGGCCAGCACGATATCGTCGATCTTGGTGGCTATGCGCCTGCGGTTTTCCGGTTTGGCCTGAACCGCAGTTTCCATCAGCAGCCAGTTCCCCATGGAATGCGCCAGGATGGTGATGTTGGTGGCCCTGGTGTTGGTCAGTTCGACCAGGGTTTCTTCCAGCGCACTGCGCGCAATGGCAGCGCTGTTGAGGTCATAGACATAGTCCTTGAGCGTGCCGCGGGACGCCCAGGTGAAAAAGACCGGAACGCCTTCGAACTTGGCATCGTGAACGATCTGGGCGAACCGATAAAGGCCTTCGGGAAAGCGCGTGTTATAGCCGTGAATAAAGACGAAGATCTCGCGCTTGTTGGGCGGCAGGGCTGCAAGACGCTCATTGATCTGCCGTTTGAAGGCTGCCTTGTCTGCTATGTAGCCGGCGCTGCGGGCAACAAAGTCCTTCTCCGGGTTGCCCGGCAGGCTTTCCGGCCATTCGATCTGGCCCGGCTCGTGACTGGGCGGAACGGAAATCGAGGCTTCGGCATAGCTGACAGCCGAGGAGCGTTCACCGCCGAAATAGGTGTCCGGGCGACTGTCCCGCTCACGCGTGGTCACGATCATGATGTCGCTGATCTTGGCATCCGGTGCTGGTTCGGTGTTGATCACCAGCGCGCCCGAGTCAGGCCGTCCGCCACAGGCAGTCAGAACCAGAAGCGCAAAAACCAGCGTGGCCGCGACCCAGACGGGCTGCATTCGCGGATTTGCTTCACCACTTTGCCAAACGCGTGTGATCATTCGGGCGACCAGTCCCAGCTCAAGGTTGTTTCAGGGCACCATAAGCATACCCGCGAGAAAACCAAGCCCGCTTGTTTGCTGAATCGCGCCAAGTACGTCGCCAGTCACGCCGCCGATCTTGTCGCGGGCCAGCGCACCGACTGCGAAGGCGGTGACCGCCGCCAACAAGAGAGCCAGCAGAAACGCGGGCAGGGACAGCAGCCAGAAGGCAGGCAGAAGCAACGGAAGGGTCACCAGAAATGCGCCTTTCAGGGTCGCGGCACCCGGTTTGCCAAACCGCACGGCAAGCCCATCCGGACGGGCCTGCGGGAGAGCCCGCCATTGCCAGACAAGAAGCGCACGGCTGAGGGCCTCGCCCGAAAGAAACAGCAAGGCAGCATCTGCGGGTGAAAATCTCTGCCAGAGAGCGGCCAGCAAGGTCACTCTCAAGATCACGCTGACAATCAGGGCTAGAGCGCCAAACGCCCCGATACGGCTGTCTTTCATGATCTCAAGGCGCCTGTCACGGGTGGCGCCGCCAAAAAAACCGTCCGCCAGGTCGCTGAGACCGTCCTCATGCAGGGCGCCGGTGGTGGCCGCCAGAAGACCGATCATCAGCGTTGCCACCGCAAGGCTTGGCAGATGTGTGTAGCCGAGGGCCGTTCCGAGGGCCGCCGCCGGCAGGGCGACCATTAGGCCAGCCAGCGGAGCAGCACGGGCAATGCGCCTGAAGTCGGGAAGGGCGGCCGGATCGTCAAACGCATTGAGGGGTTTGGAGAGAGGTAGGCGGGAGAAGAATCGCACGCACGCGGCGGCATCGGCCACCAGGCGCTGACAGCGGATCAGAAAGGGGGCCGCGTGATCCCAAGGTTTGTCAGAGCTTGAATCGGCTCCGGAATCAGGAAGTTGGTCGGATTCAGAGCTCATCAGGCCGGTCCCGCGCTTGAGTTTTTCAAGGGCACGGTTATAGATCAGCGCCTTAGCGATACCAAGTGCCGGCTGGGCCGGCTGAACAATCCGGAAGCTTGAAAATGTCCCTGTCCGAGACCGCGCTGCCTTTCGACGATATCCGCAATCTGGTGAAATCCATGCCCGGACCGGATGAGGAAGCGCTCGGCAAGGTGAGGGCGCGCGATGCGGAACTGACCAAACCGGCCGGGTCGCTCGGCAGACTGGAAGAAATCGCTGAATGGCTCGCCGCCTGGTCAGGCAAGGCGCCGCCGAAAATCACCCGTCCGCTGGTGGCGATCTTCGCGACCGCTCATGGGGTGGCCGATGAAGGGGTGTCTGCCTTCCCGAGTGCGGTCAACCGTCAGATGGTCGAGAATTTTGCTGCCGGTGGCGCGGCCATCAACCAGCTCTGCCGGGCCTACGACATTGGCCTGAAAGTGTTCGATCTGGCGGTGGACATGCCGACACCGAGCATTACCAGGGAAGATGCCATGGACGAGGCCAACTGCGCCGCCACCATGGCCTATGGCATGGAGGCCCTGGCAGGCGGTGTTGACTTGATCTGTCTCGGCGAAATGGGCATCGGCAACACCACCGTTGCTGCCGCCGTGCTGAACGGCCTCTTCGGAGGCAAGGCCGAGGACTGGATCGGACGCGGCACCGGCGTCGATGACGAGGGACTGGCGCGCAAGCGCGATGCGGTAACCGCGGCTGTCGAACGTCTCAATGGAGAAAAGGACCCTCTGGAGGTCCTGCGCAAGATCGGCGGACGGGAAATCTCGGCCATGGCCGGCCTCATCATCGCCGCACGCCTGCAGCGTGTCCCGGTGATTGTCGACGGCTTTGTTACCACAGCTGCCGCAGCCGTCGTCTATGCCATGGACCCGGAAGGGCTTGATCACTGTCTTTTCGCCCATGTGAGCGCGGAGCAGGCCCATGCACGGGCACTGGACCATATGGGCAAGGAAGCCCTGTTCGATTTCGGCATGCGTCTTGGGGAAGGCTCCGGAGCGGCGCTGGCCGCAGGTATTGCGAAAGCGGCGGCTGAAATGCATTCCGGCATGGCCACATTCGCCGATGCGGGCGTTGCCGAAAAGTCCGAATAAGGTCCTGGACGGCCGCCTCAGGCGGATCGATTGAAGGCCGGTTCGGCGTCTTCCGGGTCGACCCAGATCACATCCGGTGAGAAATTCATGATTCGCGCCCGGGGCAGGGTCACGGTGACTTCCGTGCCTTCGCCCAGTTTCGATTTCAGGGCGAACTTGCCTTCATGCATGTTGACCAGCGCCTGAACAATCGACAGGCCGAGGCCGGTGCCGGGTTCCGCCGTCTTGATGGCGTGTGAGCCCTGACCGAAGGCTTCCAGAACGGTTGGAACCTCTTCTTCCGGGATGCCCGGGCCGCTGTCCTTGATCGACACATACTGGCCGCCATCGGAGGTCGGACCGACCATGATCCGGACCTCACCGCCGACAGGTGTGAACTTGACCGCGTTGGACAGAAGATTGAGCACCACCTGGCGCAAAGCCCGTTCATCGGCCCAAACCCGGGGCAGGTCGGGTTCATGGGTGTGGTGCAGGGAAATCGACTTGGCCTTCGCCCGGACCTTCATCATGGTGCCGCATTCCTCGACAACGTCGTCAAGATAAAGCGGTTCTTCGTGCAATTCGTGGCGGCCGGCCTCGATGCGCGAGAGATCGAGAATCTCGTTGATCAGGTTCAAAAGGTGCTGGCCGGACCCGTGAATGTCCTCGGCGTAGGAGCGGTAATTCTTGTTCTCCATCGGGCCGAGCACTTCGTCCTTCATGATCTCCGAGAAGCCCAGGATGGCGTTGAGCGGCGTACGCAACTCGTGGCTCATGGTGGCCAGGAAACGGGACTTTGCAAGGTTGGCGGCTTCTGCACGCCGCCGGGCTTCGTCCGACATGGCATTGGCAGTCTCAAGCTCTGCAATCAGGTGATCCTTGTCCGCCCGGTACTCCAGCATCGTGTTGGCGTTTTTCAGGAGCTGGTTGCCAAGGATGAAAAAGAAACCCTGAGCGCCGATCGCCATCGCTGCAAGCGTGTAATGGATCGGATCGACTTCCTTCAGGAAACTGACGGTCACGACCAGCGTCATCGGCAGCGTGCTGGCCAGGAGGCATCTCGGCAAGGTCGCCGACTGCATCGTGTTCATGGCGACAACGATCAGGAGCGTCGCAAAATGAAAGATGACGAAGCCTTCACCGGCATCGCTTGTCTTCGGCATCAGGAAAAACAGCGCCCAGCTGCAGCCGTAGATGAAGTCGCCGAGCGTGAAACGCCGGCGCCAGTAGATCCGTGCCTTCTGGTCAGAGGGCGCTTTTTCATAGGTGTGGCTGGTCACAACCATCAGGAAGTGGGTGCAGAGCGTGACCGTGAACCAGGCGCCGATGAACAGGGGATCGATCCACAAGACCGAAATTGCCGCGACGATCAGCGCCAGCAGCGGCACGGCATAGGCCGCGTTGATACGGGTGTCGGCAAAAAGGTGCTGGCGTTCCAGATCAAAGGTAGTGTGACGGCTGTCGGGCGCACCCAGACGGCTGCGGACATCCTGGGCCGAACGCGCCATCTCGCGCCGGCGCTGTGCCCGCTGCTCGTTGATGGCGTCCTTGTCGGCGCCTGTTTCTGACGCAAGGGTTCCCATTTGCCGCCCAAGAGTTGTGATTTTGTTATTCTGATAGTGTCTGTTTATTCACTCTGACTCACCATTCCTTAAGATCGTCCTCAAGATCGTGGTTAGGGGAGTCTTAACGGGATGTGTCGGGATGCAACCAATTGCCGGATAAGATGAAATCGAATGACCTTCAGCAGCTTGCGAAGGAGATTCGCGCCTGCCGGATCTGCGCCGACCAGCCCGAGGCCGCACCTCTGCCGCATTCACCGAGACCCGTCCTCCAGGTCTCCTCGACGGCAAGGCTTTGCATTTGCGGCCAGGCGCCGGGGACACGCGTTCACAAGAGCGGCAGACCGTTCACCGATCCGAGCGGTGACCGCTTGCGCGACTGGATGGGAATAGGCGAGGAGACCTTTTACGACCCGGACCAACTCGCGATCGTCCCCATGGGGTTCTGCTTTCCCGGGCTCGACGCCAAGGGAGGGGATCTGCCACCGCGTCGTGAGTGTCGCAAGGCCTGGCACGACCGGCTGTTCGCCGAGATGCCGCAAATCGAGCTGATCCTGATCGTCGGCCAATATGCGCAGGCCTATCACCTCGGCGACAGACGGCACAAATCCCTGACGGCGACAGTGACCGACTGGCGGAACTACTTCGGTGAGGATGTCATTGAAGGCGGCAGGCGGGTTTTGCCGCTGCCACATCCCTCCTGGCGCAACAATGCCTGGCTGAAGAAAAATCCCTGGTTCGAGACGGACCTGGTGCCGGTGTTGCGCCGGGAAGTGAAACGATTGACGGGGAGCGAGAGCAATTCGCCCGAGATCGAAAAAAATTCTCAAAATGGCTGAATTTGACTTTCCACTTGAAATTCAGTTACGCCTTTTTCCGTTCAGTTAAAATGATTTCCCAATGCGGCCAATGCGGCCGCGAGGGCAATCAGTCGACAAAACCGGATCCTTTCATGATCGACCGCATCGACCGCCGTATTCTGTCAATCCTGCAGGAAGACTGCACCGTTCCCGTTGCCGAAATCGGCCGCCGGGTCGGACTGTCGACGACACCTTGCTGGAGGCGCATTCAGAAAATGGAAGAAGACGGCGTGATCACGGGCCGTGTTGCGTTGCTGGATCCCACCAAGGTCAACGCCAAGGTGACGGCCTTTGTCGCGATCACGACAAGTCAGCATTCCGAGGACTGGCTCAAGAAATTCGCCGACGTGATCCGGGAGTTTCCAGAAGTGGTCGAGTTCTACAGGATGGCCGGGCAGGTCGACTATCTGCTTCGGGTCGCCGTGCCGGACATTGAGGCCTACGACGCCTTTTACAAGAAGCTGATCGCCAAGATCGACATCTCCGACGTCTCGACAACCTTTGCCATGGAGCAGATCAAGAACACCACGGCGCTGCCCCTTGGTTATGTCGCCGCGGAAAAGCCGAAGCCGGAGAAGGGCTGAGCCCCGCTCCGGCGTGGCGGCTCAGGCCACTTTCGGCCAATAGGTGCCGAGGCACCACAGGTTGCCCTCGGGGTCCTGGCAGATGAACTCCCGGCTGCCATAGTCCCGATCTTCCGGTTCCTGCAGGATTGTGGCGCCCGCCGCCTTGGCCCTGGCAAAGGCCTGGTCGGCGTCGTCAATTGCCCTTGTCAGCAAGAGGATGCCGGGCAAAAAATCGGGCGGTTTCGGCCTCGGACACGGCCTTGCCGCAAAAGATCTCGACAAAATAGGGCATGCGCTGAAGCCGTGGGCCAAGAGGTTCGCTCGGGCCATCCTTGATCATCGAGATATAGCCGATCTGCGTGAGATAGATCGTGTCGGCGCGCACGCGGGCATAGGCCGCGTCATACCCAAATCGCTCGAACATGGCCTGCAGCGCGCCAGCGCGTACCCGGTCGGCCTCGTCCAGAAGGACCGCCAGCGATGCGTCGGTATGCGCCCAGTTGCGCACGGCAAACTCCAGTTTTGAATCGAACAGGTCCGGCATGAGCCAGAGATCGAAGAGATTCAGGATCGCTTCGGTGATCGTCTCCGCGTAGTCTTCGGTGCGCCTCACCAGATTGCCGGTGTTCTTGGACTGCCACAGGGTGATCAGGGCGTTCAGCAGATCGTCGCGATCTGAAAAGTGGCCGTAGAAGCTGGTGCGCGACAGGCCGAGCCGCTGCGCAAGCGGCATCACCTTCACTCCATCAATGCCGTTTTCCAGAAGCGCCTGGTAGGCCGCTTCGATCCAGATCTCGCGGGTGCCCCGCCAGCCGGATGTTTTTTCGATCAAGGGCTCGGTCATAAATCTCCGATAGCAGCGAATTTCCGCCACAGCAACCAAAATTGACACCTATGTCACCAAAAGCGACATGAATGTCGTTTTTGCGTCTTTTCAAAGCAAATGGACTGGCTCACTCTGGACCAAATGAGGAGTTCCGAGTTGCCGGAAGAGGTTCGAAGAGGGAAACTGATGTCCAAGGATCCGCTGTTGCAGCCCTATCAGCTGAAGCACCTGACATTGAAAAACCGGATCATGATCACGTCGCACGAACCGGCCTATCCGGAAGACGGCATGCCCAAGGACCGGTACCGGGCCTATCATGAAGTGCGGGCCAAAGCCGGTGTCGCCATGACCATGACAGCCGGGTCCGCAGCCGTGTCCCGCAATTCGCCGCCGGTCTTCAACAACATCCTTGCCTACAAGGACGAGGTGGTGCCCTGGGTCCGGAAGCTGACGGATGCCTGTCATGAGCATGGCTGCGCCGTCATGATCCAGCTGACACATCTTGGCCGCCGCACGCACTGGAACAAGGGGGACTGGCTGCCGGCTGTCTCGTCGAGCCATGAGCGTGAAGCTGCCCACAGGGCCTTTCCGAAGCAGGTCGAAGACTGGGACATTGCCCGGATCATCCAGGACTATGCCGATGCCGCGGAGCGCATGAAGGAAGGCGGCATGGACGGCATCGAGCTGCAGGCCTATGGCCACCTGATGGACCAGTTCTGGTCACCGGCCACCAACACGCTCGACGGACCTTATGGAGGCTCCCTGGAGAACCGCATGCGCTTTTCGCTGGACGTGATCGATGCGGTTCGTGAGCGGGTCGGGGATGACTTTATTCTCGGGATCCGGTTCACGGCCGACGAGGACATGGAAGGGGGCATCACGGCAGACGAGGGTCTGGACATCGCCCGGTGCCTCAGGGACACCGGCAAGATCGATTTCCTGAATGTCATCCGCGGTCATATCGATACGGATCCGGGTCTGACCGATGTCATTCCGGTCCAGGGCATGCGCAACGCGCCCCATCTCGACTTCGCCGGCCAGATCAAGAAAGAGATTGGCCTGCCGACCTTCCACGCTGCCAAGATCCCCGATGTGGCGACCGCCCGGCACGCGATCGCCGAAGGCCTGCTCGATATGGTCGGCATGACCCGTGCACACATGGCCGACCCCTTGCTGGTAAAGAAGATTGCAGAAAGGCGGGAAGACGATATTCGACCTTGCGTCGGCGCCACCTATTGTCTGGACCGCATCTATCAGGCCGGCGATGCGCTGTGCATTCACAATGCGGCCACCGGACGGGAACTCACGATGCCACATGAGATCCCGCCTGCGGAGAGCCGGAAGAAGGTCGTGATTGTCGGTGCCGGACCGGCAGGCATGGAGGCGGCCCGCGTGGCGGCCGAGCGCGGTCACGACGTGACTGTGTTCGAAGCCGCTCCCGACGCTGGTGGTCAGATCCGTCTGACCGCCCAGTCCGAACGCCGTCGGGAGATGATTTCGATCATTGAATGGCGCATGGACCAATGTGTGGCAAAAGATGTGAAGTTTCGCTTCAATACATTTGCAGAAGCAACTGATGTTACGTCCGAAAACCCGGATTCAGTTATTATTGCCACAGGTGGTCTGCCCCACACGGACGTCCTGTCGGAAGGCAATGACCTTGTCGTGTCGTCGTGGGATATCATTGCCGGCGATGTGAAACCGGGCAGGCGAGTGCTTGTCTATGACGATGCCGGCGATCATGCCGCCTTGCAGGCGGCCGAGATCATTGCCAGGTCCGGCGCCCATGTCGAGATCATGACCCCGGACCGGTCCTTTGCGCCGGATGTCATGGCCATGAACCTGGTGCCCTATATGCGTGCCCTTCAGGACGAGGATGTGCGCTTCACGGTGACCTACCGGCTGAAGGCGGCCAAGCGGTCGGGCAACATGATCACCGGGGTGATCGGCACGGACTATTCCAGCCATACGCAGGAACGGGAGTTTGATCAGATCGTGGTCAACCACGGCACCATCCCGATGGATGAGCTTTATTTCGACCTGAAGCCGCTGTCCAAAAATCTGGGCGCCGTCAATCAGGAAGCGCTGATATTCGGACGGGCGCAGCCCATGGAGGCCAATCCGGAAGGGCGCTTTGCGCTGTTTCGGATCGGCGATGCGGTGTCGGCCCGCAACACCCATGCAGCCATCTATGACGCCTTACGTCTGGTCAAGGATATCTGACGAAACATTCACCACGCCTGCGGAAATTTTCGGCGCGTCTTACATGGATAACCGGATGCCGCTTTTGCGCTACGGCCCGGGCCGGGTGTGCGCCTAATTTCTCGCTCTGGGATCGGCCGGATGACTCGGCCGGAAAGGACGTGTCACCATGCTCAGCGATGCAGAAATTCTCTCTCTCTTGATGGGCCGCCGCGCAGGTTATTCCCTGCCGCAGGCCTTCTACACCGATGCCGATGTCTATCAGGCCGACCTGAGGAACATCTGGCAGAAAGACTGGATCTTTGCGCTTCCGTCAGCAGAGCTGCCGAAGGCTGGCAACTATGTGACGCTGCAGATCGGTGACTATTCGGTCATTGTTGTGCGCGGTTCAGACGGCGTCATCCGGGCCTTCCACAATTCCTGCCGCCATCGTGGCAGCCGGATTTGTGCGGCCTCCAAGGGCTCCGCGCCGAAACTGGTCTGTCCCTATCACCAGTGGACCTACGAGCTGGACGGCAAGCTGCTCTGGGCGCGCGAGATGGGGCCGGATTTCAAGCCCGATGACCATGGGCTGAAGACGGTGCATTGCGTCGACGTTTCCGGCATGGTCTTCATTTGCCTGGCCGCCGTTGCGCCTGATACCACCGAGCTCGTCAGGCAGGCCAAGCGGTATCTTGGACCGCATGATCTTTCCAATCTGAAGGTTGCCCACCAGTCGTCGATCATCGAAGAGGGCAACTGGAAGCTGGTGCTGGAAAACAACCGCGAATGTTATCACTGCTCCGGTTCACACCCCTCCCTGTGCCGCACCTTCCCGGATGACCCAAATCTGGTGGGCGGGGATGATTCCACCAGCTCCAATGCGGGGCTGGCGCATGTCGAACGCTGCGAAAATGCTGGGTTTCCGGCAAAATACGTGATCTCCCCCGACGAGCGCTGGCGCTTCGTGCGCATTCCGTTCCTGGGTGATGCGGTCAGTTACACGATGGACGGCAAGGCGGCCGTTTCCAAGCGCATCGGCTCGGTGCCGTTCGACAATGCCGGCTCCTGCCTGTTCTTCCACTATCCGAACACCTGGAACCATTTCCTGTCCGATTCCGTGCTGACCTTCCGCGTGCTTCCGATCGGACCGATGGAAACGGAAGTCACGACCACCTGGCTGGTGCACAAGGATGCAGAAGAAGGCGTCGATTATGACCTGGAGCGTCTGACCGAAGTCTGGATCCACACCAATGACGAGGACCGGCAGATCGTCGAGGAAAACCAGATCGGCATCAAGTCGCCGGCCTATGAGCCCGGGCCCTATTCTCCGCTGCAGGAAAGCGGTGTCATCCAGTTCATCGACTGGTACGCTCAAACCCTGGAAAACGGCCTGATGGGCCGGTTCCGCGTGGCAGCGGAGTAGGCCCATGATCCCGATGCCCGGGCGCGACACGCCCGTCTGGACCGACAGCGAAGTCCTGGAATGCGTGATGGTGGTGCCGGAAGCACCGGATGTGAAAACATTCTCCTTCCGCCCGCCCTCCGGCGCGACCTTTGTCTACAAGGCCGGGCAGTTCATAACCCTGGACCTGCCGGTTCCCGGCGGCAACGTGCAGCGGACCTACACGCTGTCGTCTTCACCTGTATCCAACGCCTATGTCTCGGTGACCGTGAAGGCCCATGCCGACAGCATCGGCACGCGCTGGATGTTGGACCACTTGAAGCCGGGCATGCGGATCAAGGCCTATGGGCCGGCCGGCCTGTTTCATCTGCCGCCCAGTCCCGATGGCAAGTACCTGTTCATCTCCGCTGGATCCGGCGTCACGCCGATGATGTCGATGGCGCAGACCCTGTTTGAGCGCGGTGAAGACCCGGACATCTGCTTCATTCAATGCGCCAATCGGCCGGTTGAGCTGATTTTCCGCCAGAAGCTGGAGTATATGGCCAGCCGCGTGACCGGCCTGCAGCTCCATTTTGTCGTGTCAAAGAGCGATCCTTACGAAGTCTGGACCGGCTACCGGGGTCATTTCAACCAGCTGATGCTCGGCCTGATGTGCAATGACTATCTGGAGCGGGATGTCTTTTGCTGTGGCCCGGAAGGCTTCATGGACTCGGTGCGCGAGATCCTGAATGCCCTTGGCTACGACATGGATCGTTACCACCAGGAGAGCTTCCAGGCACCGGCCGAAACCAAGGAAG
This sequence comes from Labrenzia sp. VG12, assembly GCF_002237595.1. NCBI lineage: Bacteria > Pseudomonadati > Pseudomonadota > Alphaproteobacteria > Hyphomicrobiales > Stappiaceae > Labrenzia > Labrenzia sp. VG12. Next base: position 853,597 of record NZ_CP022529.1, read on the forward strand.
AGCTCACCGAATTCGACGATGTCGTGCCGCAGGACGATGTTCAGGCCCAGATCGTTTTTTCCAATTCGCAGGTCTCGGCCTGGTGCTCGGAAACCGACACGGTCCTGGCAGTCGCCAAGGATGCGGGCCTCAACATCCCCTCCGGCTGCACATTCGGTGTCTGCGGCACCTGCAAGGTCAAGAAGGTCTCCGGCGAGGTTCACATGGTCCATTCCGGCGGTATCAGTGAGGAAGATGTCGAGGCCGGGTACATCCTAGCGTGCTGTTCCAATCCGATCGGCACCGTGGAAGTGGAAGTCTGAGGAAGAACGTATCCCCAAAGCGTAACCGCATAAGTATAAAAGAATGATACTTTAGGTTAAAATTGCGGGATTTTGCAGTATTTTAAAATTCTTTCCTGTCTACTGTCGGTTCCAGTCTGATTGACGTCGACAGTAATCGTGTTCCGGTCTTGCATTGAAGGTCGGTTGACGAAGGGGGGAGTTTGGAACAAGGCAACGAAAGGGTGCTGGCACAGCGTCTGCTCGAGCTGGCGTTCAAGGCGGATCTTTCTGCGATTGCGGTTAGTTTTACAGCGGGAATAGGCACCTGCGGCTATTTATGGTTGCAAGGCGGGGATCAAGGTTTCCTGCTGTACTGGGTCATTGCCTTGTTTGCACTATCAGCATTGCGGATCATCGCGCATTTACGAAACGGAGAAAATGGCTCAACCAGCGCTCTGAACCTTGAACTGGCGAGCCGTTGGCGATGGCAGAACGTCACCGGGTTACAGTGCGCAGGCATCATGTGGGCCGTGCTATCAATGCACACCATCGCGACGATGCCCATGGAAAGCGCATTTGTGCTGGTCTTGGTCGTGTTCTCCATGTCGACTGGTGCGACAGGAACGTTGGCGCCTCTCAACTGGCCTGCAAAGTTTTACTTTCTTTTGATGGTTGGGCCAATAGTTGCCGCGTTCCTGGCTCGACCGATGCCGGAAGTCACGCTCGCCGTGGTCGGATTGCTCTTCTTTCTGCTTAACGTCGTTTTCCACAAGGCCAATCATCAAACGCTTCTTAAGAGCGAACAATTGCGCCTGGCCAACGGCAAGCTCGCTTCTGCGCTATCTCGTGAACAGGCAGAGTTGAAAAGTCTAAACGAGGGTCTCGAGCGACGGGTCAAGGAAAGGACGGAAGATCTTCTCTTCCTCGCTGAACACGACCTGTTAACTGGCATCTTGAACCGAACCGGCGCGTCGAACTACTTGGCGACTCTTGCCGAACACGGAGGCTCGAACAAGAAGACCGTGGTGCTCTTCATTGATCTGGACAGATTCAAGGAAATGAATGATGGCCTTGGTCACGCCGTTGGCGATGAGGTGCTGCGAACGGTAGCCGCAAGGCTTCGGGAAAACTCTCCCTCTGGTGCAGCTGTCTGTCGCTGGGGTGGGGATGAGTTTCTGATCTTGTATCCGGTAGATGGGTCAAATGCGCTGGAAGAGGGGCGGGCGCTGGCAGATACTTTGCGCGGTGCTGTCGAGGCGCCAATTCGCGCTATGTCACATGAATTGCGCGTAGGTTTCAGTGCTGGTGTTTCAATTTCGGCGATGGACCAGTCCAGTTTGTATGAAGCAATTCGATCGGCCGATCTTGCGCTTGGCGAAGTGAAACGTCAGCGACGAGGGGCGACACGCGTGTTCTCCGACGACCTGGGCAAGCGGTTCGAGCGTCAGCTTCTGATTTCTCAGAGCTTGAGGAGTGCACTTTCAAAAGAGGAATTGAAGGTCGCGTATCAACCGGTCGTGAGTGCCGAAACTCACCAGCTTGTAGCTTATGAAGCACTTCTTCGATGGAAGTCACCGTTTTTGGGTGACGTCAGGCCGGATGAATTTATTCCAATTGCGGAAGATCTTGGAGAAATCATACCAATCGGGAAATACGTTCTCGACCGTGGATTGGAAGAACTTGCTGCATCCGAATTCGGTAAGACCGGTGTCAAGCTTGCGATTAATGTTTCCGCGACACAGCTGGTGGACAACAGATGGCCGCAAATCGTCGAGTCAACGTTGACAAAACACGGCATTTCCGCCGAACAACTCATTCTTGAAGTGACGGAAACCGCCTTTGATGCGGCTGACGACAATCTCGTGCAAAGCGTGCTGCGCGCATGTAGGCAGCTAGGAGTTGAGGTTCATATTGATGACTTCGGTACAGGTTATTCATCGCTTGAGCGCCTGCATCAATACCCGGTGACTGCTCTTAAAATTGATAGGTCTTTTGTTCAGCAAATGTCTTCCGGTGGACTCGCAATCATTGAAGGAAGTTTGGTGATTGCGAAGAAAAGTGGTCTGAAAACGGTGGCAGAAGGCGTTGAAACGCTGGAGCAGGCGCGGGCGCTCGCCAAACTTGGTGTTGACCACTTGCAGGGCTACTACTTCGGGAAGCCGGAATTCCACTTTAACCGGCCCTTTAAGGGCCCTCTTTCGGACGCGAATGCGGGTTGACCGACGTCCTGCCAGACACATTCAAAAATTGATATGTGTCAAGGGAGGTTGTGGCTGGACCGGGTAGTGTAGAGCAGAGCATGGGAGGTCAGCATATGTTGAAATTGTCTATGAAGTGGTTTGCACCTTTCTTTATGGGAACCGCACTTTTCATTGCAACGAGCGCGACTACATCGGCGCAATCCATTCCGGAGGGCGTGACGGCCTATCAGGTCGAGGCGGAATTTGAGGATGTGCGCTTCGATCTGGAAAACGCCATTGTCAATCGCGGGCTCGTCATCGACTACGTTTCCCACATCGGTGACATGCTGAACCGGACAGCGAAGGATGTCGGCGGCGGGAAGCAGATCTACATGCAGGCACAGTCGATGCTGTTCTGTTCCGCTGACCTGTCGCGCAAGGCGATGGAGGCCGATGCGATCAACATCGCCTATTGTCCCTATTCGGTCTTTGTGTTCGAGCAGCCCGACAAACCCGGAACGGTCACCGTCGGCTACCGGAACCTTGCAGAAACGGGGTCCGACGCCTCAAAAGCGGCAATCGCCAGCGTCAACGCGCTGCTTGATAGCCTCGCACGGGAAGCTGCCGGCCAATAGGGCAAGGTCTCAGCCAACGGCTCGTTCGTTGAGGCGGAGCAGCACCTTCTCGGAGGACAGCTCTTTCGCGGCCGTGCGGCCGACTTTCCGTGCTGTCTTGTCGTCGGAAGCGCCAAGGCGTTCGGCCAGAGCGAGGGCAGGTTCGTGCAGCGTCAGCGATCGTTTGCCGATCTGGCGCAGGGACCAGTTTACCGCTTTCCAGACGAAATTTCGGTCATCGACTGCATAGCGCTCGATCAGCTCCAGATAGGCCGTAAACTCGGCATCCGGTGCATTCTTGGCGTGGACCGCGCGCCACGCGATCAGGGCGAAGGCTGCCCGGCGGACGAATTCCCGCTCATCGGCCGCCAGCATGATGACCAGTTCGTCCGATCCCTCGCGCCGGGCGAGTACGTTTGTCAGCTGGTCGCACAGATCCCAGGACTGGATCTCCTCCAGCCATGACAGCGCCAGGTCCGGTGTCAGGGCTTTGGGCGGCGTCAGGAGAATGGCGAGCAGACGCGCCTCATGCCAGCCGCTTTGCCAAAGCGATGGCACGAGGTCCGGTGATCGGCCGATCTTGCGGGCGAGGGGACGTAGAACCGACAGCGGCACGCCGAAGGCCCGCGAACTGTCGATACCGAACCGGGCCATGCCGGCCCGGTTCTCTTCCGAGCCGGCTGCACGCAACTCGGCAAGCACACTGTGAACTGTCCAATCCTGGGCAGAAGTCATTGGTGCGACGGGGCTTTACTTGTCCGCATTCTCTAGCCGGGCGATCAGGCTGGACGTATCCCAGCGATTGCCGCCCATGGCCTGAACTTCGGCGTAGAACTGGTCGACCAGCGCAGTCACCGGCAGCCGGGCACCTGTGTCGCGTGCGGTCTGCAGGCAGATGTCGAGATCTTTGCGCATCCAGTCGACGGCAAAACCATAGTCGAACTTGCCGGCATTCATGGTTTCCCAGCGGTTTTCCATCTGCCAGGACTGGGCGGCGCCACCGCGAATGGCCGAGATGACCTTCTCCACGTCGAGGTCTGCCTTCTTGGCAAAGTGAATGGCTTCCGAAAGGCCCTGGACCAGGCCGGCAATGCAGATCTGGTTGACCATCTTGGTCAGCTGGCCGGCGCCACTTTCGCCCATCAGGCCGACAAACTTGGCGAAACACTCAATGACCGGCTTGGCCTTGTCGAAAACATCCTGGTCGCCGCCGCACATGACGGTCAGAACGCCGTTTTCCGCACCGGCCTGGCCACCGGAAACCGGAGCATCGATGAAGCCGCAGCCCTTGTCCCTGGCGGCCGCATGAAGCTCGCGGGCAACTTCTGCCGAAGCGGTGGTGTTGTCGACGAAGATGGCGCCTTCCTTCAGTCCGTGAAAGGCACCGTCCGTGCCCGTCGTGACGGAGCGCAGATCGTCGTCATTGCCGACGCAGGCAAAAACGAAATCGCAGCCTTCGGCGGCTTCCTTCGGCGTTGTGGCGAAGCTGCCGCCATATTCCTTGGCCCATTTTTCGGCCTTGGCGGTGGTCCGGTTATAGACGGTGACGTCGTGACCGCCCTTGGTCTTCAAGTACCCCGCCATCGGGTATCCCATGACACCCAGACCGATGAACGCAACCTTTGCCATGACGAGGCTCCCTTGCTCAGACAAAGGCCCGGTCTTGAACCGGGCCTTTCGTAAAATGTAGTGGTCATGGTTTTAGGGCATTTCCATCAGCCTGTCAGCTCAGGAAAGATCTCCGTCAAACCATCAGGCCCAATAGGGACGCCGTTGCCACAACCAGAAATGCCGCTGGCGTTTCCGGTCAGTCACCTCAAGCCGCTCCTGCGTCTGCGGACCCGGGCGTGTGTTGGGTGTGAAACGGCTTGCTTCAAGAAAGCTGCGGGCATAGATATCAAACATTGGCTTACATCCTCTTGCCGGTTGGTGTAGCCTGAAGATGGCGATTTAGTAAGAAAAGTGCCAGTTAAGAAGATTTTCAAAATGTAAGGTGAAGTTACATATGGACTGGCGTGCACTTCCGTCTCTGAACGCACTGAGAGCCTTTGCCGTGGTTGCGGAAACCAGGAGCTTCTCAGCGGCCGGCCGCGAACTGAACGTCACGCATGCTGCCGTCAGTCAGCAGATACGAGGTCTGGAGACCTTTCTCGGGTTTCAGCTGGTCGTGCGCGAGGGCAGAGGTGTTGCCCTTACTCCGGAAGGCGACCGCCTGTTTGACGGGTTAAGCAGCGGCTTCGACATCATTCGCGACACGGTCGACGAACTCCTGCAGGAAGATGTCGCCCGGCCGCTGAACATCACCATGACGCCGTCCTTTGCGATCAGCTGGCTGATGCCGCGGATCAACGATTTCCGCCTCAAGCATCCGGAAATCGAGCTGATGCTCAATCCGACGGCGCAGGTGGTCGAGCTCCGGCCCGGCGGCGTGGATCTCGCCATCCGCTTTGGCAGCGGTGACTGGCCCGGTTTCGATTCCGAGCTCTTTCTGGCGACAAATTTTGCGGTTGTCGGCGCCAGCTGCCTGATCGGGGACCGGAATATCGAAAAGCCGGAAGACCTGCTTCAGTTCCCCTGGCTTCAGGAATACGGCACCAATGAACTGGCCATCTGGATGGAGCGGCAGGGCGTGGTTCCGAAGGGCAAGCTCAGCATCACCCATTTGCCGGGATACATGGTGCTGGAAGGTGTGCGGCGCGGTGAGGGCATCTCTGCAACCGCAAAGACCTTCATCGAGGCAGATGTTGCTGCCGGCAGCATGCAGGTGCTGTTCGAAGAAGGCGTCAACCCGGGGACGGGCTATCACCTGGTGACCCGACCGGGCATCAAGCGGCCGCCGCTGAAAGCCTTCTTGAACTGGATGCGGTTCATGCGGCCGGAAGACACCGACTAGGGTCTGGAGCCTGGATTCCTGCTAGGGGTGCGTTCAGATCCCGGCAAGCGCCTGGTCGAGATCGCCGATCAAGTCAGCCGAGTGCTCAATACCGATGGACAGCCGCAACAGGTTTTCCGGGATGCCGGAGCCTTCGCCTTCAATGGTGTAGCGATGCTCGACAAGGCTCTCGGTGCCGCCAAGCGAGGTTGCCCGCTGAAACAGGTCCAGCGCACCGGCAACCTTCAGAGCGGCATCCCTTCCACCCTTGATCTGAACGGACATCAAGGATCCAAATCCGCCTTGCATCTGGGATCTGGCAAGGGCGTGCTGCGGATGGCTGGCGATGCCTGGATAGAGCACGGTCTCGACTTTCGGATGCGCGTCCAGGAAGTCCGCGACGGCCTGGGCGTTGGTATTCATGCGTTCCACACGAAGGGCCAGTGTTCTCAAACCCCGCAGCAGAAGCCAGGTCTCGAAGGAGCCGAGTACGGCGCCGGCGAGTTTGCGCTCTTCGATGATTGCCTGCCAGGCCTCGCTTGCGGCATCTCCGGTGGAAACGACACCGCCGAGAAGGTCTGAGTGGCCGTTGAGGGCCTTGGTGGCGGAATGCATCACCAGATCGGCGCCGAGTGCAAGCGGCTTGATAATCAGGGGTGTCGCCGCCGTTGCGTCAACGCAAAGGACGGCGCCGGCCTGTTTGCACCGGGCAGAAATCTTCTGGATGTCTGCCACTTGCAAAAACGGATTGCTCGGCACCTCCAGCCAGACAAGAGCGGGCTTCGTGACGGAAATCTCGTCGAGAAACGCCTGGAGATCCGTGGCGTCGGCTTCGATCAGGGCAACGTTGTTGCGGGCGCAGAGCTTGCGCAGAAACAGGGTTGTGCCCCAGTAGATGCCCGATTGAACCAGGAGTGTCCCGCCTGGCCGGACCAGCCGGGCAACGGCTGCAACGGCCGCCATGCCGGACGCAAAGAGGCGGCTGTCCTCGCCAGCTTCCAGGGAAGCGATCAGGTTCTCGGTCCTCCTGTAGAGCGCGTTGTCGTCGCGGCTGTAGATGTGACCCGGACTGACCGGTTCATAGTCCTCGTCGCGCACAAAGGTCGTCGCAGTCGGGATCGGTGGCACAACGGCGCCGGTTGCTGCATCATGGCCACCGCCACCATGGGCCAGCAGACTGTCAGGATGGAGGCCGGAGGCTTTGGGCAATTCGCTGGACATGAGGAAATATCCGGTTAAGGGACACAATTCAGGACAGAAATGAAACGGTGAGGGATCACCGTTTCAGATGGCGGGTGAGGCGTGCTTCGATCTTGTCCCAGACGCGGCGCAGGGTTTCGACAATCATGAGATAGGCAACGGCCGCCCAGATATAGGCCTGGAAGTCGTAGGACCGCGAGTAGGCGCGGCGCGTCTCGCCCATGAGGTCGTAGATGGTCACGATGGACGCAATGGCCGAGCCTTTGATCATCAGGATGATCTCGTTGCCATACGGTCGCAGCGCCACCATCAGGGCCTGGGGCAGAATGATCTTGAAGAAGGCGACCGGTTTGCTGATGCCGAGCGCTGCGGCGCCCTCCCATTGCCCCTTCGGCACGTTCAGGATTGCTCCGCGCAGGATTTCCGCCTGATAGGCCGCCGTGTTCAGCGAGAAGGCAAAGACGACGCAATACCAGGCTTCCCGGAAGAAGGCCCAAAGTCCGACAGCTTCCAGTTCGGGCCTGAAGGTTCCCGCGCCGTAATAGATCAGGAAGGTCTGTGCGAGCAGCGGGGTGCCCCGGAAAAAATAGACATAGCCATAAGCCGGTGCGGAGAAGATCTTCCAGCTGGACGCGCGTGCAACGGCAATCGGAATACTGAGCAGGGCGCCGATCAAGAGGGACACGCCGACGATCTGCAGCGTGACGATGAACCCCTTGACGTAGTTGAACCAGTACTTGTCGACAAACGGACTGGCGATGTTGGAGCCGAGGTAGAAGACCAGCGACACGCCGGAGATGATCCAGAGGGCCATCAGTACATGGCCGAGGATCCTGGTGTTCGACCAGCGTCGCGGCGGTGCAGGCGGGCGGGCCATGCCCGTGGCGGGGTTGGCGGCAGTCATCGCGCGGCTTCTCCCCGTTTGGACCATTTTTCAATCCGGGCGAGGCCGGTCGACGAAATCATTGCCAGGACCAGATAGATCAGGCAGGCGACACCGAAGAACAGGAACGGTTCCTTGGTCACGCGGGCCGCGATACCGGCTTCGCGCACGAGGTCAGCCAGGCCGATCACGGAGACAAGCGAGGTTTCTTTCAGCAGGATCAGCCAGAGATTGCCGAGCGCGGGCAGGGCGAGCCTGATCAGCTGCGGCAGGATGATCAGGGTCATGGTCTGGTAACGCGACAGGCCAAGCGCGTGGCCGCCTTCATACTGGCCCTGCGGAATGCCGCGGAACGCGGACAGGAAGGCTTCCGACGCGTAGGACGAAAAAACCAGCGCCAGCGCCACCATGCCGGCGACGAAGGAATTCACTTCGATATAGGTGTCGAAGCCCAGCAGTTTCAGTCCCTGCTGGATACCGATCTGGACACCGAAATAGACAAGGAACAGCGTCAGCAGTTCCGGCAAGCCACGAAAGATTGTCGTGTAGATGTTGGCGGCGAGCTTGAGACTGGGTTCGCTTGAGTTTTTTGCCAGCGCAATCAGGAACCCGAGAACAAGTCCGAATGGCAAGGTGGCGATCGCCAGTGAAACCGTAACCAGGACCCCAAGTGCGATCGTGTCGCCCCAGCCCTGTTCCCCGAAGGAGAGTAGCGTCAGAGCTTCTTCCATAAGCCGGCGCTTCTTTCTGTTTGTTGTTGTTGGTCCGGCCGCCCCTCCGGCCGTACTGCGGGATTTTTCCCTGCAGGCGAATGCGGCACGCAGAGCATGCCGCATTCCGTGTCATCGTAGGCTGGCGATTAGCCGCCGTAAACGTCGAACGTGAAGTACTTGTCGTTGATTTCCTTGTACTTGCCGTTCGCCAGGATGGCTTCGATGGCCTTGTTGAACTTCTCTTTCAGTTCACCATCGTCCTTGCGGATCGCGATGCCGGCGCCTTCACCGTTGATGACCGGATCCGGGGTCAGCGTGCCGAGCAGCTTGCAGCAGGCACCGTCGTCGGTGGCCAGCCAGTCGGACAGAACGACAACGTCGTCGATCACGGCGTCAACACGGCCGCTGGCAACGTCGAGCTTGTACTCGTCCGGGGTCGGGTAGAGCTTCAGGTCAGCCGACGGCAGTTTTTCTTCGGCATAGTTGGAGTGGGTCGTGGAAGACTGGGCTCCAAGCGCAACACCTTTCAGATCCGCATCGGATGTACCGGCGATCTTGGAATCCTTCGGCACGGCAATTGCCGGCGGGGTGTTGTAGTACTTGTTGGTGAAGTCGACCTTCTGCAGGCGCTCTTCGGTGATCGACATGGACGCGATCACGGCATCGAACTTGCCGGCCTGCAGAGCCGGGATCATGCCGTCCCAGTCCTGGGTGACGAATTCGCACTCGACCTTCATCTCTTCGCAAAGAGCATTGGCAATGTCGATGTCGAAGCCGACCAGCTGACCGTCAGCGGTCAGGGAGTTGAACGGAGGGTAAGCGCCTTCGGTGCCGATGCGCACCTTTGACCAGTCTTTCGCCTCAGCGCCACCCACAGCAGCCAGAACTGCAACAGCGGCCGCAGCCATACGCAAAACACGCATATTAAGTTCCCCATATATTATCTTCGCAGCGCAGGCGGGTTCTTCCCGCCTTCTTGCCCGAGGGCCCTATTCCATACACTTCGCTTTAAATTTCAAGCAGGGCCGCGAAAAAAACACAGGGCGAAGGATGCTTATTTTCAGATTTTGAAGGGTGTCGTTGGGGAAGAAGCCGCGGGACCGGACACACCTGCCTGTTGCAAAGGCTGCGTCCGGAGCCGGGCAACGGGTCAGTTACGTCCGGTCGGGGCCGTCCGCTCGCTTGCAACCTCTGCTTCCGGGCCCGGGGTCTCGAGCACCGACTGCAGCGTAACCACCGCCCGCGTCAGTGCATCACCTGCCTTGGTGCCCGCATAAGGGGACTTTGCGAAAACCGGCACCTTGTTCAGACTGGCGATCTTTTCCTCGTGGTCTGCCCGATCCTGAGCCGGCAGATTGTCGAGGTCAATCTCCGAAAGACCATGCTTTTCAAGATACTGATGCCGAATACGCTCGTCTTCGGGCAGTTCCCGCCAGGCCTGGTACTGCTCTGCAAGGATGTTGCGAAATTCGAGGAAGGACTTTTCCGGCGACTGGGGCTGAGCGGTGGCTGTTTGTGGCCCGGTCGGTGGAAACGTCGGCGTTGAGATGGTTGTCATGGAGGGCTCGAAATGGCTTTGGTGAAAGATTATGTCTTGCAAGCAAAACTTGCGCCAGTTGCCGTTCATTCAAAATCCTGATCATTCCCATGAATTCCTTCAATTTGTAGCCGGTCGATCTGGGACGTAGGTAAGAGTTGCCCGGCAATGCGGTTCATGTTTGCCGGTCGACAGCAAAGGGACCCAACATGGCAGATCTTGAACTCTTTATCGGCAACAAGAACTATTCCTCCTGGTCGTTCCGGCCGTGGATCGCGTTGACACATAAAGAGGTTCCGTTTCGTGAAACCCTGGTGCCGTTCGACTTTGACAATGGCAATCCGAAATTCCAGGCCTTTTCACCAAGCCGGAAGGTGCCGGTTCTCAAGGATGGCGACCTGACCGTTTGGGACAGTCTTGCAATCCTGGAATATGTAGCCGAGCTTTTTCCGGAGGCAGGCTTCTGGCCGAAGGAGCAATCTGACCGGGCCCGGGCGCGCGCGATTTCGGCGGAAATGCATTCCGGGTTTCCCGACCTGCGGGGCGCCTGCCCGATGAACATGCGCCGGCCTTCAGAAACGCTTCAAGTCAACGCGGCGGTCAAGGCGGATGTCGCCCGGATCGTTGACATCTGGCAGGAGTGCCTGGGCCGCTCCGGCGGACCCTTCCTGTTTGGTGACTTCACGATTGCCGACGCCATGTATGCACCTGTTGTCAGCCGGTTTGCGACATATCAGCTGTCGGACGCGCCGGTCGTTGCAGCTTACAGCGCTGTAATGACAGGCACGTCAGCCTGGCAGGCGTGGCAGGAAGAAGCGGTCAAGGAGCCCTGGACGGTGGCCGTCGACGAAATCTGAGGGCGTTCAAAGCGGCATCCGGAGACGATTGTCTTCGGATGCAGCAGAACACCAGGTCCACATCAGCAGACAAAAGCCCCTTCCGTTTCGAAGAAAGCATGCAGGCTGTCGACGAAACGGCGAACCTTCAGGGGGATGAATCGGTTCGACGGGTAGACCGCATGAACCGGGTGGTCCGGATATTTCCAGTCCGGTAACACAAGCTCAAGCTCGCCCGACTGCAGATAAGGATCGATCAGCCAGCGGTTTGACAGGCTGATGCCGAGCCCTGCCAGCGCGGCGCGGCGCAGGGTCGCGGAATTGTTGACGATCATCGTCGGGTTGATCCGGATGGAAAGTTTCTCCCCAATCGTGCTCAGGAACGGGACGCGATCCCCCGTGGTGATGTTCTTGTAAAGAAGGTAGTCGTGATCCGGCAATTCGGCCGGGTGTTGCGGGCGGCCCATTCTGTCCAGATAGTCCGGTGACGCCACCAGGCACCTGCTGGCATGACCCAGCCGGCGTACGATCAGCCGGTCGTCCCTGATTTCTCCCATGCGAATGGCAACGTCGAGCCTTTCCTGAATGACGTCGACAAACTGGTCCGACAGGGAGATATCCAAAAGAATATGCGGATGGCTCTTCTTGAAACCGACCAGAAAGTCGGACAGCACGGTTTCGGCAAATCCCAGCGGCAGGCCGACGGACAGAGGCCCCGTCATCTGCGCTTCCTCGCTCTGGACCGAACGGTCGGCTTCCGCAAGCCGCTCCAGCACATCTCGCGCATAGGTAAGATACCGCTCACCGGCTTCGGTCAGCTGCAACTGCCGCGTCGTCCGGTTGAGCAGCCTTGTGCCAAGTTCATCCTCGAGGCTGCGGATCTGCTGGCTGACCGCCGGTTGCGACACGCCCAGATGTTTGGCGGCGGCTGAGAAACTGCCCAGGTTCACCGATTGAACAAAACTGGAAAGGGCGCTGAGCTTGTCCATGACACACCTGGGTTGCAAGATTTGTGACCTGTGTGCTTGATATATAAGTGAACCTAATGAGTTTTATAAGGAAGCTCGCACTTCAAAATTTTTTCGAATGAAACACTTTAGAGGCAGCCCACCGGAGCTCGCCGGTCCGGGTCCTTCTTTAGTGTCTATTCTGACTGAGCCGGGAGGCTTTTCATGACCGAACCAAATCTTTCACTCTCCAGACGATCCCTCTTTGGCCTGGCGGCCGGGGCAGGGGCGGTTGCCGCAGCCGGCAGTGTGTCGCTGATCGCATCCTCCGCCCAGGCGGCGGCTCCCAAGGCAGGCGCTCCGATGGCCGGCGCCCTGCGGTACAAGGTCGGTGACTTTGAAGTCACGGCACTGCTGGACGGGTATCTGGACGTGACGCCTGAAGTCGTCGTCGGCTATGACGAGGCTGAAGGCCAGCGCCTGCGCGACAAGTCCCTGATCGAAGGCAATGCGCTGCGCATTCCGGTCAACGCCTATCTGGTCAACACGGGCGATCGTCTGGTGCTGGTGGATGCGGGCACCTCAGACGCACTTGGCCCGACCATGGGACGTTTGCCGTCCGCTCTGGAAGCGGCGGGTGTTTCCGCCGATCAGGTTGATGCCATCCTGATCACCCACATGCACCCGGATCATCTTTTCGGTGTCGTCGATGGCGAGGGCAAGCGGGTCTTTGCCAATGCGGAGCTGATCCTTCCGGAAGTCGACAACGCGTTCTGGTATGACGACGCGGCCATGAACGGCGCGCCGGAACAGTTCAAGCCGTTTTTCCTGGGCGCGCGCAAGGCCGCAGAGGCCTATAAGGGCAACCAGACGCTGATCTCAGGTGACCAGGAGGTCCTCCCGGGCATCCGGTCCATGGCGCTGCCCGGACATACGCCGGGTCACACCGGTTATCTCTTCGACAGCAATGGGGAAACCCTGGCAATTGCAGGTGACATCATTCACATGACCGCCTATCAGTTCGACCGTCCGGACTGGGGCATCGGCTTTGACATCGACAGCCCAAAGGCCGTTGAAACGCGCAAGGCGTTCCTGGACCAGGCCGCTGGCGACAAGCTGTTTTTTGCCGGTGCCCATATTCCGTTCCCGGGCATGGGACGCGTTGTCAAGGAAGGCGATGGCTATCGCTTCGTTGCGGCCAACTGGCCCTACGCCTACTAGGATTTACGGACTGACCCGGCGGCTTCAGTCTGCCGGGTCAGCGCAGCCCAAAGCCGGAAAAGGGCAGGTAGGTCACAAGGTCCCCCTTGGCGATCGATGTTACGTCTTCCGGGATTTCAATCAGACCATCGGCCTCTCTGAGGCCCGTTATCAACCCTGACCCGTCACGCATGAATTTCTGTGCAACGGGGGCACCATCCGGTCCTTCTTCAAGATAGGCGCGATAGAATTCGCGTCGGTCCGGTTTCTTCTTGGGCACTTCGAAGGCGGCCGGAACCTGGAAGCCCCTGGCACGCAGAAACGGGCCGCCGCCCAGCACGCTCAGAACCGGGCGAACATAAAGCAGAAAACAGACCATGGCAGCCACGGGATTGCCCGGCAGGCCGAGGAACACGCAGTCCCCGATCGAGCCGAACATCATCGGCCGGCCCGGCTTGATCGCCAGTTGCCACATGTGGCGTGACCCGAGCGTGTCGAGCGCTGCCAGCAAATGGTCTTCTTCGCCCCGGCTGGCGCCACCTGAAGTCAACAGGACATCAAACCGGCCAGCTGCTTCCTTCAAGGTGGTTTCGACGAGAGCTGCATCGTCTTTTAAAATGCCCAGGTCCTCGACGTCGACCGGCAGGGTTGAACAGAGGCCCTGAAGCAGGAAGTGATTGGAATCATAGACATCGCCAAGGGTGATCAGGCTTCCGGGCCGGCGCAACTCGTCGCCGGTGGACAGCAAACCAACCTTCAGTTTGCGATAGACGGAAATCTCGCCAAGCCCCGTCGATGCGATCGCGGCCACGTCCTGAGGCCGCAAACGCTGTCCGGCTTCCAGGATCGGAGTTCCCTCGGCAACATCCTCTCCTGCCAGGCGGCAATTGGCCCCCTTCTTGAGGCCCTGCGGCACGATCACGAAGTCCTGGCCATCCTGCTGATGCGGTTCGCAGTCTTCCTGCATGGCGACCGTGTCCGCACCCGGCGGCATGACCGCACCCGTGAAGATCCGCGCCGCGCCCCAGGGCGCCAGGTCGGTCAGGCTGGCGTGACCGGCGGCGACCCTCTGGTCCATCCGGAAAAAACCGCCGGCTTCCTCAAAGTCCGAGTGGCGGAAGGCATAGCCGTCAACAGCGGAATTGTCGGCCAGTGGCACATTTCGCGGCGCGACGACGGTCTGTGCCAGAACACGCTCGGATGCCTCTGAGAGCGGTATGGTCTCCACTTCGGCAATTGTGGACACGCGGTCTTTGAGCAGATCCAGGGCATCTTGATGGCGCAGCCGGTCCTTGTCGTGCAGAAAACAGTCGTCAAGAAGCCGCTTGCCGGTCATGCGCCGTGACCCCCAAGGTCGAGACGCGCCTGGATGAAATCCGCCATCGCCGGCACATCGTTGAGATCGAAGACCGGGAGCGTCTCCTCCGGCAGCAGATGGTCCGCCGCAACGGCCAGAATATTCGGGTCGGTTGGGGCGAGGGGGCCGCGGTCCCGGGTTTCCGTGCGCCGCGCTTCGATCTTGGGATGGTCTTCGCGTTTGTAGCCTTCGATCAGGATCAGGTCACATGGCGCGAGACGGGCCAGAATCTCTTCCAGAGGTGGCTCGTCTTCCTCCCGCAACTCGTGCATCAGGGCCCATCTGCGGCCGGAGACGAGGGCGACTTCCGATGCGCCTGCCTCCCGGTGCCGGTAGCTGTCGGCCCCCGGTCGGTCGATGTCGAAATTGTGGTGGGCGTGTTTCACGGTGGAAACCTTGAGACCACGTTGAGTGAACTCGGCCACCAGACGGGTCACGAGCTGCGTTTTGCCGGAATTCTTCCATCCGGTGATGCCGAATACGGGAGTGGGTTTCATCTGTCGGTTAGGCTCAATGCGTCGCGTACGGTTGCGAGGTCGTCAGGGCGGTTGGCGTTGAAGAAGGGGTCGAGACCCGAAACCGGGTCGGTGTCAAAGGCGACTTCAACACTGTCGTGGCGGTCTACAAAGGCGAGCACCTTTCCGCTTTGACCGGAGTCAAGCCAGTCATGCAGGTCAGATTTGAGGGCCACGGGCCAGAGACCGAAAACGGGCTGCAGCTTGTCGGCAGACGATGCGAGGGCGATCACCGGCCGGTCGGATGGCACCGCCGCGCAGAACCTGCCGACAAGGTCGGTTGGAAAGAACGGGGTGTCACCTGCGACCGAAACCACGTGGCTTACGTCGGGACGATGGGCGGCCGCAAACTCAAGGCCCGCCAGGACACCCGCCAGCGGCCCGGCATAGTCGCCCAGTGGATCGGGGACCACGGGCAGGTCAAACCGGGCGAATCTCTCCGGGTCCCCGTTTGCGTTGAGGACAATATCGGCAAGTTGAGGGGTCAGCCTGGCAAGAATCATGTCGAGCATGGTCCTGCCGCCCAGGTCCATGAGCGGCTTGTCACCGCCGCCCATGCGGCGCGACTGACCACCCGCCAGAACGCAGCCGAGCAGCTTGTTTCTCGTCAGGCGCGACGGCGTCGTGTTCATTTTGCAGCCAGGCTCCCTTTGCGGCGGATCTTCTGCGGTTCGTCCTCCACGGATCCGGGATCAAGATCGAAGTCGATCCGTTCCTGACCGGACAGTGCGACAAAGCGTTTGCCGCGGGCACGGCCGATCAGTGTCAGACCAGCCTGGCGCGCCAGTTCCACGCCCCAGGCGGTGAACCCGGAGCGCGAGACGAGGATCGGAATGCCCATCATGACCGTCTTGATCACCATTTCGGAGGTCAGCCGGCCGGTGGTGTAGAACATCTTGTCGTGTGCGGGGATATCGTTCAGGACCATCCAGCCTGCGATCTTGTCGACCGCATTGTGCCGGCCGACATCTTCCATATAGACCAGCGGCCGGTCTTCCTGGCACAGCACGCAGCCATGGATTGCGCCCGCCTCCAGGTAAAGCGACGGGGTGGTGTTGATCGCCTTGGTCAGGCTGTAGAGCCAGGATGTCTTCAGCCGGGCGTCAGTGGACAGCGAAACGGTTTCAAAGCCTTCCATGACATCGCCGAAGACGGTGCCTTGCGCGCAGCCGGACGTACGCACCTTCTTCTTGAGTTTTTCCTCGAAATTCGTTTCCCGCTCGGTGCGCACGATGACCACATCAAGATCGTCGTCATGTTCGATCCCGGTGATGACATCGTCATCGGCCAGCATGTTCTGGTTCTTCAGATAGCCGACGGCAAGAAGGTCCGGATGATCGCCGATTGTCATCATGGTGACGACTTCCTGGGCGTTCAGAAACAGCGTCAGCGGTTTTTCGGTGACCACCTTGGTGTCAACGGCATTGCCGTTCTGGTCTATGCCGGTCACCGCGGTCGAAAGTCCCGGATGAAGCGGGTCCGGTTGCAGAAGGTAAGGGCCTGTCACAGCCGCACGACTCCTTGGTTCAGGTGTTTCCAAACACTATGGGAGCCAAAGGCGGCAGGGCAAGGTGTTACTTCGCGGCTTTGGTACGGGCGAGTGCCATGAAGGCGCCGCCCGCAAGCAGTCCCCAGAAGGCACCGGAAACACCAAGAAAGCTGACACCGGAGGCCGTCACCATGAACGTGATGATCGCGCTGTCGCGTGTCTCCGTCGCTTTTGTGGCCTCGCCGATGGAAAAGGCGAAGGCCCCGAGCAGCGCCAATCCGGCAACCGCTTCAATCAGGATGGCGGGCGTGGCGGCGACAAAGGCCATGACCAGTCCGGCAAAAAGACCAAACATGACATAGACCAGACCGGCAACAGCAGCGGCCCAATAGCGCTCACCGGGATTCTTGTGAGCATCCTCTCCGGCGCACATGGCAGCTGTGATGGCGGCGAGATTGACCGCGTGTCCGCCAAAGGGGGCGGAGAGCAGGCTGAAGATGCCGGAGAGGGTAAAGAGCGGGCCACTTTGCGGTGCGTAACCATAGGCTTTCAAAACGGCCACGCCGGGGATGTTCTGCGACGCCATGGTGACGATGAAGAGTGGCAGCGCGATGCTCACAAGAGCTTCGAGGGAAAAGACCGGTTTGATCAACACCGGTTCGCTCACCCAGCTGGCAGACGAAAGATCGATCGGGCCACTGGTCCAGAGCGCGATTACGATGGTAACGGCCATGGCCAGCGGCACGGCAAAGAGGCGTGCAAACCGCAGTGCAATTGCCCAGACGGCAATGATGATCAAGGCGCTGACGGGCAACTCGGCAACCGCCTTGACCGGGGCAAGACACAGCCCGAACAAGACGCCCGCAAGCATCGCATTGGCCAATGGGGAAGGAATGGCTGCAACAGCCCGGCCGAAGGGGCGGATCAGTCCGGCCAGAACGATCAGCAGGCCGCATATGATGAAAGCACCGACGGCCGCGGCGAAACCACCTTCGACAGGACCGGCGGTGACAAGCAGCGCGGCACCTGGCGTCGACCAGGCAATGCTGACGGGGATCCTGGTCCAGAGCGAGCCGACTATGGCGCACAGTCCCATGGAGATGGAAAGGGCCATTAGACCGCTAGTTGCTTCGGCAGGCGAAGCACCGGATGCGGCAAGGCCCTGAATGACAATGGCAAAGGAACTGGCAAAGCCGACAATGGTGGCAAGAAGGCCTGCGGACAGAGACTGAAGATTTGGACGGCTGACTGACACGAAGATGCTCCCCTGCGACGGGGAGCAACCTATCGTTGCCATCGGCAAAATGACTAGGACATGAATGTCACAGCGCTCACGAATAAACGTTTCCGTGCAGCGCTTGTCTGCAATGATCCGAGCGAGCGACTCAGATCATCAGCATATCGTTGGTCAGACGGCCCTGCTGCAGTTCGTTGGCGAAATGGCTGAAGGCAAGATAGGCTTCGTCCCGGGTGACCTCTGCCGGATGATCAAGAAGCGGGCGCAGCACATCGTGGCGCGCGGCGGCAAGACCGTCGGTCAGATCCCGGAAGAACATCAGGGAGTTGGGGAACAGCCGGAAATCGGCCGGCTCGTGAATAATGCCTTCGATGTCGTGCAGGCGCGGATCGTTCATCACGCAGTAGACCGTATCGAGCACCTGTCCGGTCTGACCTTCCAGGATCTGGATGATGTGCTGGTCGACCAGGAGCAGCGCACCCGTCACGCCTGCCTTGCGATTGATCCGGCGGATACGCAGGAGGGTCTTGTCGATCTCGTCGGGCAAGGGCAGATGCATCTTGTCCCACTTGATTCTGCTGCGGTAGCAAGCGCGATAGAGTTCCATGGCGTATCCCATCCTTTTGCCGATAAAACCAGCCTGCGCTTCAATTCCTCACATTTGCTTAAAATTTGATTCAATTTGTAAGAAGACCGTGGATGGTTACCGACTTCTTGCAAGTTTCTCCTGGAACGTGTGCTTGCACCCATGTCTCGGGTTCCAAGAAAACTGTGCAAAACAACCTGCGCTTATCTTTGTGTGGATAAGGTGCGGCTGATTGTAAACGGGACTTGAAATGGAGCCGTCTCTTGGTCGGCTCCGTCGTCAGCTGACTCGGTCGCCCCTGAAGCTCAAAAGGGCCGTTCTTCTCCGGACCATTTGAAGAATTTGCCGGTATCGGAAAGCGCAAGTCGCTCGGCGACCTTGAGAACGCCTTCAGCCACATCGACCGGGCTGTTGTCGGCTTCCGGGCCGCCCATATCCGTGCGTACCCAGCCGGGGTCAATCAGGGCAACGGGAATATTCTCCGCTTCCAGGTCAGTCGCCAGTCCCTGCATGACCTTGTTTACCGCTGCCTTTGAGGCTCGGTAGGCGAGCGTGTCCGACTTGCGGTAGCCCATCCAGGACATCTGGCTGGAAATGGTCAGGATGCGGCCGTTGTCACTGTTCCTGAGATGCGGAAGAAAGGCCTGGGACACGGCCAGCGGTGCCAGTGTGTTGATCTTGAGCGTCTCGGCAAAACCGTCAAAGTCCATATCGAGCGGTGTCTGGCGTTCAAAGCCGATAATGCCGGCGTTGTTGATGAGAATATCCAGGTGTCCGTCGAGGCGCGCGGCCGCGGCCCGGACAGCTTCGTGATCCGTTACATCAAAGACAAGCGGCCGAAAGTCTCCCGTCATCCGGGCTGCGGTTTCCTGTGCGATCGGTTGTGTGCGAACCGAGCCGTAGACGGTCCAGTCCCTGGCAAGGGCAAGTCGGGCAAGTTCAAATCCGATACCGCGGTTCGCAGCGGTGATGAGACATACCGGCATGGTCTGGTCCTGAAAACTGTGTTGAACAAAGGAATGCATGTGGTGGGAGACGAGAACGATAATCGAACGCAAGGGCGACGCAAGCCGGATATTGTCCCTGCCAAAACAGGGGGACAATGCTGGACCGGTGGTCGTCAACGGTCCGTCTTCTCTGGCGAAGCAACTTGTCCGGAACCTGCTTCGCAACTATGACAGCTGTAAGACAGGAACAGAGCAGGTCTGCTTCAGTTTGGCAGATTGCGGCCGGCGCTTTGCGATCTACATACTGACCTAACAAGATCGGTATTTCAGGCGCCGAATTGAAAGACAACGGGACGGGGTAATGAACGACACCATCAAGAACGCGGTTATGGAGCGGCTCAGCCAGATCAAGGGGCCGGACCTGAAAGGCAACATCATTTCTCTGGGCCTGGTCTCGGATGTTTTCGTCTCCGATGGCCGAGTGGCCTTTTCCATCACGGTGCCGGCCGAGCGGGCGCAGGAGCTTGAGCCGTTGCGTCAGGCCGCGGAGAAGGTCGTGAGGGAAGTTCCAGGTGTTGAAACCGCTATGGTTGCCCTGACAGCGGAGCGCCGGCCCGGCGGGACGCGCAACACGGCCCCGAAGGCGCCGCCCCAGGCTCCCAGAAAAGCGCCGGAAGAGCAGGGCGCCCAGAAGCCGGGTGTGCCGGGGATCAAACACATCATCGCCGTTGCCTCCGGCAAGGGCGGTGTGGGCAAGTCGACCACGACGGCCAATCTTGCGCTTGCCATGGCTGCTCTCGGCAAAAAGGTTGGTGTTCTCGACGCCGATATCTACGGCCCGTCCGTGCCGCGCCTTTTCAATGTTTCCGGCAGACCGGAAGCGCTGGAAGGCCGGATGTTGAAGCCGCTTGAAGGCTATGGCGTCAAGGTCATGTCCATGGGGTTCATGGTCGAGGAGGAAACTCCGATGATCTGGCGCGGGCCGATGGTGATTTCCGCGCTGACCCAGATGCTGCGTGAAGTCGCCTGGGGCGATCTTGATGTGCTCGTCGTTGATATGCCTCCGGGAACCGGTGACGCGCAGCTGACCATGGCGCAGCAGGTTCCGCTGGCCGGCTCCGTCATCGTCTCGACGCCTCAGGATCTTGCGCTGATCGACGCGCGCAAGGGTCTCAACATGTTCAGGCGCGTGGATGTGCCTGTTCTCGGCATCGTCGAAAACATGAGCTATTTCCTCTGTCCGGATTGTGGTGGCCGTCACGACATTTTCGGCCATGGCGGCGCGCGCAACGAGGCTGACCGCCTTGGAGTCCCGTTCCTGGGAGAGATCCCGCTGACGATGACGATCCGCGAAACCTCGGACGCAGGCACACCGGTTGTCGTTTCAGACCCGGAAGGTGCTATTGCCGGCATCTACAAGAAGATTGCGGCCAGCGTTCTTGAAGGTATCGAAGCGGCAGAAGCTGGTCAGGAGCGGGCAGCGCCGGCCATTGTGTTTGAATAAGGTACTTGTCGCAACGTTGGTCAGATAGTTCCTCGGATTTCATAGCGTGAAGCTGGCGGCATCTGAGTGCCACCGGCGAATTCCTCGTCCGCATGTGCTGAAGCTTCCGTCCAACCGCGAGACAGACTTGCACAGAGTGACAGATTGAGAGACGGCGTTCGCTCAGAAGTTGTGGCGGCTTCGTGTGATCAGAACGCATACCGTCACGACTGGCATATGCACCGGCCAGTGGTCTGCAGGACCTCCGGTGACGCCTGGGAGTTTCTGAAGCAATTGCGTCGGATCACCAGGGGGACGCGCGATGAGACGGCGCAGAAACCGGACCATCAGGCGCGTAATTTTATTGCCGTGAAATTGCGGGCGACTGTAACAATTGATCTTTTCACGCCCGGATCACGGAGGGTTTGTATCTTGCAACCTCCACACCCGGCGTTCTGAGTCGGAGAGATCAACGAAGGGTCCGTCCCAGGCATGTCCGCTGGCCGCTCTCAAACACATGGTTATGAAGCCAAACCTTCGCTGGGTGTGCTGATCGCAATCTCGACAATAAGCCCGCTTGCGATGCAGATTTATCTGCCGTCGCTGGCTGGCATGATGATTGTGTTTTCTGCAACCGCAGGTGAGATCCAGCTGACCATGTCGGCCTTTTTCATTGCGGTGGCCGTAAGCCAACTTTTCTGGGGGCCCTTGTCGGATCAATTCGGGCGGCGCCCGGTGATCATCCTCGGCATGGCACTCTTTGTGATCGGCAGCATTCTGTGTCTGGTCGCGCCCAACCTTGAGATGCTGATCGCCGCGCGGGTATTGCAGGCCGCCGGTGGCTGCACCGGTCTTGTGCTCGGGCGGGCAATCGTGCGCGATCTGCACGGTCCCAAGCAGGCTGCCAGCATGATCGGCTATGTCACCATGGGGCTTGCGGTCATGCCGACAATCGCACCGGCTGTGGGCGGGGTGCTGGACCAGTTCTATGGCTGGCAGGGCGGGTTCTTCCTGATGCTGGTATTCGGCGTCGGGGTCTTGCTGGCGTCGATCTATTGTCTGCCGGAGACCCATCACAAGCGGACGACCGTAGGCGCAAGACAGGTTCTGCGCTCCTACAGAACCCTGTTCCGCGAGCCGCTCTACTGGAGCTACGCCCTGACGGCTGCTTTCAGTGCGCTGACCTATTTTGCCTATCTTGGCGGTGCGCCCTTCATAGCCGCCGGTCTCTTGCAGCTCAGCGCGGCAGAGATGGGTTTCTATTTCATGTTTGTTGCCCTCGGTTACATCGCGGGCAACTATCTGTCGGGCCGTTTTGCGGAACGTGTCGGCATGTATCCCATGATCATCAGCGGCACCGTCATCGGCATGATAAGCGTTCTGGTCATCGCAACCTTTGCCAAGTTTGACGCGCTCACGGCGCCCAGCCTGTTCCTGCCCATGTTCCTTCTGGGGCTTGGCAATGGTGTCTGCCTGCCGAGCGCGCTTTCCGGTGCGGTCAGCGTGCGCCCGGAACTCACCGGGGCGGCGTCCGGGCTGACCGCATCCTTGCAGGTCAGCACCGGCGCGGTTGCCGGTTCTCTTGTTGCCTGGCTTTATGCAGACAGCATCTTTGCCGGAACACCCTGGGGCATGATCATGATCATGGGGCTCGGAATGAGCCTCAGTCTTGTGGCGGCATTCTCGATCCGCCGCCAAGAGGCTCGCTTGAAGCTCGTCCCGGCGGAATAACCGGGTACGCAACAGGGCAGGCCGACGCTTTCAGCTGGAACAGTCGGATACGTCTGGTGGCATCAGCCGCCGGTGACGCTCATGTGGCGGGAGACTGCCGGCTGTTTCCGATCCCGGTCGATGACAAAGTCATGTCCCTTCGGTTTTCGGCCGATGGCTTCATCAATTGCCGCATTCAACAGGTCATTGCCTTCCGAAGCCCTGAGCGGTGCGCGCAGATCCGACATGTCGTCCTGGCCGAGACACATGAACAGCTGACCGGTGCAGGTGACGCGGACGCGGTTGCAGCTTTCGCAGAAATTATGAGTCAGAGGTGTGATGAAGCCGAGACGGCCGCCGGTTTCCTCGATCGTGACATACCGGGCCGGACCGCCGGTCTTGTAGGAGATCTCCGTCAGCGTGAACCGTTCCGACAGGCGCTGGCGCACGGTCGAGAGCGGCAGATACTGATCTGTCCGGTCGCCGTCGATTTCACCCAGGGGCATGGTTTCAATCAGGGTCAGGTCGTGGCCATGATCATGGCACCAGGCCAGCATGCCATCGATCTCATGCTCGTTGACGTCCTTGAGGGCCACCATGTTGACCTTGATCTTGAGGCCGGCTGCCGTTGCGGCCCGGATGCCGTCCATGACCTTGCCGAGATCACCCCAGCGGGTCACGGCCTTGAATTTCTCCGGATCGAGCGTGTCTATGGACACGTTGATCCGGCGTACCCCGCAGTCATAGAGTTCGTCCGCAAACCGGGCCAGCTGTGAACCGTTGGTGGTCACGGTCAGTTCCTCAAGCGCGCCACTGTCCAGATGACGGCCGAGGCTGCGGATCAGGCTCATGATGTTCTTGCGCACCAGGGGTTCACCGCCGGTCAGGCGCAGTTTCCTGACGCCTTTCTCGATAAAGGCGGTGCAGAGCCGATCCAGTTCCTCAAGGCTGAGCACTTCGCGCTTGGGCAGAAACGTCATGTCCTCGGCCATGCAATAGACACAGCGGAAATCGCAGCGGTCGGTTACGGAAACACGCAAGTAGGTCACCGCCCGGCCGAACGGGTCGATCATCGGCGCGGAGTGAGTTGCGCCCTCTGTCGTTTCTGCCGGAACCACAATCTTGCCGTCTGTCACGGACCGCTCTCCCTCATATGTGTTCTCAGCCAGATCATATGGCGCCGATCCTGCCAAGATCAATTCAAACCGGACCAGGAGTGTCCAGATTTCGTCAGAGGTAAACTGGCGAGTGTAAATTTGTCAATTGCGGAGGTGGTGGGTCATGCGGCTGGTGATGGACCCGGTTGGTCATCGCTCAATCGCGATAGGCGTCCATGAAGGCACGGATTTCAGACAGGAGCGGGAGCAGATCGGCAACGCGGTCCGCCGGTATGGCCTCCTTCAGATCGGCAATGTCCGGATCTATGGACCGAATGGCATCTTCTCGGAATTGACGCCCCTGATCGGTCAACCAGACCGTCTTGCTGCGGCCGTCTTCCGGATTGGGACGCATTTCCACAAGGCCGTGTTCCAGCAGCCCGGCCAGCGTGTGGGTCATGGTTGTTTTAGGAACCTGAAAGGCCCTGGCCAGGGTCAGCGGCGTTTGACCGTCGCGGACCCTTGTCAGGTGATTGACCACACTGAAATGCGGCAACGTCAACCCGTCCGGCAGGCGCGCTTCCATGGCCGCACGGCTGAGCTGGGCAATGATGCCGACTTCATTGAAGAAGCTGAAATAAAGATGCCGAGTGTCGTTATCCATTCATGATCCGTGTTTCCAGCGGCCAGCGTGGTGTCTTCGCCGGTGTCGGTCCAAAACCCAGGCGTCCCAGCATCTGAACGGTTTCACCCGGTTTGGCAAGCATCCTGTGTGCGCTCTCGTAGTGCGGGGCCATTTCTTCATATTCCTGCAGCGCCTGGCTGACGGGGTGCAAGGCGAGGCCAAGCCGTGTTGTGTCAAGATTGAGCCGAAGCCACCGACGCCCGGCGGCAATCTGATCCTCCCGCGTGTTGTGCGGTGTCGTCAGCACAATATAGGCAGGTGTTGCATGAAGCATGGTTTCATACATTTTCACACCTTCCCTGAAACCTGTTGAAGCCGGGTCGAGCTGGCTTTCCCGGGTCAGGACACCGGCAAGCATCAGGCTCTCCAGAAACGGGCCTCCAAGATCAATGCCGTCCGGATTGGCATTGATCTGCGCCTTGCCGAACCGCATCAGATCGACACTTTCTTTCAGCGCCCTGTGGGTGTGCATTTCCGTCAGCCAGGCCTGCCAGCTAAGCTTCTTGACCTGGGCGACAAGCTCCGGATCGGTGATCACCGTGCCATGGGCAGCAAGTTCGGCTGCAGCGCTTTCCGGCACCGATCTGTCCTCGAACGGTTCCTTGCAGGAGCGCCGCTCCAGAATGAAGTTGGACAACGGATCCCTTGTGGCCCCGTCCAGCAGGGTGACATGCGCGATTGGCCCATCGGTTCCGTCCGGAAAGAGATCAATCTGCGCTGACCTGCCGCGCACTGTGGCGGCAACCGACATCAGTTCCAGAAAACAGCCGAGACCGACAAAGATCTGACGGTCATAGGGGTCCGTGTGCGGCAGGTTCCGCGCCTTGTCCCGATGAAGCAGGAAGGAATCCTGACCCTTCAATTCGATCAGCCATGGCTGGCGATTGTGCGGGTTCGGTGCGAGCAGGGCATAGGACAGCGAAAACAGCCGCGGGTCGTCATATTGACCGGCCTCCTGCCAGGGCTCCAGCGCCCGGGCCGGCGTCCGCGTTGCCAGAAAAGTGCCGGCGGAGGCAGTCGCTGCGACAACGAAGCCGCCTCCGAGAAGGGCGAGAGTTTTGCGTCGGCTCAGGGTCATGTCATCCTCATCAAGTAGTACGATATCGAATTATATAGTTCGAAGTCGCACTAGTTACAATCCTGCGAGGAAGTTTTGTCATACACCTTGAAGTGACACCAAAAGGTGATATATAAATGACACCAAATGGTGTTACGAGGAGATCGCAATGACGTTGAAAACCTTTCTGCTTCTGGCAGCCGTGCCAATGGCTCTTGCCGGGCCCGTCAACGCAGACACGGTGGCTGAAATCCGCCTGATGCCGCAGCCTGACCTGACCTGGGAAACAACGCCGGAAGGGGTTGCGTTTGCGGCTCTCAAGGGCAACCGGTTTGAAGAAAGCTACATGGCCATGGTGCGCCTGCCCGCAGGGTTGGTCAGTCCCGTCCACGTGAAGACCGCAGGCATGTATGGTCTGGTGGTTTCGGGCGAGATGGTGCACATGCCGAGCTCGCAGGACACTGCGCTCGCAAAGGTCCTGAAGGCCGGTGACTACTATGAAATTCCGGCAGGGTTGCCGCATCTGAGCAAGTGCGTCTCAAAAAAGGACTGTGTCACCTTTCTCTATCAGGATGGTCCTTTTGACTTCCTGCCGGTCGCGGAGGCAGGCCAATGAACACTGGTCCCCAGGCAGTGTTCCGGGCCCTTGCTGATCCGACGCGCCGCCAGATCCTGTTGCACCTGGCCAGCGAAAACCTGGCCATTTCCGACATTGCGGCCCGTTTCGACATCACCCGAACGGCCATCAACAAGCACCTGGCAATCCTGGAGGAGGGCGGCCTCATCAAGAGCGAGGTGAGCGGACGCGAACGGCGCAACCGCCTGACACCGGAACCGATGAAATCCGCCTTCGAGTGGATCGGCCACTTCGAGCGCTACTGGGACGTCAAGCTCGCCGATTTGCAGCGTGAAATCGAAAAAGAGATGGAAGAAACCAAGGAGACCGGAAAATGACTGCGACCACAATCACCAAGACTGTTTTCCTCAACGCGCCTCAGGAGGTT
This sequence comes from Labrenzia sp. VG12, assembly GCF_002237595.1. Classification (NCBI taxonomy): domain Bacteria; kingdom Pseudomonadati; phylum Pseudomonadota; class Alphaproteobacteria; order Hyphomicrobiales; family Stappiaceae; genus Labrenzia; species Labrenzia sp. VG12. The sequence continues at coordinate 880,009 of NZ_CP022529.1, forward strand.
GTCTGGGCGTTCCTGACGGAAAAGGACAAGCTCGCACGCTGGTTCCACCCGGCCGAGCAGGATCTCAAGGAAGGCAGCGACTACACGTTGCTGGACCAGAACAACGGCCTGTCGAAGATCTGTTGGGGCAAGGTTCTTGAAATGCGTCCCTGCAGCAGCCTGGTCTATACGTTCACGGTCAAACCGTTGAACGGTGTCATGACGACGGTGCGCTGGACCCTGGAAGAGGCAGCGGGCGGAACGCGTCTGACCCTGCAGCACGAGGGTATTGAACAGGCGGCGGGTGAAGCAGCCTTGATGATGTTGAGTGCGCTGGATGCCGGTTGGGACGAGCATTTCGGCCGCTTGCGCGAAGCGGTGAGGGCATTGGTCCCGGCTTGAAGACCTTTCCTGTGATCGGCCGGTGCCTCCACCGGCCGATTTTTTGATCTTTTTTCCGGCTCCTGGCGTATTCACCTCGACGCTGCATAAAGGGGCAACATGACAACGCTAGTTTGGTTTCGTCAGGATCTTCGTATTGAGGACAATCCCGCGCTTCTTGAAGCATCGAGGCGGGGACCGGTTCTGCCTGTCTTCATCTTCGAGACACCGGAACAATCCGGAGAGACGCATCCCCTGGGCGGCGCAAGCAAATGGTGGCTGCATCACAGCCTGGCGGCCCTGAAAGACGAGATGCCGGGACTTGTGCTGATGCGCGGCAGCGCCCGGCACCTGATCCCGCACCTAGCGAGAACTCATGATGTCGACGCTGTCTTCTGGAACCGCTGTTACGAACCCCATGCGATCGAGCGGGACACGGATCTGAAAGTGTCCTTGAAGGAAGACGGGTTTGAGGTCAGGAGCTTCAAGGCCGCGCTTCTTTTTGAGCCCTGGGAGCTGGAAACGAAATCCGGCGGTCCGTTCAAGGTCTATTCGCCCTTCTGGAAGACGGCGCAGCAACAGGACGTTACGCCGCCGTTGCCTGCTCCGGAAGAATTGACCTTCGTGAGCCCTGTGGAAGGCGTCGACCTCGCCGAGCTCGATCTTCTTCCCGGAAAGCCGAACTGGGCGGCTGGCTGGGAAAAACTCTGGCGACCCGGCGCAGTTGGAGCGCAGGAGCGTTTAAGCAACTTTCTGGCAGAAGGCCTTGCCGGCTATGGAGATCTGCGCAACCGGCCGGATTTGCCAAACGTCTCCCGGCTGTCGCCTCATCTGCATTTTGGCGACATCTCGCCAAGGCAGGTCTGGCACGCGACGCAAACGCGCATGATGAGCGATGCCTTCCTGTCGAAAGACAGGCAGAAGTTTCTGTCCGAACTTGCCTGGCGCGAGTTTTCCCATCATCTGCTCTACCACTTTCCAAAGCTTCCTTCCGGCAACTGGAAACCAGCATTCGACGCCTATCCCTGGCGCGAGTCTTCTGAAGACCTGGATTGCTGGCAAAAGGGCCAAACCGGCTATCCGATTGTCGATGCCGGCATGCGCGAACTCTGGCAAACCGGGTACATGCACAATCGAGTTCGCATGGTTGTCGCGAGTTTCCTGGTCAAGCATCTGCGGCTTCACTGGCACCACGGCGAAGCCTGGTTCCGCGACACGCTGCTCGACGCTGATCTTGCGAACAACTCGGCCAGCTGGCAGTGGGTAACCGGGTCCGGGGCGGATGCCGCGCCCTATTTCCGTATCTTCAACCCGATCACGCAGGGCGAGAAATTCGATCCGCACGCGTCTTATATCCGTCGTTGGGTTCCGGAGCTCGCGGGGCTGGACACCGCCCATATCTTTGCGCCCTTTGAAGCGCCGAAGGAGGCGCTTGCCGCAGCCGGGGTCAAACTGGGTGAAACCTATCCGCACCCGGTCGTCAATCATGCGGCCGCGCGCCAGGCGGCCCTAGAAGGCTACGAGGCGGTCAAGCTGGCGGGACAAAACGCGGCTTGACCGCGCCGCCGCCGCCGCTATCGTGCCCCTCCGCATCGATCTCTGCCGCTTCGGATAAAAGGACGCCTTCATGACCGATCCGTCAGCACCCTGGCCAACTGAGCTGCGTGTTGCCAAGGACAGGAAGTCACTTGCCATCGCCTTCAACTCAGGTGAAGCGCACGAACTGTCTGCAGAATATCTGCGTGTGTGTTCGCCCTCGGCCGAGGTCAAGGGCCATGCGCCTTCTCAGAAAAAGACAGTTCCGGGGAAACGCAATGTCGAGATCATCAAGATAGAGCCGGTGGGCAACTATGCCGTCCGTATCCACTTTGACGACATGCACAATTCCGGGATCTATTCCTGGACCTATTTTTTGCAGCTTGGCCGAAACCCCGATGATCATTGGGGTGTCTATCTGGCGGAGCTGGAGGCAAAGGGCCTGAGCCGGGACCGCTGAAACCAGTCCCGCATTGCCCAGCTGGAAACGGGGTGGTCGAATCGGGTAGCCTGATCACGGCTTGACCCGCGCCGTCCCCCTCCAACTGGAGCAGCAGACATCCTGCAGGGTTCAATTTCATGGTTCGACCAGACCCGTGCGGTCGCATTAGGAGGGATTGCGTCAGTCGCACGTGGCATGGAGGTCGCACATGAAACTGACTGCCCCGATCTATCGATTGAAAAGTCGTGCCCGCAAACTCTCACGCGAAAACCGTATCCGTTTGCACCAGGCCCTCGACGCGGTTGCAATTGCGGAGGGATTTCGTAGCTGGAGCCATCTGGCAAATGCCTGGCAGCCAAATCGACCGGCTAGGTCTCTTCTGGAAGCGCTTGCGCCCGGTGACCTGCTGCTGCTGGCAGCTCGGCCAGGAGAGGGCAAGACCGTCCTCGGCCTGGAGATTGCCGCCGAAGCGGCGAGGGCCGGGCGGGCCGCCTGGTTCTTTTCATCCGAATGCACCGAAGCCGAGGTGCAGCGAACCCTGTCGGTCAGCGGCTATGGTGATCTGAAAGGGGCCAGGGAGCTGGTCATTGATCTCGCAGACAGCGTCTGTGCGCGGCATCTGATGTCGACTCTATCAGGCGCGGTGCCCGATTCGGTCGCGGTGATCGACTATCTCCAGGTCATGGATCAGGACCGGGCTGAGCCGGTGCTTGGCCATCAGGTCGAGCAACTGAAGCGCTTTGCCAATGAGCGGGAAGTGTCTCTGGTCTTCCTGTCGCAGATCCGCCGGACGTTCGACCCGGCGCAAACCAGGCTCCCCGGGATGGACGATGTCCGGATGCCCAATCCGCTTGATCCTGGCCAGTTCACCAAGAGCTGTTTTTTGCATGGTGGTGAAATCCTGCTTCAGCCCATGCCTGCCTCCGCGTAACAAAAAAGCCGGGCAAATTGCCCGGCTTTTCCCATCTGTCGTTTGGATCAACGCTTGACGATGATCTTCGCGCCAACACTCACATTGTTATAGAGGTGAATGACGTCTTCATTTGCCAGCCGGATGCAGCCGGAAGAAACGGCGGAGCCGATCGTCCACGGCTCAGTCGTGCCATGAATGCGGTAAAGCGTGGAACCGATATAAAGCGCGCGGGCGCCCATCGGGTTGTTCGGGCCGCCGGGCATGTAGGCCGGCAGGATGCGGCCTTTGCGGCGCTCGCGCGCACGCATCTGTGCGGGCGGGGTCCAGCTCGGCCATTCGGCCTTGCGGGTGACCCGGTGCGTGCCGGCCCACTGGAAGCCTTCCTTGCCAACGCCGACGCCGTATTTCATGGCCTTGCCACCTGGCAGGACGTGATAAAGGCGACGCTCGGACGTGTCGATGACGATGGTGCCCGGGCTGTAGGGGCCGTCATACTTGACGCGCTTGCGCTTGACCGGAGACGGGCCGCCCGGATGATATTTCGGTGTTACCCAGGTGTTCGTGCTGTGGTCAAAAAAGCCATATCGCGGCGCGGCCTGTGCCGTCAGCGCAAAGGCGCTGGCAATCACCGCTACCACCAAGAAGTAAAACTTGTTCATTTCGATCCCCCATTCGCACCGGGCCCACGCCACACGGGTGCTTCGTCACAGGAATTGACGTTACGCAAATGTCCTTGCCGCACTGTTAATAATCATGTCCCAAAAAGGGCTCAATAGGAATCTCACGTTGATGTGAGGTGCCCTCAACTCCTTGAATTGTGCCGAAATTGCAACGGTTTTTTCGTTTTTTACGAGATCTTGCTGACGCTTCCCGTCAAGGTTGCTGTCAGGCCGGCCTGTTGCACAAATGTAGTCTGATTTTCACCTTGGTATTTGCCGGGAGGTGATTCCATGAACGCACCGGGAAACAAAAAAGACCCGCTGCATTCGACAGCGGGTCTCTTTGAGTGAAGCCTCGGCAGATTGTCAGCCCAGGTTCAATTCCTTGAAGAAGTCATTGCCCTTGTCGTCGATGACGATGAAGGCCGGGAAATCTTCGACCTCGATCTTCCAGATCGCTTCCATGCCCAGTTCCTCGAACTCGACCACTTCCACCTTCTTGATGCAGTCCTGGGCAAGCCGGGCAGCCGGACCGCCGATGGAGCCGAGATAGAAGCCGCCATGAGCCTGGCAGGCGCGACGAACCTGGGCAGAGCGGTTGCCCTTGGCGAGCATCACCATGGAGCCGCCTGCGGCCTGGAACTGGTCGACATAGGCATCCATCCGGCCGGCCGTGGTCGGGCCGAACGATCCGGAGGGCATGCCTTCCGGGGTTTTCGCCGGGCCGGCGTAATAGATCGGATGGTTCTTGAAATAGTCGGGCAGGGGCTCTCCGTTTTCCAGCCGGTCGCGCAATTTGGAATGCGCCAGGTCCCGGGCAACGATCAGCGGCCCGGTCAGCGACAGGCGTGTCTTGATCGGATGCTTGGAGAGTTCGCCGAGAATTTCAGGCATCGGCCGGGTCAGGTCGACTTTGACCACGTTGTCCGACAGGTTGTCGTCGGTGACTTCCGGCAGATATTTTTCCGGATGCATTTCCAGCTGCTCCAGGAAAATGCCGTCCTTGGTGATCTTGCCGACAGCCTGCCGGTCAGCAGAACACGAAACGGCCAGGCCGATCGGTAGAGACGCCCCGTGACGTGGCAGGCGGATGACGCGGACATCATGGCAGAAATACTTGCCGCCAAACTGGGCACCGACACCGGTCGCCTGGGTCAGCTTGTGGATCTCGGCTTCCATCTCCAGGTCGCGGAAGGCATGGCCAAGTTCGGAGCCCTGGGTCGGCAGCCCGTCCAAATAGCGCGCTGATGCGAGTTTCGCGGTCTTCAGGTTCATTTCCGCAGACGTACCGCCAATGACAATGGCCAGGTGATAAGGCGGACAGGCGGCGGTGCCGAGCGTCAGGATCTTTTCCTTCAGGAAGTCCACCATGCGGTCATGCGTCAGAAGGGACGGCGTACCCTGGAAGAGGAAGGTCTTGTTGGCCGACCCGCCGCCCTTGGCCATGAACAGGAACTTGTAGGCATCCTCGCCCTCGGCATAGAGCTCGATCTGGGCCGGCATGTTGCTCTTGGTGTTCTTCTCCTCGAACATCGAGATCGGCGCGAGCTGCGAGTAGCGCAGGTTCTTCTTGTAATAGGCGTCGCGCGCGCCTTCGCCGAGCGCTGCTTCGTCCGAGCCGTCGCTCCAGACACGGCGGCCTTTCTTGCCCATGATGATCGCCGTGCCGGTGTCCTGGCACATCGGCAGCACGCCATGAGAGGCAATATTGGCGTTCTTCAGGAGATCGAACGCGACGAACTTGTCGTTCTCGGTCGCTTCCGGATCGTCCAGGATCTTCTTCAGCTGCTCCAGGTGGCCGGGGCGCAGGTAGTGGTTGATGTCTTTGAAGGCTTCTTCAGCCAGCAGGCGCAACCCCTCAGGCTGGACCATGAGCACCTCTTCACCGTTGAACTCGGCCGTCTTGACATAATCCGAGGTCAGTTTCCGGTAGGGCGTCTGGTCTTCTCCCTGCGGGAAGAGGGCGCTGTGCTGGTAGGCGGGGGGCGTGACGGGAGCGTTCATGGGACGGCTTTCCTGATCTGGCTGCCTCCGGACGATGCTTGTCCGGACGCGCTGGATGTTTGGTGCTGTTCTCATACGGCAAAAAGGCCGCGGGCGCCAAGAGCCGCGGCCTGATCAAAAGGTCTCACACTCTCATGTGACTATCGTGCGGCCGTCAGATCCAGTGTGACGGTAACCGCGTCACCGACCGTGTCGGTGCCGACGCCCGTGCCGAGCTTGTAGGCGATCCGGTCCACGGTTGCCGTGCCGGTTGCCCTGGCGGTGTCGCCATCGATCTCGAGCGTGAAGTCAAGCGCAACCGGATGGGACACGCCCTTGATCGTCAAGGTGCCGTCCGCGCGATAGCTGCTGCCCTCGACGAGGGTTGCGCCGTCGGCGGCAAAAACTGCATCCGGAAAGGCGCTGACGTCGAACCAGTCCTTGCCCGGCAACGTGCCGTCAAACTGAGCATTGCCGGTCGAAGCGCTTGCGGGTTTTACTGTCGCCTTGATCTTGGCACTTTCCGGGGCCGCCGGGTCAAACTCGATGGTTGCGTCCCAGGTGGTGAATTGACCCTTCAGGGTGTTTTCCCCCTGTTTCACTTCGAAACCCAGGCTGCTCTGGTCCTGAGCCACGGTCCACGTGTCGGCCAGCGCGGCGCCGGCATGTCCCGAAGTGAAGAGGAATGCCAATGCAAAAAGGCTGTTTTTCAATGCCATGTCGGATTTTCCTGATTCAACTTGTTAGTTATCGGCTCTGGCCGGAGCTGTGGACACCATGCGCTTGAGTGTGTCGTCGCGCGCGATCAGGTGGTGTTTGAAGGCCGCCGCGATATGCACGAAGATCAGTGCGATCAGCAGATAGGCGCCATAGGCGTGGAGCAGTTTGAAGAAGCTCTCCGCTTCCGCCTGCGTACCCAGGACTTCCGGGACCGGCAGGTGCGGCACCGGCAGTACGTTGAAAACAATTGTCGGAATGCCCCATGGCGACGCGGAGGCCATCAGCCAGCCGGTGAGCGGCATCGCGAACAGCAGGGCGTAAAGGCCGATATGACCAAGATGGGCACCCAGCCTTTCCAGCGGATGCATGCCATCCGGCAATCTGGGCGACGGGTTGGCAAGGCGCCAGGTTAGCCGCAGCGCAGCGAGCGCGAGCACGACAAACCCGATGGATTTGTGCAGCTGGTAGAGCGTGAACAGCTCGGGATCGTCGCTCGGCAGGCTGGTCATATAGAGCCCGAAGGCGAGCATGCCGGCAATCATCAGGGCCATCACCCAGTGAAACAGGATCGCGACCCTGCCATATCCGGTTTTGGTGTTGCGCAGCATCGCCGGCTCCTCAGGTTGCCGGAGGCCGCTCGGCCCCCGGCGTCTTTCGATCAGTTGGTGGCGTCGGCCTTCAGCGTTTCAGCATGGAAGGTGACGGTCACCTCATCCCCCACATAGGGAACAAACATGTCCATGCCAAAGTCGGACCGCTTGATGACGGTGGAAACGGCAAATCCGGCAGCTTCCTTCTTGGCCATCGGGTGTTCGCCAAGCGCGGTAACCGTGACGTTCAGGGTTGTCGGCTTGGTGACGCCCTTGATGGTCAGGTCGCCAGTGACCTCGAGCTGGTTTTCACCAACCTGTTCGACCTTGGTGCTGGCAAAGGTCGCTTTCGGGAATTTGTCGGCGTCGAAGAAGTCCGCGCTTAGGAGGTGCTTGTCACGATCCGCCCAGAACGTATCGAGGCTGGTGATGTCGATGGTGAATTCGATGGAGGAGTTGGCGGGGCTGTCCTTGTCGATCAGGAGTGTGCCATCCCAGTTGCCGAAACGACCGTCTGTCGTGGAATAGCCGAGATGATTATAGGTGAACGACAGGTTGGCGTGAGACTTGTCAAAGTCGAAAGCGACTGGTTCGGCAGAAGCTGCGCCGGCAAAAAGGGACAGAGCCAGTGCGGGAGCTGCAAGACGGATCATGTTCAAACCTCGTAAGAATGGTGTCAGGAGCGTTCGCCCATGAACGCTGCATTGCGGAAGATAGGCATGAAATCGGCGCATGCAATTTGACTGACTGTTCTGAAATTTCGAACAATCACAGCCCGATTTCTGACACTGTTTTGGTGAAGGCCTGATAAGAAATTCCGAGTCGATTGTTACTGCTCGCTATCCGAAAACCGCGGACCTTTCAGAATCAGCATCGCCTGCAAGTGCCCATGTGGTGTCTTTGGTGGCGCAATCAAGAGTTGCTTAGCTCGGTAAGTGCATGATAACTCGAAAGAAGTTCCAGTGTCATCATTCCATCAAGAAATTCAGGCACCTCTTGGCTCATCTTTCCTGACGTATAGCTGAAATCGGAACCCGAAAGCCTTCAGATCACCGGTCTGGAGCACCAGGAGAATCGACGTGAAACAAGCGATGGTTGTTTGTCACCGAGGCGCGTCTCTGTGGGCTCCTGAAAACACGCTGGCGTCCCTGGAGAAAGCCATCGAGATGGGCGCGGAGGCTGTTGAGCTTGACGTGCGACCGTCCCGGGATGGCATTCTGTACGTCATGCATGACGCCACAGTGGATCGAACCACCAATGGCTCAGGCCGGATTTCGGACCTGACATCGGCTGAAATTGATGCGCTCGACGCCGGTATCTGGTTCGGCCCGGACTTCGCCGGCGAGCAGGTGCCCCGGTTGGACCGGTTCCTGGATGCCTGCAAGGGCCGGATTGCCACTTATGTGGAAATCAAGGACGGCGACCCCGGAGAAGTTCGTGACATGCTGGCGGTGCGCGGCATGCTCAGCGAGGCCTGGACCTTTTCCTTTGACCAGGCCATTCGCGCGGAGGCTCGTGCCAAGGTCCCCGACCTGCGCCGCATGGTTCTCTTCATTCACGTTGGATCGGTTGACCGCGCCGTGGCACAGGAGGCGCAGATCATTGAGTTTCACGAAGACAATCTGGACCCTGATCTGGTCGCGGCGGCAAAAAGGGCGGGCCTGATCACCCAGATGTTTTACGCCGGTAGTGATCGGGCAGTCTTTGAAAGGGCCGTACGCTGCGGGGTCGAGCAGATGAATATCGATCAGATTGAGGTGTTTCGGTCGGTGGAAAATGACCTGCTCACCCCCGTGTAGTGCACCACCTGTTTCTGCATTTGGCATGTCCGTTCCTGAGCAAGCCGGCCGATGAGAGAGGCAGCGGCCTGTTGCCGGCAGTATTTGTCGATATGGTAAACGGTCAGGAAAGCTTTACTCTGGGTGGCAGAAAGAGATAGGGGTGCAGCATTTCCATCGAAGGTAGCAGAAACGGGAAGATATGTTGCCAGAAATGGTGACCAGGAACCTTCCCCTTTCATTACAATTTTAGCGGATTGAAAATCGGCAATATTTCCAAGTTTTCTTCAAATCCTGTTAAGTGCCCTTACGTAGCCTCTGGTTTCGAATAAATTTAGGCGTTTGGGGGCACTTGTGTCGAAAAACACTCTGCTGGAACGTTGGTCTGAATGCCGGTGCAGAACCGTTGCAGCCGTCGATCTCACTGGTTTCGACCGCGCGTTCCGGCTAACGGCGATGTCCGTATTCTTCTGCCTGCTGTTGTTCGGCGCGGTCACGGGCGCTTTGGCGCAGGAAAATCAGGCAACCGAAAACAACTGGCATTGGAAGGTGGATCGCGTCACCGGCCGTGTTTTGGTGGAGACGAGGACCGGAGAGTCATTTACTGCGGAAAAAGGCATGATCGTGCGCCGCGGCTGGAAGGTCAGGACCGGCCAGGGCCGGGTTGCCATTCGGCGCGGCGACCAGAAATTTGTCGTGTCCAGGGGCGCTGTTGTAACGCTCCAGCCTGGTGGGTTCTTCATCAAGCGAATGGTGGTCTATCAAGACAGGGGCCAGCTCGACGTAAACGTAACACGCAGATGGTTTCGCCATTTCAAGGTCGAAACCCCCTTCCTGGCAGCTGTCGTCAAAGGGACAGATTTCCGAGTGCGGGTGACCCAGAACACGGCGACGGTCAATGTTGGGCAAGGCGTCGTCGGAGTGCATGATTTTGCATCTGGAGACCGTGCCGACATCGGTGTCGGGCAGTCTGCATTCACCAATCCCGCGCGCCGTGTTGGCCTTTCTGTCAGAGGACGTACGCGGCCAGTGGTGCGTCCGGGGCCGAAACGCGCGCCTGCATTTGCAACCCGTATTGTCAGAAACGTGCCGGCAACGGCGGCAGAAGCGCGAGCCCTGAACGCAAACAACGCTTCAAGCAACAGCAACGGCAATTCGAACGGCAACAGCAACGGCAATTCGAACGGCAACAGCAACGGCAATTCGAACGGCAACGGCAATTCGAACGGTAACGGCAACGGCAATTCGAATGGCAACAGCAATGGCAATTCGAACGGCAACAGCAATGGCAATTCGAATGGCAACAGCAATGGCAATTCGAACGGCAACAGCAACGGCAATTCGAATGGCAACGGCAACGGCAACAGCAACGGCAATTCGAATGGCAACGGCAATGGCAATTCAAACGGCAACGGCCGCTGAAACTAAATCCGCCGGCGATTGATACCGACGCACGCGCCGGCCACATCCGTTTGCATACTTGCAACTCGGATTGTCTGGCGACCGACAGCGCGTCAGTGTCAGGATTACAGATAGTACTTGTAAGAAATTTGAATGCAAAAACCGATCGAAGGCTCAGGCAAATCGTCAAAACTGCTAGGTGAAAATGACAATATTAGATCATTTTCACTTTGGGTTAAGCGGTTGGGAGTATTCAGATGTCCACTGGGAACTTGAACAGGTTGACCCGACATGAAGTGTGCGAAGACAGTTTGCCCTAGTGGGGCGGTATTCAAGTCTGAGATTTATTTACTTCTGAAGAAATCAACAGTTGGGTTGAAAACCTCTTTTTGTGCCTTCTTGCTAATATTCTGCATGGCGGCCTCTGCTGAAGCGAATTCTCAGAACTGGGTCGTCAAGCGCGTATCTGGGATTGTCTATTTTGTAGCGCCTGGCGTCGACGCATTTCGTGTCAAACGTGGTATGGTCTTCGAGAAGGGCTTTACCTTGGGAACGCGATCCGGCGCCCGAGCTTTGATTGCGCGTGGCAGTGAAACCATTTCTGTGGGGCCGAATACGACCTTTGCGCTTTCGCAGTATCGCAGCAAGGGTGGCAAAACCACGTTGTTGCAGCGGAAGGGGTCGATCGAGGTCGACGTGCAGAAACGGCAGCGACCGCATTTTACAGTCGAAACGCCGTTCTTTGCTGCCGTGGTAAAAGGCACGCGCTTTCGCGTCGATGTGCGGTCGAAGCGAGCAGACGTGTCGGTACAGCGTGGTCTGGTGGAAGTGGCTGACTTCGCGTCTGGTGACAGGGTAGATCTTGCAGCCGGTCAAAGCGCGTCGAGTGCGCCCTCTCGAAAGGTCGGGCTTACGGTTGGTGGCCGCACGAAGCCGGTGGTTAGACCAGGCCGGAAGCGGGCGCCGGTCTTCAATGCGCCGCCGGTGGAAAATGTACCCACAAGCACGCCCACCAACAATCGGCGCGGTGGCTTGGGTAACTTTCTGAACGCCGGCTCAAACAGCAACGGGAATTCCAACGGCAACAGCAATGGCAATTCCAACGGCAACAGCAACGGGAATTCCAACGGCAACAGCAACGGCAATTCGAACGGCAACAGCAACGGGAATTCGAACGGCAACAGCAACGGGAATTCCAACGGCAACAGCAACGGCAATTCCAACGGCAACAGCAACGGGAATTCCAACGGCAACAGCAACGGGAATTCCAACGGCAACAGCAATGGCAATTCCAATGGCAACAGCAACGGGAATTCCAACGGCAACGGCAATGGAAATTCCAATGGAAACGGCAATGGCAATGGTCGTAATTGAGCGTTCTTGAATTCTGCTGGCCGAAGGGGGATGCTTCGGTCGGCAATTGAAAGCGCAAATGATGGGCTGAGGGTGTGACTTTCTGGCGGGCGGTCTTTGAAAAGCGTGTCTTCAACGCTGCCTTGATCTCAATCTGCGTGATTGCGGTCGTGGCAATGCTGCGTCTGACCGGATTGGGTACCACGCTCGACAGATTTCTTTGGGAAACCCGTTTTCTCGCCAGCGAACGTTCTGTCTCGGGCGACATCGTTGTCGTTGATATTGATGCCAAGAGCCTGGATGAACTCGGGGTCTGGCCGCTGCCACGCCGGTTGTTTGCCGAAATGACAGACAAGCTGGTGGCCGACGGTGCGCGTGACATCGTCTTTGATGTCGATTTCAGTGCTAATTCCAATCCCGAAGATGATGCTTTGCTGGCCGCTGCCTTTGAGCGCGCAGGCAATGTCAGTCTTGCCGTGTTTCGCCAGTCCGCATCTGTCGACCTGAATGCCGGTGAGGTTGTCAATCAGCCTATCCAGCAACTGCTGGACACGGCCTGGCCGGTAGTCGTGATGGTTCCAATGGAACGGGACAGCCGGATCTGGCGCAATCTCTATGGCTTTGAAATCGATGGAACCGCGGAACTGTCTGCGGCCGCCTATCTCGGCGATCACACAGGCAGCACGGAGGGTGCTTTCTGGCTCGACTACAGTATCGGGATTGACAAGCTTGACCGTGTCTCCCTGATCGACGTGCTGCAGGGCGCCTTTCCCTCAGGACAATTCCTGGACAAGAAAGTTGTCGTCGGCGCGAGCGCGCAGGAACTTCGGGACCTCTTTCCCGTTCCGGTCTACGGCATGTTGCCGGGCAGTATCATTCAGGCGCTTGGCGGGGAAACCCTGCTGCAGGGCAGGGCGCTTGAACAGAGGGGCGAAGCGCTTGTCGTTGGCGTTGCCGTTCTTATCGTTTTTCTGATGTTTCTCACCAGGGCGGATGGCTGGTTTATCAAGCTGAGCATCCTGGCCCTCACGGCGCTTGCCATCGAGCTGATTGCCTTCGGGCTGCAAAAGTCCGCTCCGCTGATGGTCCCGACAGCAAGCGCCCATTTTGTGTTGCTCGTGGCAGCCGCGGGGATCGTCTTTCGGGAACTTGGCTTCTACAAGCTGCTGTCCCACCTGGCGACGATCCGACGCCGGAACAGCGAGCGCATGCTGGGCCTGGTCTTTGACGACAGCTTTGACGCGATCGTCGTGTTACAGGACGACGGCAAGATATCCGCCGCCAGCCAGATGGCGCGTGATTTATTCCAGACCGATGCATTGCTTGGAAAACAGGCCAGAAATGTCCTGCCGCCGGAGCTTGTCGAGGAGGCTCTCTCGGTGCTGGCTACCCAGACCACAAAGAGGCCGGTGCCAAAGGTCCTGACGCTGCTGCATAATGACGGTGCACGGCGCTACATTGAATATGTCGTAACGCGATCCGAGCGCTCTGTTGCCAGTCCTGGCAACTCAAAAAAAGTGGCAACCAAGGCGGTCGCCTGCCTGACATGCAGAGACGTGACGGAAGAGAGAGAGGCCGTGGAACGGCTTGCCTTTCTGGCTCGTTTTGACCCAAGTACCGGCCTCAGCAACCGCAACGGTTTTGAGGAGAAACTCGACACGGCACTGCAGACGGCGCGCGGATCCGGTCATGAAGTCTGCGTCATTCAGGTTGCGGTCACCAATCTGGATCAGATCGTTGCATCGCTCGGCTTTTCCTATGGAGATCAGGTGCGAAAGGCGATCTCATCACGCTTGAAGAACCATCTGGCACAGAAGGCCGAGTGGGCGACGTTGTCCCCCGAGGTGTTTGCGGGCGTGTTTGTCTGTCAGCAGGGCCAGGACCTTGCGATGATCGAGACGCTCAAGGACGTTGTCGGCGAAGACTACAAGGTTGAGGGCGCTCGAATCTCGGTGCAGTTGAAATTCGGTTACATCGTCTCGGACGGAGACATGTCACCGGAAGGTCTGTTGAGGAAGTCTGGCAATGCACTGGCCAAAGTGCGGCGCGACCACCAGGGTCAAACGCTCGGCTTTCAGCCAGAAATGGACGCAGCCCTGCAGCGGCGCCGTACACTCGAAACCGAGCTGTTCAAGGCGATTGTGCGCGACGAGCTGCACATGGTCTATCAGCCGCTTGTTAATCTGGACGATCAATCCATCTTTGGTGTGGAGGCCTTGCTGCGCTGGGACCACCGGGAACTCGGGCCGATCTCTCCGGCCGAGTTTGTCCCGATCGCCGAGGAAAACGGATATATCGTGGAACTCGGCGCCTGGGCCTTGAACCGCGGCATGAAAGAAGCGTTATCCTGGTCAAGTCCGCTCAGACTGTCTGTCAACATCTCGGCGATTCAACTCAGCCGCGGGAACCTGGTGGCTTCCGTGAAAGAGGCACTGGATCGCACGGGTTTTCCGGCGGATCGTCTGGATCTGGAAATCACAGAGTCCTTGTTCATTGATGACAGTCTCGACCTCGACTACCACATGAATGCCCTCAAGGCGCTCGGCTGCAGCTTTTCTCTCGACGACTTCGGCACCGGCTATTCGTCATTGAGCTATATTCCGAAATATCCGTTTTCCAAGATCAAGCTCGACCGGACCTTCGTGCGCCAATCGATCTCCAGCGAACAGGACATTGCCGTTATCGAGTCCGTCCTGCATTTGGCCAAAGGGTACCGGATGTCAGTGGTCGTGGAAGGGATTGAAACGCCTGACCAGGCGTCCAAGCTGCAGGAGCTGGGCTGCGAATACGGTCAGGGCTTCCTGTTCGGCAGGCCGATGAGCGCCATCAACCTGGCAACGCTGCTGATCAACGCGGCCTGATTGGAAACACTCCGTAACGCCCATCAGACGTTTTCGGCAGTCGCGTCGGCTTGGACCAAGTGAGGATGTTGCTTGCACCGGCAGCGGCTCAGACGATCAGGTCAAGCCGCGCTGCCGGAGACGTTGATCAGAGCCCCAGGCCGCCGATACAGCTGTATTTGACGTTCAGATAATCGTCGAGACCGTATTTCGAACCTTCATTGCCCATGCCGCTGTCTTTGACGCCACCAAAAGGGGCGACTTCAGTGGTGATGACGCCTTCATTCACCCCGACCAGGCCATAGTGCAGCTGTTCCATCACGCGGAATGTGCGGCCGAGGTCCTGGGCATAGAAATAGCAGGCAAGGCCGTATTCCGTGTCATTGGCCAGCTGGATGGCTTCCTCCTCGGTGTCGAATTTGAAGAGGGCTGCCAGCGGACCGAAGGTTTCCTCATGTGCCACTTTCATGTCGGAGGTGGCGCCCGTGATCAGGGTAGGCTCGTAGAAGGAACCCGGCGCATCCGGACGCTGGCCGCCTGCCACCAGCTCACCGCCCTTGGCAAGGGCATCCTGGACGTGATCTGCAACCTTTTCGACCGCGGCTTCGTTGATCAGCGGACCCTGGGTGGTGCCGGCCGCAAGGCCGTCGCCAACCTTGAGCTGGGCGGCCATGGCGGCCTTCAGCTTGTCGGCAAAGGCATCGTATACCCCGGCCTGGACGTAGAGGCGGTTGGCGCAGACACAGGTCTGACCGGAATTGCGAAACTTGCTGGCGATCGCACCTTCCACCGCACGGTCCAGATCGGCGTCGTCGAACACGATGAACGGTGCGTTGCCGCCCAGCTCCATCGAGATCTTTTTCATGTTCTTGCCTGCATTGGCTGCCAGCAACTTGCCGACACGGGTCGACCCGGTGAAGGTGAGCTTGCGCAGGGCCGGGTTTTCGCACATTTCCTCGCCGATGGCAGGCGCGTCACCTGTAAGGATGTTTATGACACCGGCCGGCAGGCCGGCCTTTTCGGCCATCACGCCATAGATCAGAGCGGAATAGGGCGTGAACTCAGCCGGTTTCAGGACCATCGTGCAGCCCGCAGCAAGCGCTGCGCCGAGCTTGCGCGCGATCATGGAATTGGGAAAATTCCAGGGTGTGATCGAACCGACAACACCGACAGGCTCCTTCGTCACCAGGATGCGGCGATCGGCCCAGGGCGAGGGGATGGTGTCGCCATAGATACGCTTGCCCTCTTCGGCAAAGAAGCGGATGTATTTGACGCCGAGCGCGATTTCGCCCTTGGCCTCTGCAAGGGGCTTGCCCATCTCCGTGGTCAGCAACACGGCCAGGTCGTCGATCTGGTCCATGATGGCGTCGCACAGCTTGTGCATGAGATTGGCGCGGGCCTCGGCGGTCAGTGCTTTCCAGGCAGGCAGGGCGGCAGAAGCTGCCTCGATTGCCCGGGCCGTTTCCGGACGGCCGCAATAAGGGATCGTGCCGATGGTCTCGCCCGTTGCCGGATTGGACACGCCAATCGTCTGGCCGCTATCGGCGTCCTGCCAGGCGCCACCGATAAAGACTTGTTCCTTCAACAAAGACGTATTCAAAGACATGGAGACTTCCCGATCCGTGTGACTTGACCGGATAGTGATAGGGGGCGGACAAAGGCTCTGGCAAGCGCTTTTGAAGCGGAACGGTTCCGAAGGCCCTGATATGTGTCAGGGCTTGTGCGGGCGCACCGCGCTCAAGAGATCAATGCGCTCAAACCGCAAAAGCCGGCGTCTTGCGACGTCGGCTGAAGCCTTAAGGTTCCGGACTTGGGTCGGGCCGTTTCCCGGAAGGGTGCCGGTCGGCTCAGGCGCCTTCGAGGCGCTCCTGAAGCGAGGCGATTTCATCCGCGAGCGCCTGGGCCTGCCGCTGAACGCGGTCAAGCGCAACACGCATGCTGTCAATGTCGGACGCTGCGGGCACATCGGCAGCCGGTGGTGTGCCGCGACCGACGAGCAGCCAGGTCGGGCTCACATTCAGGACGCCGGCCAGCAGCACAAGCTTGTTGGAGCGCGGTTCGGACCGGTCGCTTTCCCAGCTGTGAAGCGTGGATGTCTTGATGCCGAGACGCCGGGCCAGCTGCGCCGTGGAAAGACCGGAAGCGTCGCGTGCCTTGCAGATCCGCTCACCCAGTGTGTAGTCGCTGCTGCTGGTGGACATGATGTCACTCCCGTTTTTTCCGGCCGACTCCGCCGCCAGATAAACGGTCTGCTCCGGATGGGACGGAGAGTTTCTTTTGAATATTTGGTTCATGGCGCGCACACTGGCACGTCTCATGTGTGCACCGCAACCGTCCAAGGCGAATTTGTCGCAATGACGCAGGCCTGCGGCGTGTTCTCGCAAATTGCCTGTCAAAATTGCCGTGCTGCAGTCGAGGGCAGCAGGCGATTCTAGTATTCGCGCTCGAAAAAGATGCCTGCTTTTGAGGACCCGTCGGCCCCCACTTCACCGCGCACTTTCAGACCGCGATCAAGATCGATATCCACCTTCACACGGCTGGAGCCACTGCCGGTTCCCTGTTCGACCCCGACATAGATGTTGTCATTGATGTATTTGCCGACGGCGACAGACGGACCATCCTCACCGTCGGTATTGATGTCGATCGCATCGAGCCCGAGCGACTTCCGGATCGAGGCGAGGGGGCCACTGTCGCTGCCGCCGGTCAGGGTGGCGATTGCGGCCGCGAGCCGGGCAACCTGCGTTGCCGACAGATTGCCGACGCTCTTGCCGAACAGGAGCAGCGCGAGCACCTCGTCCTGAGGCAATTCGGGAGAGGAAGTGAAGGCGATCTGCGGGTCGTCGGCCTCGCCGCTCACCGTGACCGTGATGGTGGTGTCGCTGACCGTCGTGGAAGCGGCAAAATCGAGGAGCGGTGTCAGTGAGCCTTCAAACGTGGCGCTGCCGCGCGAGAACACCAGACGACGGGTTAGAATATCGAGCTGACCCCGCTTCAGGCTGAAAGCGCCAACCGCCTGGGGGGAAGCCGTGGTGCCGACGATCTTCAGATTGCCTTGCAGTTCGGCGTCAAGACCACGGCCGCGAATGAAGATGCGGCCCGGGGCCGACAACAGGATGTCCAGGCGTGGCGGGATCGTTTTCTGCTGCGTCTGCCGTTGCTGGGTATCGCCTCCAAGCTCGGCAACCTGCTGACGCACCGCCTTGGACGCGTTGACGTGCCGAACTTCGACAGGCGGGATTGCGCCGGGCAAATACTCCGGAATGGAGACATCTGCCTTGTTGATGGTAACCGTGCCGCCGATCAGGGCCGATGAAGAGGTCGACGCGAGCGGTCCAGAGATTTTCAGATCGGCATCCACTTCCGCGCTCACCAGCCCGGGGTCGATGTAGCGGCCCTTGTTCAGCTTGATCGAGAGATCCGTCGGAAAACCGTTTTTCATGCCGACTGTACCACCGGCCGACAGGGTTCCGCCGGTTGCCAACTCGCCGGTGATCCCGTTGAGCGAGGCCTGATCCTGTGTGACAGCAGCCGTACCGCCGATGTTCTGAACGGTCAGTCCGGTCGACAGGCTGGTGACCCTGAGGCCGGCCGGTGTCGCGGTGATCTGGTAGGCGGGTGCTTTTGCGGATCCGCCAACGGTTCCTTTCAGGGCAATCGCGCCCTCCGCCCGAATGCCCGCCTCCAGAAGAGGCCGCCGAAGGGCCGCCGTCGGGATCGTGCCGTCCAGTGTCAGGGCCAGGGCATTGGGCTGTTGCAGCCCGACAGTGCCGGAGGCGGAGAGGTTCAGCCCGTTCGGGTCGCTGACCTTGCTTGTCTGGGAAATCTGGTTGTCCTTCAGATCTCCGGAACTGGTCAGGCTGAGCGCTGCCAGGCCATTGTTCCGCAATTCGCTTGCCGTGAGCCCCGTACCGGTGATCGACCAGGTTGCCTGCGGTGCGGAGGCGCTGCCGGTTGCCGTGATATTGCCAGAGAGAGAGCCGCCGAGCCCGAGCGACGGCGCAAAGGCGTTGGCAAGGTTCAGTGGTACTGATTTCAACTCGGCTTTCAGGTCCAGTTGTTCGCCGGCCTGGCCGGAGAGGGACAGGGAACCGTCACCGAGTTGAAGGTCGAGCGGCGCGATCGTGGCGGTGCCCTCGGTATAGGCAATCGTGGTTGGTGCCGTCAGTTTGCTGGCCAGGCCCTGGTAGCGCATGGCAAGTTCTGAAAGCGCGAGCAGATAGCCGCCGTCATCCGGTTGGCTGACCCTTGCTTGTAGCGCGAGCCCGTCCTTGCCGCTGCTATCAAGATCTATCCTGGCGCCGATTGACGTGCCGCCATTGTCCGGCCGGGCTTGCAGGTTGACACTGTGTACGGGCGTGGCGTCGGTCAGCAGATCGTTGATTTCGATATCGGCCGACACTGTTTCGGGGGCATAGGGCGCCGCCAGATTAGCCTTCATTTTCAGGCTGCCCAGGCTCAGCGAAGGCACATCAATTCCGCTGCCTGTGATGTCGAGTGCAAGTTGCTTGCGCTCAGGATCTGCCGAGATAGTTCCATTCAAGCGGCCGCTGATGTCCGTCAACAGGAGCGGGGAGAGCGAAGCCAGGTCCGGCGCGTCGATCTTCAGATCGCCCTTGAGCGTCTCGACCGGGCGGTTGAGGTCAGCGAAGGTCAATGCGCCGGAGACCGTGTTTCCGGCAAGTTTCACTGACAGGGGGCTGAGCTCCGCGCCACCGTCCTTGCTGACCAGTTCCACATCAACCGCTATCGCTTGCTCGTTCAGCGCGGCTGCCCCCTTGAGCCTAGCCGAGGGGGTCGAGCGATTTGCAACGGCATCGGCCGAGAATGTCAGATTGTCGAGGGGCGTTCCTGCCAGGAGGATCTGTTTGGAGGCGGCGGTCGCCTTTACCTCAAGAGCCTCGATGGGCCCTGAGGTTGTCGCGTCAAGTTCCAGACTGCCGGCAAGTTGGCTGTCTGCCTTTGACAGGTCGGCGAGGCTTGCCGTCAGCGCGGAGGTCAGGTTGCCATCGGCAAAGTGAGCCTTCCCGGAAACGTTCAGCTGATCGTTGCCAATTGCGAGATTTTCCAGATTGATATCGCTTGTGCCACTCAGGTCCAGCGTCAGGTCCGTGCGGGTTTCACCGGCCAGCAAGGCATCCGCCTGCGGAACGGCAACAGAGACATCCTTGCTGATCAGGGACGCGGTGGCTGTTCCCGTCAATTGGCTGGGATCCAAGTCGGCTGTGAATTGTCCGGCGATGCCGCCGCCAAGGTCTCTTCCTGCCAGTTCGGACAAGATCGCCAGGTCAGGAACAGAAATGCGTCCCTTGCCGCTGAATTTGTCAGGCGACAGGGTCGTGTCGGTCAAGGTGAGGGTCGTGGCCGAAGACGTGACTGCGAGTTCCGACAGGTGAACGTCCTGCGTTCCAGAGCTGATTGATCCGCTGCCGGTAACGGAAAGCGGACCGGACAGCGCTGCTGTCTGCTGCGTTAGTCCATCCAGTCCCGTGACGTCGAGCGTCAGGGCAAAAGGGGACGTCAATGCTCCGGAGCTGAAATCCGCGCCATTGCCGGAGACCTTCAGCTGGACCCTGTCCGTGCGCAGTTCTGTCGTCTGAAAAGAGGCAAGTTCTAGATCGGCTGCCCAGTCGGCGGCACCTTGTGTGCCGGAGACGTTGATCTGGCTGGTCACCGGTCCAAAGGCAATGCGGCGATCGCCGACGTCAAGCGCAATCAGTGCCCCGCCACCCGCATTGACGGACAGACCGGCGGTGACATCCATCTTGTCATTCGCGAGATCAGCCTTTGCATCGAGGGCGAGCGTCTGGGTCCGGGCGGAAAGATTGGCCGCAAGCGGCGCAAAATCCGACGAAAACCGCGCTGTGCCGGTGAGGTCCGTCGTGCCGAGCACGAAGGCCTGGGCGGCGGGTGGGGCCAGGTCGGCAAGAAGGCCATCAAGATCGAAGCTGAGATGGCGCTCCGAAGCGGTTTCCTGCAGGCTGGCGGAGCCTGTAACCGTGGATTTGCCATCAAGCGCGACGCTCAGGTCGGCAGCCCAGTCGGTGAGCGGCCCGCTGCCCTTCAATAGGAGGTCCAGGGCAGGCAAATCCGGCACATCAAGCAGGCGTGCGGCCAACCCGCCACGTGGTTCGGAGATGGAAACATCGAATTGCAGGGTTTCGGCCGACGGTTCGAACCGGGCCTTGGCGGTCAATCCTGCGTCGATCCCGTCCACCCGGCGAACATCGAGATCCGCTGTGACAAGTGCCGGGTCGAGCGCAAACGCCCCTGAGCCGGAGGCTGTCAGGGAGACGGGCGCGCCCAACAAGTCCTCGCCAAGGTTGATTTCTTGAAGCGACAGCCGCTCAAGCGACACGTTGACCGGCAGGGACACTCCGCTCGTTCCTTCTGCACCCGGCGTCGCGGACGTGTCGGTGTTCTCGGGCAGCTGGGGAGGCCGCGCCAGGTCGATCTGGCGGGCGCTGAGAACGGTTATGTCCAGGTCACCGGACAGGAGCCGCAGCGGCCTCCAGTCGAACGCGATCGTCTGTGCGGACAGCCAGATGCCCTTTTTGTCCGAAATGTCCAGGCTTTCAATCGAGGCGTCGAGACCAAAGCTGACATAGAGCCCCTCAATCCTGACCGACTGCTCTGGTGTGGAGGCAAGTGAACTGGCAATTCCGGATACCAGATCGCGTCCGGACTGCACCTGCAGCGCGCCGATGACAAGCAACGGCACGGCAATCGCAATTGCGATCAGGAATCCGAAGATCCGCAAGGACAGATTGATAAAACGCATCTGCGTTAAAACGCCTGGCTCAAACCGACATAAAGGGCAAAATCCGGGTCATCCTGTCCCGGATCCAGAGGCACCGCCGCATCGATTCGAAGCGGGCCTATGGGAGTAAAATAGCGCAGGCCAGCGCCGACGCCCACCTTCAGGCTTTCTGAAAAGTCCGGGAGGCTGTCTTCATAGGCGTTGCCGGCATCAACGAACCCGACCACACCAATGGTATCCGTCACCTTGACCCGGATTTCACCGGACAGTTCCACCAGCGACCGGCCACCGGTTACCTCACCATTTACCCTGGGACCGACATTGCGATAAGCATAGCCACGGATCGAGCCGCCGCCACCTGCAATAAAGCGTCGGCTTGCGGGCACGGCTTCGACCGACGGGGCCAGGATGGAGCCCGCCGAAACCCGTCCGGCGAGAATGAAGCGCTTGGCCTCGTCCAGGGCGTAGTAGCTTGACACGGTGCCCTTGACGAATCCCATGGCATTCGAGTTCAGCGTGTCATAGGCAGGTTCGGCAAACAGCGCCGCAAAGACGCCCTTGGAAGGGTTCAGCTTGTCGTCGCGATTGTCAAAGGTCAGGCCGGCGGGAAGGCCCACCAGCAGATAGTCGCCGTCGCCAAAGGCGTCTTCCTCGTTCGCATAGAAGACCTCCGCGCCAGCGCGGCCTTTCAGCTGCTCTGAAAACTCGCGGTTGAGATAGGCATCATAGGTAATCGTCCGGCTCTTGTAGGCGTCCGGGTTTTCCTGGCGGGCCTCCAGGCTGGTGGAAAAACTCGTCAGGGGCCCGAAGACCCCGGGTTTTTCGAACGCAACACGGGCGGAGTATTCCAGATCCGTCAGGCTTTCGTTTCCGATACGGCCGACGGAGCCTTCAACCGAAAGAAGTTCGCCGCGGCCGAACAGGTTGCGTCTGCGCCAGTAGGACTCTACCCCGAAACCTTCGGTGCTCGACCAGGAAGCGCCCGCACCGATGACATGGCGCTTGCGTTCACTGACCTCGATCTGGATGGGTAATGACCCGTCCGGCCCGGAGATGTCGCCTTCCACAAGCCGGATAGACGAAAAAATACCGAGTTCATTCAGCCGTTTCCGTGCCCGAGCCAGGTCTTCAGGCGAATAGATGCCGCCCACGGGAAGCATGGCCTGCTGGACAACGAAATCCGGATCGGTCACGTCCGTCCCACTGACGGTAACCTGGCCGAACCGGGCTTGCGGGCCTGTGTCTGCGACGAGTGCGACATCCAGCGTGTTCGTTGCGTGATCCGCCGTGATCCGGCGTTCTGCGATCCGGGCCTTCGGATATCCGCGGCCACGCAGCACGCTGACAATGCGGCGCTCCGCCGCGAGGACCTTGCCGGAGGCGGCTACTTCACCGCTGTTCAGGCCCCAGAAGGACGGGTCGGAGGAGAGGTCGCTGCCAATTGTGGAAACGCTTACCTTGCTAAAGCTGAAGACCGGACCCGGGTTGACGATGATCGCCACCTTGAGCGGACGGGTGTCCGGCAGGTCCGCGCGCTCCAGCGCCGTGTCAAGAGGCAGTCCTGCAAGCACAATCTCGACCGTGCCGCCATACCGGCCGTCGGCATAGAGCTTGGCAATCAGGCGCTCGCGGTCCGACAGGGCACGGGCAATCAGTCCGGCTTCCCCGGACGGCGGTTTGTCCTGTTGCTGGATCAGCAGGGAAGCGGACTTCAGATCCTTGGTCAGGTCTTCCGATCCGCCGGTTGTTGTCAGACTGGCTTCGTAGGGCGTGGGATCCGGAATCGCTTCTGCTTCTTCGGCGCCGGATTCAAAGAATTTCCAGCCGAAAATCTCAAAAGCGGAGCTGGTCGTTGTCGTCGAGGCAAGAAGGAGGCAGGCGAGGCCAAGAACGAAGGGTTTTCTGACATACAAAAGGGTGCCGGCAGCCCGTCGGGTTGCCAGCAAAGGATGCGCGGTAGACCGCGGTTCGACCCCAAGGTCGGTATCACAGGACGGTAGACCCTTCACTCACTGCCGCCTGACGGATTGGCAGGGCCGCCTGTCACAGATCCCTGTCACAAATCGGCCCACTGCTTTGCAGCCCCTACGTAATCAAGTTTACCGGGGCCATGGTTAAGACAATGCCAACACGATAGATCATGCCCCGCAGGCAAGCGCAAGGGTGAAGCCCCGGCGTGAGTTTGCTCCGGCAGGGCAATTTGCAAGCGAGAACCTGGGCAAGTTGCGCGGGGCGGTCAGAAAAGCGGCTCTTCTTCCGGCAAGCCAAGCAGGCGCCGGGCTGCGGTCAGCGTGTTGACCATCAGCATCGCGATGGTCATCGGGCCAACACCACCCGGCACCGGCGTGATGGCGCCGGCATGTTCGAGCGCTTCCTTGAACGCGACGTCGCCAACCAACCGGCTCTTGCCTTCGCCGAGATCAGGAGCCGGAATACGGTTGATGCCAACATCGATCACTGTGGCGCCAGGCTTGATCCAGTCGCCCTTGATCATTTCCGGGCGACCGACGGCAGCCACGACGATGTCGGCCGCACGGACCACATCCGGCAGGTCGCGGGTGCGGCTGTGGGCAATGGTTACGGTGCAGCTTTCCTGGAGCAGCAGGCTGGCCATGGGTTTGCCGACAATATTGGAGCGGCCGACAACAACGGCGTTCTGTCCGGACAAGGTGTCGCCGAGCGTGCGCTTCAGCAGCACAAGGCTGCCGGCCGGGGTGCAGGGCACCAGCGCGCTGTTGCGTTCTCCGGCGGTCAGCAGGCCGACATTGACCGGGTGAAACCCATCGACGTCCTTTTCCGGACGGATCAGTCGCAGCACCTTGCTTTCGTCGATGTGGCCGGGCAGGGGCAATTGGACCAGGATGCCGTGAATGTCCGGATCATTGTTCAGCTGATCGACCAGCGCGAGCACATCCGCTTCGCTTGTTTCGGCATCAAGCGTGTGTTTGACGGAATGAAACCCGCACGCTTCCGCGGCCCGGTCCTTGTTGCGCACATACACCTGGCTGGCCGGGTCTTCACCAACAAGCACGACCGCAAGGCCGGGACGCGTCCCGCTGTCCGCAAGCAGTTTGGCGGCCCGGTTGGTAATTTCCTGCCGGACAGAGTCTGCAACGGCTTTGCCATCTATGATTTTTGCCTGGGGCATGCGGCCTCCCGAAATGTCATGCGGTATCAAGGTATGTTTGGCGACAAGCTATAGAATGCTGCCCCGGTTTGAAAAAGGCCGTTTGCGTCGTTTCCTGCTCTGGTTTCGCCATTTCCGCAACTGTAATCAAAGCGTCCGGGTGAACCGGTCCAGTTCGGAGATGGCGCAAACGATGTGATAAAGGGAGCTGGCCGGGGCCGGTTCTTCGACGAACGTTCCGTCTGGGGACATCTTGTCGCGCCAAAGCCCCGCCGGCACATCGTTCAGGTAGATCTTGAGTGCGGCAACCGCGTCTGGAATGTCTGATGCGTAAGCGTTGCGTTCCGGGCCGCTGGAAAGCTCGGTCAGGGCAACGGCGGCCTTGAGCCACTCGGTCTGCGCCCAGAGGCGGGCGAGTGGGTCCTTGACGGTGAAATCGTCGTTCAGGGCCATAAAGGCTGCGCCTCGGCTTTCATCGATGCCATAGGTCCAGCCGATGTCGTAAAGGCGACGTGCTGCAATCAGGGCGCCGGCATCACCACGCTTGCGTCCCCACCGGGCGAGAAGCCAGGCCCACTCAAATTGATGGCCAGGCTCCATGATGCGGCCGTCCTCTCCCGGAAACGGTTGCCATTCCAGATCGAAAAACTCGCGCAAACCGCCGGAAACCGGATCAATGAACCGCATCAGGGCAAGCTCTGCAATCTCATCGGCGATATCGCTCCAGACAGGGTCTTCGGAAACGCTTTCCCAGGCCAGGCAGGCCTCAAACAGATGCATATGCGGATTTGACCGCAGCGGTTGACGACCATCGGTGGACTCCAGAAAGCCGGCTTCAGGGTGACGGTACGATTGTTGCAGCAGGCCGCGTAAACGGTTGGCCGAAGCGATGGCCTCGTCCCGGCGCTCCGGTATCGCTGAGGCAATATTTGCAAAGCCGAAAAGCGCAAATGCCTGATTATAGAGATCGAAAGTCGGGTCGCTTACCTTGCCACGGGTGTCCATGGCGCCCGCAAAATAGCCCTCTTCCAGCAGGAAGGCGCTTTGGAACCAGTCGTTGAGACCAGTGGCAATGCGGTTTGCCGGCCCGTCCCAGCCCAGCTTTTTGCCCTCGAGGAACGAGTAGACCTGGCGCGGCACAACGCGGGCACGGGTCGGCACGGACTGCCCCAGCAAGCTGCCGAGTTCAATGGCTTCGTAGCAGCTTCCACCATCGGCATCGATACCGCCTTTCGCCCAGACGGGGAGCGCCTGATTGACGAGCCAGCCTGTTAAATCTAACGATAGATTTTTAAGGTAATTGTTTGAAATGGAGGATGTTGGGGCGGTCATGGAACGTCTCGCGGTCTTCGGCTCGATCAAATGCTCACATTGACAGATTAGATCCGAGTTTGCAGTGCGAGGAAGGCGACAAATCGGAAATTAATCAATTCACTAGGAAAAGCGGGTCTAGTGTTACAGCAAAGTCACAGCCGCGATGTTTATCCGGGGGATAGCGGTGTTGCGACTTGGACAACACGGTAAGAGGGTGCTACCAGACTGGCAGCAAATGGGGTGGAACGGGTACTGATGCGGATTTTGTTTGTATTGATGGCTGCGGCAGCTTTGTTCGGATGCGCTGCTCTTCCCGGTGATGGGCCAGCTGCCATCAACATTACCACGCAGGACGTGGAAACGAGTGCGCAGGCGGGTGACTACACGGTCGTCACCGTTGATCCGGACAATATCAAGACCATTCGCTCCTATCGCCCGCTGGCCTTTGCCAACCAGTTTCGTGGTGTTGGAGGCGGCGGCTCGTCAACCTTGCTGGGCGTTGGCGACACTCTGACTGTCTCCATCTGGGAAGCTTCGCCGGACGGACTGTTTTCAAGCGGCGATGGCGGATCAAGCCAGATACCGTCCGTGGTCGATGAAAATGGCTATATTTTCGTGCCCTATGCAGGCCGGGTCCGGGCAGCGGGCCTCAGCATTGAAGGCCTGCGTCAGTCGGTGCAGCAAAAGCTTGTCGGTAAGGCCGTCGAGCCTCAGGTGCTGATCTCGCTTCGGGACAAGTTGAGCTCGACCGCGGTTGTCGTGGGTGATGTTGCAAAGCCTGGTGTCTATCCGCTGCCGCTGCGTGCAACCCGGCTTCTTGATCTGGTCGCCCAGGCAGGTGGGGCCCGGGAGGCGACCTATGAAACGGTTGTCACGCTCAAGCGCGGCAAGCGTGCCGGAACGACCCGTCTAGAAGACCTTATTGACTACCCTGAAAACAATGTCCTGATTTCGCCCAGCGACAATATCCTGTTGTCGCATCGGCCGCGAACATTCTCCGCTTTCGGCGCCGTCAAAACAAATCAGTTGGTCCCGTTCAAGACAAAGAGCGTCACAATGGCGGAAGCCCTTGCGACGGTTGGTGGCTTGCGTGACGAACGCGCTGATGCCAATGGCGTTTTCCTGTTCCGGTTCGAGGACGCTGACCTTGTGCGCAGTCTCAAGCCGGAGCTCGCCAGCAAGATTGTTGGCACGCAGCCTGTCCCGCTGGTTTACAAGATCAGCTTGAGGGATCCGCGCGGGTTCTTCCTTTCCCAGCATTTCGAAATGCGGGACAAGGACATTCTGTATGTCTCGAACCATCCCACCGCGGAACTCGGCAAGTTCCTGCAGATTATTGCGCCGCTCATCAGCAATTACTCGACTGTTCAAAGAATTACCGATTAATTGGTGAGGATCAAATCGAGACGCGCCCCGGCCGTTCGCTGGCGGGGCGCCAGGATCAGCGGATCGGCCAGGTGGTATGAAGTCAGACAGTCCCATGGTGGTGCTTTTTCTACAGGGACCGCCTGGCGTGTTTGCGCGCACGATTGCCGACAGTCTGGAAGCGGCAGGCGCTCAGACGTGTCGGGTCAACCTGTGTGCAGGGGACTGGCTCAACTGGCACGACAGCCGGTGTACATCCTATCGTGGACGGCTTGAGGACTGGCCTGACTGGCTGAGACGCTTTTGCAGGGAGTGCCAGGTCACGCACATCGTCTTTTACGCGGATCGGGTGCCTTACCACGTTGCCGCGGCGGAGATTGCCTCCGAGTTGGGACTTGCCTGTCTCACCTACGAGAATGGATACCTTCGGCCGGACTGGATCACGCTGGAACATTTCGGAATGTCTGCCCATTCCCGCTTTCCGGATGATCCGGACCTGATCCTGAAACTGGGGCAGGCGCTTCCCGATATCGACCGCCAGCCGCGTTATGGCTATCCGTTCATCAATGAAGCGGTGAATGAAGTCAGCTGGAACATGGCCAATGTGATTTTTGCACTGGCGTTCCCTGGATTTGTAAGGGACAAGCTCTATCACCCATTGATCGACTACTTGAGCAATATTCCGCGATTTGCGTTGGCCAAGGGCCGCAAGCGGAAGGCCAATCATGTCATCGACGACATCATTTCGACCGATCTGCCCTATTACGTCTTTCCGTTGCAGCTGCAAAGCGACTATCAGCTTCGCTTCAACTCGCAATACGACCATATCGCGGACGCCGCAGAGGAGGTGATTGCTTCGTTCGCGCGCCACGCGCCTTCTGCTGCGCGTCTTGTTTTCAAGGTCCATCCACTCGACAACGGCATGGAACCCTGGTCCAGGATCTTGCGGACGCTTGCGAAGAAACACGACGTCAAGAAACGCGTGTTGCTGGTGGATGGCGGCAATTTGAACCAGTTGCTCAGCCATGCTGCCGGGTCTTTGACCATCAACAGCACGACCGGTCTCCACGCCTTGCGCGCAGGGTGTCCAACCAAGGTGCTGGGAATCGCGCTTTACGACATTCCAGGACTGACGTGCCAGAAGACACTGGATGAATTCTGGCGCCTTGCAACAGCCCCCGATCCGGATCTGCTGGATGCTCTGGAACGGCTTCTGGCTGCGTCCATCCAGGTCAAGGGCTGCTTTTACACCAAGGAAGGGCGGGAGGCGGCTGCCGACCGGATGGCTGAGCGCATCGTGAACAACACGGTCAACCTGCCAGGAGCCCTGTGTGATCAACCTCCGCGTCTTGAGAAGGCCGTGTCGCGCGGAATTACCACGACTTTTGCCGACCAGCTGAAGGCAAGGGGCAAGACGGAGCGGTGGACGCATGTCTGGCGCGGTTGAGACCGGGCGTCCTGTTGATGAGGCGGTCCGCAGCGAGCGAAATATCCTGTTCCTGCAAGGACCGCTTTCTCCCCTTTACAAACAAACGGGCGGGATCCTGAAGTCCCGGGGTCTGGGCGTGTACCGGATCAACTTCTGTGCCGGTGACTGGCTGCATTGGCATGGGGACGGTTGCACCAGCTACAAAGGGTCTGTTGGCGACTGGCAGGCGTTCATCGACCGTTTTCTGGACACTTACGGCATAACCGACCTGGTTCTGCACGGGGACCAGCGGATCTACCACCGCCTTGCGATCGAGTGCGCGCGCAGGCGGGGGCTCTATGTGGCGGTGACCGAACTGGGAGCCCTGCGGCCCGGCTGGATGACCCTGGAAAGAAACGGCCTTTCCACCGTGAGCCATTTTCCGGACGATCCGGCGCGCGTTTGCGAGATCGCGGAGCGTGTCGGACCGATCGATCTGTCACCCCGGTTCCCGTCATCCTTCTGGCTTCAGACAGCTCCTGACGTAGGCTACAACCTGGCAAATGTGGTCTTGATGCCGTTTTTCCCTCGATATGAACGTCACACGATCTATCCGCCGGTTGAGGAGTATTTGCGCGGCGCCGTGCGCTTGCTGCGGCAGCGCAGGCGCGACGCACACGCCAACGCGGTGATGGCGCAATTGCAGGAAAAGGGCACCCGCTACTTTGTCTTGCCCATCCAGTTGGAGGGCGACTTTCAACTGCGGCGTCATTCGCCCTTCAGCAGCTTCAAAGACGTTCTGGCGCTGGTCTTTGGATCGC